>CAYYEH010000088.1:5084-10437 GCA_964470815.1 uncultured Rikenella sp.
GTTCCGGTGACAAGTATGAGTATGCCGTGAATCAGCAGCCCCGGGCAGGTTCCGGTGACAAGTATGAGTATGCCGTGAATCAGCAGCCCCGGGCAGGTTCCGGGGTGAAAACATATCAGAGTAATGAAGAGTGAATACGGAGAAGATCTGGCAAATGCACTGAAGGCGCTCAGGGCCGGAGGTGTGATAATTTACCCGACCGACACAATCTGGGGGCTGGGTTGTGATGCCACTAATGTGCAGGCAGTGCGCCGCATTTATGATATCAAGAAGAGGGCGGAGGACAAGAGCCTGATAATCCTTGTCAATTCACCGGCGATGCTTGAGAGGTATGTTGACAATCCGCCCGAGGTGGCGCTTCAGATGGCAGAGCTCTCTGAAAGGCCGATGACAATAGTCTATGACCGGGGCAGAAGCCTGGCAGAGGGGGTTGCCTCTGCCGACGGATCGGTGGGTGTCAGGGTGTGCAATGACCATTTCTGCGATGCACTCATTACCGGCCTGAGAAAGCCACTGGTATCAACCTCGGCCAATATAAGCGGCAACGTTGCGCCGGTTATCTTCGATGAGATTACGGATGAGATGAAGGCTGCTGTTGATTATGTATGCCTATGGAGACAGGATGACCGAAGCAGGGTCAGGCCCTCTTCGGTCATCAAAGTATCCGGAAACGGTATTGTGAAGATTCTCCGCGGATGATCACTTCATCCGCACCTTGCCTGACCCCGAGACAGAGGCATCAATCTTCGGATTGCCCGAATAATAGATACTCCCGCTGCCCGAGATAGAGGCTCTTAGCATATCGGTCACGTAGCATTCGCAGTTGCCGCTGCCGGAAATTCTTGCATCCAGAGTACCTACCCTGGTTGCATCCCCCATATAGTCACCCGAGCCTGAAACTGACATCTCTAGGCTCTTTATGGTGCCACTGCCGGCTACATTAAGACTGCCTGAACCAGATATGGAGCACCCGACATCGCCAAGAGCCACGTCACGGAGATAGATCTTGCCACTGCCGCTGATAGCCACATCCAGGTCCTCCCCCCTGAGAGGGTCATTGACTGTGACCTTCCCTGACCCTGAAACGCTTATGCCATCAAGGGCCGGCATGGTTATCCTCACAATAACCTTTTTGTTCCCGGTATTAAACCATTTTTCCGTTTTAATCTTTAAATTATCGCCCTCAACCTCTGTAATTATCTCGTTGAGGTAATCCCTGTCGCCTTCAAGTTCCACGCTGTAACCTGAACCAATGTTTATGTAAACCTCTCCTGAAAGTGCGAATGAGACCTCGTCAAAGCCCGATACCTGTCTTTTCTCGGTGTAGGCTGTCTGGGCCTGTGAGGCCTGGGCGGCGAATATCATCAATATTGCCAAAACTGTGATTTTCTTCATGGCTGCTCCTTATTAAGTTATGCTGTTAACAACTGAAAGACGCCGCAATTTGTTCACTGCTGCACCATGCCGGAAAAAAACGCTCACCGGTAGTCAGCCGTTAAGGTCTATAAGACCGCCGGGGAGAGTCATTATGATTGTTTTGCGTTTTTTGTTGACAGATATAATCAGGTCATGGTGAAGGGGAACCAGCACCTCTGCGTCGTTCATTACGGCAACAGCCATGAGTTGTCCGGGATTCCGGATCACATCCTTTATGGTGCCGGTGATGCCGGTAGCGGAATCAGTCAGGATGAATCCTGCGAGGCCCTTAAGTTCATCTTCCGTCTCCTCCCCTGCTTCAGTGAGGACCTCGCATCCGCGGAATCGGGCTACCGATTCGGCAGTCAGGTAGTCGTCAAAGGAAATGATAAGTGTGTCCGGGGCGGTGAGGAAGGCCTCGCGGGTAAAAAAGGGAACCGGTACCCCGTCTGTAACGATGAATACCGGTTCACCCTGTTTCGGTTCCCCCGTGATGCTGCCTGAGCTTCTCACCACCACGGCTCCTTCGAAGCCGAAGGTTTTTGTTATTCTGCCTATCGTTTTCATGATCCGGCGGCAGGGGGATCAAAGACTTTATTCAGTCTTTTCTTTCTCTTCCTTTGTATCGGCTGCATCAGTGGCTTCTTCAGCCTGTGCTGTTGTTTCTTCAGCTGCTGTTTCGGCAACGGCTTCTTCAGCTGTTTCAGCGGCTGCTTCTTCTCCTGCTTCAGCTGCTGCTGCTGCTTTTGCTGCTGCCTCCGCTTCGGCTGCGAGGGCTGCTGCTTTTTTTGCAAGCTCGGCGGCCCTGGCTTCCTTGACGGCCTTTTCAGCCTCAAGTTTTTTCTTGCGGAGCTCCTCGCCCTTTTTCTCAAGACCTGACTTCTTCAGTTCGATCTTCTCCTCCTTGCCCTTCAGCCATTCATTAAAACGGCGGTCGGCTTCGGCTTCGTCAAAAGCACCTTTTTTAACCCCTTCGAGGAGATGCTTTTTCATCATGACACCCTTGTACTGAAGGATTGCCCTGCATGTGTCTGTAGGTTGCGCACCTTTCTGCAGCCAACCCAGGGCCTTCTCGAAGCTGATGTCGATCGTTGCCGGGTCAGTGAGCGGATTGTATGTTCCGATCTTCTCAATGAATCTGCCATCACGTGGCGACCTGCTATCTGCTACCACCACGTGGTAGAAGGCCTGCTTCTTGCGGCCCTTCCTAGCTAATCTGATTTTTACTGACATTTAAAAAAATGGTTAATGTGTTTACTCTGTTTTTTATGAGGGTGCAAATATACAAGTTAATTTCTTTCCTGCCACCTGTTCAGTACATTAAAATATCGGGGGCGTCAGTTTTTAACGATGGTTCGGGAGTATTGCTTTCCGCCGGTGGTGGTTGCGGTGACGATGTATATCCCCGGAGGGAAACCCGCCGCCTGGAGGGTGACCCTGTCATCCGGTGTCAGTAAATCAGCGACCTCTTCGCCCCTGAGGTTCCTGATTGTAATCCTTTCAGCTGAAGGAGGCAGGGTAATAATTAAATAGTCACTGACGGGCACGGGGTAGACCTTGAAAGTGTCAACAGTTTCACCATCCTCTGCTGAGAGTGATGCGGTAAGAAGGAGAAGCCGTTGAGCCCTGATGCTGTTGCCGTGTGAATCATTGACACTAAAGGTGATTGTATCTATTGGCCCGTCGGCCCTTTCAAACTGGCGGGCGGCCCGCAGCGTATCCCCGTCCAGGTAGTAGTCAGGCACCCACTCCGTACCGTTCAGTGTTGAGTCGCACTCCAGTGAGACCTCATAGCTGTTATCAGTTGCCTCATCCACCACGGAGTATTTGCCAACAGCTTTTCCGGCCGGTAGGCTTAGAAGAACCAGGGTATCCGAGAGGGCCACGTCAGTAGGGTAGTAGAATGGCTGGATATTAAACACTGCGGCCTGACCCTGTGTAAAATCCCGGGACCCGGGTTTAAGTGAATTTATAGTATAGTAACCATTGTTGGATCCGTTCCATCCCCAGTTAATGTGATAATATGAGCTATTGTGGACACCGTCAATATTAAACGCATGACCAATAGTTCCGGTCGGAGGGGAACCGGAGTAGATAATTGGTCTGCCTGCCAGAAGGTTTTTATCAAGCAGCGCTTTCCATGCATCTGTATCTGATAACCTTTCGGTCCACACGATTCTTTTTGAGTAACCGAAGTATTGTTTCATTGCATTTATGGCCGGTGCTGTTGACCTGGTACCTGACCCGTCAGGGCCGAAATCCATGGCTGTGGAGACGGCACAGTGGTATAAAAGCCTGGCATTTTGATCATCTGATTCGTCAGGGCTCATTGCTGACCAATCATAATTTGTAATGCTGAAATCAGCAGAGATGGTACCGTAATCAGGATGATAATATGATTTAGACCCTGTCCCCCGGGCTGGTGATTTATAGACGCTCATCGCCTGCGCCATGCTTACGGCCACACAACCGGCGTAAACACGGCCACCGGGACCATCAATATCTTCCGGACAAAAGCGATTCCACCCTATCCCCTGATCCCATTCTACTTTAATAAGAGGAGAAACTGTAACTGAGAAAACGCCGTTTGATGATTTCTTTAAATAGTATCCGGGTTCCCATCGGTGATCACGGAAGTCAACTTCCGGGTTAACTTTGTTTTTCAGCTCACGATTATAAGCGGAAAGGAAGGTGTACCGAATATCATTAATGTCCTCATCCGGAAATGTGAAGTAACCGGTAAGAGAAAATCCCAATACCGGAATGGCCGCCGGATCATCGGTCATCAAGAGCCATCCCTCAGGAGACAGGTCCACCACAATCAGGCCCGGATTGCCAGCATCTCCGTACCTTCTGAGGCCGGAAACTGTGTGGGACTGACATCCAAGATAACCAATAACAAACGATGAAGCTGTTTCTTTTATCCGGTCATCCGGCACAGTCTGGGCACTGAGTTGCAGTCTCAGAAATATGAAAAGGAATATTGAAACAACAAGCTTCATAAGCAAATTGGAGCAGGCAAAGATACTTAAAATTGATGCCTGAAAAAAGAGGGTGTCCTTGCGAGACACCCTCCAGATTAATATAGATAATTAGGTTTAGCGCAGGGTCCAGGTTGTGTCGAACACATCCCAGCAATAAACATAATCATCAAGGATTATTGCAACTCTTTTTATAGTGATAACACCATCATTTGTGAATGTGCCGGTCATCTTTATTCCCTCTGCAGCAGTAAGGAAGGAGGTTTCAGTATAGTCACCGGCATCGTCAATAATCTCATCAGTTGCAAAATAGATAGATCCGGCATATGGTCCATCGGGTTCGTCAATATCCCCCAATGACTGGCCTGATTCGATTTCAACAGTCATATCGTCAGTGTTGAATTCTATCACCACCGGTGCATTGCCGAAGGCAATCCCTGTTGCAAGGAGTGTAGAGGGAGTATCACCTCCGGTAGTGGTTACCACCCACGCCTCGTCATAGGCTCCGGGAGCATAGTAGCTCACTGCTTCAACATCATATGTTCCTATCCAGGGTTTAAGCGGGTGCTCGTCATCCACAATAGTAACAACTATTGACTTCTGAACCGCCAGGGAGTAGTTTTTGGTGTTGCTGCTGATCGATACCCTGAACTGTTTATTTCCTTGATAGATATCATTATTGATAGGGTTAACAGTCACTGCAGCAGTTCCTACCGGAAGGCTGACGGACTTCGTGGATAGTGTGAAGTCAGTCCCTTCAATTGCAGGATTTGCAAGACCATCAACAGACACCGATAGGGCTACATCAGTTGAGGCAGTACCGGAGACCCCGCCGAGATAGAGGGTAAACGCACCATCGCCATCTTCCCTTACTGAGACAGCGGATGAACTCATTCCGACAATGATGTTTGATTCGTCATACATCACCGGGTAGTTCTCATCGCAGGAAGTCACCA
>CAYYEH010000089.1:0-10156 GCA_964470815.1 uncultured Rikenella sp.
TTAACGGATATGATGCCGGTTTCTGGAAGGATTTCGACTTCCTGAAGCCCGAGGATGATCTTGTTGAAGCGCTTGATAAGCTGAAAATAAGGCTGGGAGAGTATAACGATTGATGCCTCCCCGGCTGATCTTTGCCTGGACTCACGTTACCCTGGCAATCGCTGCCAGAGGTCTTCTTTCCTCCCCCTTCACCACGACACCTGATTACAGATGCTAATAGCTCTCCAGGATCCTGTAGAGGGCAGTCAGGTCAGGGGTGAGAATTATTTCGGTCCTCCTGTTCTTCTGGCGGGCATCGACCGTCTTTGCAGGATCTACCGGCATATATTCGCTTCTGCCGGAGGCCACCAGCCTTTTGGGATTGATATGGGTATCCTGGGTCAGAACCCTTACCACAGTTGTTGCCCTCTTGACGCTCAGGTCCCAGTTGTCAAGTATCTGCTGTCCGGCAGCGGCCCGGTACGGTACATCATCGGTGTGCCCTTCTATGGTTATTGTAATATCAGGATTCCGCTCCAGCAGTGCACCAAGCTTGCGCAGGGCATTACGGCCATTGGCGTCTATTTCATAACTTCCGGTCTTGAAAAGCAGTTTGTCATCCATTGATACATAGACCTGTCCGTTTTTCATTGACACCGTAAGGCCATTGTTCTCAAATCCGAACAACGCATCTGAAACCTTGTCCTTCAGGGCTTTCACCGCCTGCTGCTGGGCATCAAGCATTTTCTCAAGCTCTGCCAGCCTTGCATTACGCTTTTCAAGTTCATAGGTGAGCTCTTCAAGAGATGCTTTCTTGGTATCAAGATTCATTTCAAGGTCACGCATAAGGTCCTCCCTCTGTTTAAGCTCCGTCTGTGCCTGCCGCAGCTCCGCAAGAAGCCTCTGCGTTTCCTGTGCCCTGCCTGCAACAAGCTCTGACTGTGCTCTCTGCAACTCATCATAACGGGTCGATATCCGGTTGACCTCGTCCCTCGCCAGGGTGAGTTCCGTTCGCGATTTTTCCAGGTCAGCGCTCAGCTTCCCGGTATCCTCGGTGAGCTGCCTTGACCTGGCGGTCAGCTCCCTGTTAGACATAGTAAGCCATATGTTCTCCGCCTTGAGAGAATCACGTTCTGACATCAGCATCAGATTCCTGTCGGTGAGACTGTTGTATCTTTTCCCCGTAACACAGGAGACCGTCATCAGCGCAATCAACAGTACCGGGAAAAGAGTTTTAGGTGCTTTCATGATCATGCTGGTTTTATACTTTCCATAATATGCGAATTAAACAATAAATGGCAAATGCTGTTCTTAATTGTCAGATGATTAATTAACAAATGCCATATTTTACCACAACAGGGTGACAGATAATTTTCATGGGCCATAATAGTCCGGACGATGCTTTTTCAGGCATTGCCCCAGAAGGAAGAGAGTGATTCAGGTAACCCCGTTACCGGACCTTAATATATTTGAGGAACGGGCATGGCACCATGTCCACTTCGGCAAAAAATAAATTATAAGTATCTTTGAACCGTCACTTGACAACCTGAAATTTAAATGTCATCATCAGACCGGCTGTTAGACAGAATAAACACGCCTGAGGATCTCAGGAAACTTGACAGGCTAGACCTCGTCAGGCTCAGCAATGAGCTCAGACAGCATATCATTGATGAGGTCAGCAGTAACCCGGGCCATTTCGGGGCAAGCCTTGGAGTGGTGGAGCTGACCGTCGCACTGCATTATGTATATAATACCCCGTATGACAAGATTGTCTGGGATGTGGGGCATCAGGCTTACGGACATAAGATTCTGACCGGAAGGAAGGCACAGTTCCATACCAACAGGAAATACAAAGGGATAAGCGGATTCCCCCGCATGGCTGAGAGTGAATACGATGCCTTCGGCGTGGGTCACTCCTCAACATCCATTTCAGCTGCACTGGGTATGGCTGTTGCTTCCCACGCAACCGGGGAAAAAAGAAAAGTTGTGGCTGTGATAGGCGATGGCGCACTGCAGGCCGGGCTCGCCTTCGAGGGACTCAATAACGCCGGAAACCAGCAAGCTGACCTGCTGGTAATCCTGAATGACAACAATATTTCAATTGACGAAAGCGTAGGCGCGCTTAAGGAATACCTGCTTGACATAACAACCAGCCAGACCTACAACCGGTTCAAGGACAGGGTGTGGCGCCTTCTCGGACGTTACAGGAGGGTAGGCAACAGGGCAAGAATACTCGCAGCCCAGCTGGAGAACGGTA
This sequence comes from uncultured Rikenella sp., assembly GCA_964470815.1. Classification (GTDB taxonomy): domain Bacteria; phylum Bacteroidota; class Bacteroidia; order Bacteroidales; family VadinHA17; genus SR-FBR-E99. The sequence goes on from CAYYEH010000089.1 coordinate 2,237, forward strand.
TCAAGGGAACGGTTCTTGAACAGAGTAATCTCTTTGAGGCTCTTAAATTCAGGTATTTCGGCCCTATCGACGGCCATGATGTACTTCACCTTACCAGGGTACTCGATGACCTAAAGACCATTCCCGGGCCAAAGCTGCTACATTGTGTCACGGTTAAAGGAAAAGGATTTCCGAAAGCTGAGGAACAAAAGACCGTCTTTCATGCACCTGGAAAATTTGACAAGTGCACCGGTGAGCTTATCAAACCGGCCGAATGTTCAAAACACCCCCTTTACCAGGAAGTATTCGGTCATACTATCCTGGAGCTGGCACGGCTGAATGAAAAGATTGTCGGAATAACCCCTGCCATGCCTACCGGTTGCTCATTGAACATAATGATGAAGGAGATGCCCGACAGAGCCTTTGACGTGGGTATATGTGAGCAGCATGCAGTGACTTTCTCAGCCGGACTGGCAGCAAACGGTCTCCTGCCGTTCTGCAATATATATTCGTCCTTCATGCAGCGTGCTTATGACCAGGTGGTTCATGACGTTGCGATACAGGGTTTAAAGGTTGTCTTCTGCATGGACAGGGGCGGGCTTGTAGGCACTGACGGAACAACACACCACGGTTTCTTTGACATTGCCTTCATGCGGAATATACCGGGAATGATCACTTCTGCTCCGATGGATGAAGTAGAACTGCGGAATATGATGTTCACGGCACAACTTGAAAAGGTAAAGGGGCCATTCAGCATCCGTTATCCCCGGGGCACAGGAGTGATATGTGACTGGAGGCAGCCGTTTGAGGAGATTCCAGTTGGACGCGCAAGGCTTATCAGTGAGGGTAATGACATCGCCGTTCTGAGCCTGGGCCATCCGGGTAATTTTGTTGTTGAAGCGGCCAGATCACTGAGGGGTGAAGGAATTTCCGTTCTTCACTATGATATGCGCTTTGCAAATCCTCTCGATGAAGAAGTACTCCACCGCGTTATGAAACGATTCGGAAGAATCATCACAGTGGAAGACGGCATGATCAAGGGAGGTTTTGGAAGTGCCGTGCTGGAATTTGCCTCCGATAACGGATATGCTGTTGAGGTGAAGCGTATGGGTATTGCTGACTACTTCGTCGAACATGGCACCCAGCAGGAACTGTGGCATGAGTGCGGTTATGACGCTGCCGGGATTGAGAAGGCCATTCTTCAGGCAGTCGGCACTCGGCATTCGCCGGTAGGAAATCATTAAAAACGGATCCGTTGAGTACACCAAACCGTTACGTGATTCTTAAAACTCATTGAAGGTGACACGGCTGAAAAATGAAATGAGAGCGAATAATACTTCATGCCCATGATGACAAGACTCCTTCTCCTCACCACCATCACCCTCTTGATCAGCTCCTGCGGTTCCGGACCGAAGGAAAATTGGATACAGTTATTCAACGGCAAAGACCTCGACGGATGGGTAATCAAGATCAAAGGTTCGCCCCTGGGTGAAAACTATAGAAACACCTTCAGGGTCGAAGAGGGGATAATGAAGGTATCGTATTCGGAATATGACACCTTCAGGTACGAATTCGGGCACATCTACTTCAGGCAACCCTTCTCTTCCTATAAGCTGAGGGTAGAATACCGGTTCACCGGTGAGCAGCTTCCCGGGGGCCCTTCCTGGGGATTCCGCAACAGCGGCATAATGTTTCACTGCCAGAATCCGGCTACAATAGGATTGAACCAGGACTGGCCTGTATCTGTTGAGGTACAGTTCCTGGGCAGCACGAAAGACCGGGAAACGCCAACCATGAACGTCTGTACCCCTCATACCCATATCATGATGGGAGACTCCCTGGTAACACAACATTGTACTCCATCTTTATCGAAGTACTTTTACGATGATGAATGGGTAACCGCAGAGCTGGTGGTTTACGCAGACAGCATCATCCATCATATTGTCGACGGTGACACGGTTCTGACATATGCCAAACCGCAGATAGGCGGAGATCTTCCTGAAGGTTTCACCCTGCCTCAGGGGACTCCCCTGAAAGAGGGATACATTGCATTGCAGTCGGAATCACACCCGGTTGAATTCAGGAAGGTGGAGATATTTGAAATCAGGCCGGAGACAAGTGGCAAGAGGCAATAGCGGGGGTTTCGAAAAAAAACTCTATTTTCGCATCCTGAAAGACAGCGGACTGATGACTTCAGACTGTTGACTGCAAACCGCCCGGATGGCGGAATTGGTAGACGCGCTGGTCTCAAACACCAGTGGCAGCGATGCTGTGCCGGTTCGATCCCGGCTCCGGGTACTCCAGACTCTGCTTTCATTCATTTTTCCCCTAAGACCTTACTGATTATCAGTTGACTTTGCCTTCTCTGTGGCGTAACTTTGAGATACAAATTGCCCCGGGTATGCCCTGTAATGATTTCAGTTCAATTTTCCTCATTGTATCATGCCTGAACATGTTCAGCTGCGGTAATCCGACTGACAGGAAAATCACTCCCGTCAACCAGCAAAACGTAAATCCGGTGGGGTATGATTTATCCAGTCCTGACAGGATACTAAACCTTCCCCCTGCATTATTTGAGATTTCCGGAGTCTCTGTAATCGATTCAGCCTATGTGGCATGTGTCCAGGATGAGAATGGGACAATCTTCATCCTAGACCTGAAAAAAAATGGGATAAGAGATCAGATCACATTTCACTATGCAGGTGATTATGAGGGAATAGCGAAGGTTAATGGTTCCTTTTATATTCTTAGGAGTGATGGTACTATCTTCAAAACCATGTACCCGGTTGCTCCGGCTTCCGGACAGCAGGTTATAAATGCCGGAGGGCCCCCTGCTAATTATGAAGGACTCTGTTATGACCGGAGAAATCACAGGTTGCTCATTGTCCCCAAAAATAACCCTGAACGAGGCCCGGGAACTGAAATGAAACATCCGGTATACGGACTAGATCTTTTATCAGGGAATGATTCTGTGACTGAGGTCCTGGAATTTGACCTGGCAGAGATAACCAGGTTAGCTGCAGAGAAATACTCTAATTCTGCTGATGAGGATAAGGTGATCAGTCTAATGGTCTTTGACATCGGGATACATCCGTTGACAAATATGTTATATGTTATTTCAGCTGTGAACCGGATGCTGTTTGTCTTTGATGGTGACGGAACCATTAAGTATATCGAAAAGCTCAAACCTGATCTTTTCAATAGGCCCGAGGGCATTTCATTTCTCGACAACGGAGAAATGCTGATATCAAATGAAGGAAGGGCGAATCCCCCTACAATCCTGTTATTTAAATATATCCCGGGATGAATGCAGGGTCAGAACATAAAACTGATGCAATCTGTCGTCAGATTTTCTGCATCGTCTCGTTCTTCCTGCTGCCACTGGTAACCACCAATGCTCAGGATGACACACCAGATCAGGAATCTCCCGGAAGATATGTATCACTGTTTGAGGATGATGATATTCTTGACGTCTCCCTGAGCCTTGATGTTGCCAGGTTCCTGAAGAAGGAAGAGAGGGACCAGTCTATTGACGGGATCATGACCATCCGTTTCAGCGCCACCGACTCAATTGACAGAAAGGTCACTGTCAGGTACCGGGGTCAGTCACGTTTTGAGAGATGCAGGTACCCGCCAGCGCGTATAACCTTTAAAAATCCTCTGTATGAAGCACCCGATTCAGGCAGGATAAAGAAAATAAAGCTGGTCAACCAATGCCATGCAGGTTCAGTTTATGGTGATTATGTCATAAAGGAATACCTCGTATACAAACTATACAGCGTATTTACTGATACATGTTTCAGGGCCAGGCTGATCAGGCTGAATATTAATGATCCGGAGAGGAAAAAAAGAACGATCACACAATATGGCATTCTCCTGGAGCCTGAAGAGATGCTTGAACAGAGGCTTAACCTGTTGGAGGTAAAAGCAAAAAGCGTGTCAATGAGGCATATGTATCCGAATTTGATTGACCGGATAGCGATCTTCCACTATATGGTGTCAAACTGGGACTGGTCGGTGCCGGGTCAGCATAATATCAGGGTCTTTACATCCCGCGACCCAACATCTGGAGGAATGGGTGTACCGGTTCCATTCGACTTTGATCTGACCGGAGTGGTCAATGCTGAATATGCCATTCCTCCTCCGGGAAAAGGGATAGAGACCAATCGCGACCGGCTGTTTTTAGGCATCTGCCGAAGCAGGGAGATATATCAGGGTGAACTTATGGCATTCCTGGAGAAGAAGGATGTGCTTTACTCTTTAATCAATGATTTCCCGTACCTGGATAAAGCTGACAAGAGAGATATTATCTCATTTATGGATCAGTTCTTTGACCGGCTTGAGAAACCACGAAGCCTGGAGAGCATGCTGGACGACCTGCTCCGGAACTGCAGGGACTTGCAATAATCAGTCCTTGTAATAAATATCCAGTACTGCAGTCATATCCTTATAGTTAACAGTCTGGATCCTGACCTTCTTTACATCCAGACCGGTAATTCTGGCAACGTCAGCTATAAGTTCCTTTTTATTGTTTGACTTCAGCAACTCCATGTTATCATAAATAATCGGGTGAGTGCTGTACTTATCCTTCCTTGTAAGCAGGATCTCCAGAATAAACGCGGATGCAATAATCATGAGATTGAAAATCACAATCCCCATGAAAGGGAATTTCCCCTTGAGATCCAGTGCATTAAGAACAGAAATGGCAATAACGGCGAAAAGATATGCCATATTCTTCACATCAAAACTTATAGTCCTGAGATTGAGTATCGTGAAAATTGCAAACAACCCTATTGCCATTTGAAACTCCATGGCAACAATCTTCAGCATTGCTCCGATAAAGTAGATTACGATTCCCATCAGAAAGAAACCAAACAGGTAGTTTTCCTTCCTTGAAAACCTGTAATATACAACCCTTAACAGGAGGAAAAGGAAAACCAGGTTCAGTGCAAACCGCTCCAGTATGGACCAGAATGCCGGATTGTCTAGATTGAAAAAAACAGTTGCCATGGTCCTGAAATCTTAAGAATCATTGCTTAAGTCGCTGGCTTAAACTGTGTTTTCAGATATGTCAGAGTAAATATATGAAATGATGTGCCTCATGTCAAATATTAGTTGAATCGACCCTGACTACTGACAATCGTCCGGCTCTTGCATCCCTTTAACTGAGCTGAAGGATATTCCGTATCATGCCGGTACGTATTCAGGTATTTAAGGGGGTGATCAATCGCGGGTGCATATGGGACCCTTTTGTCAGGATAAGGTCTGCGAAGAAGTATTATCTTGCAGGAAAAGTACTGTTTACTCTGATCGACCAGCGAAATCGGATAAGAATCAAGCAAAGCCAGATATGAAGAAAAGGATGATCCTCCCGGCTCTCTTAATGTTTCTTTCCCTGAGTATGTCAGCCATCCGACCCACTGGAGAAAGGGATACCCTTATCAATGACGGCCCCTATTATTTCCTTTCGGATGATACTCTCAGGGTAATCCGGATTGAAAGAGGCCTGCTCCGCAAAGAATATCTGTTGCCAGGCATCCACAATGAGAAGGCGCTTCCGGCGGGTTGGCCATACAACTACCGGGACCTGACCAGGGTATACGGTATGAACCCGAAATACCGCCAGAGCTACAAAGGGGTTGACAGCATCGCTGTAATCAGCGATGTGCACGGACAATATGACACTTACATTAATCACCTGATTTCAAACGGGATTATAGACAATAACCTGAACTGGAAATTCGGAAAGGGTCATCTTGTTTTCCTCGGCGATGCTTTCGACCGGGGAGATAAGGTAACGGAAATCCTCTGGCATCTTTTCAGTCTTGAAAAACAGGCATCAAAGAGTGGCGGAAGAGTCCATTTTATACTTGGCAATCATGAATTGATGATTCTTGAAGGCGACCTGAGATATAATCATGAAAAATACATGAAAGTCGAAACCATAGCAGGAATTCCCTATCCCGCACTCTATTCTGAAAATTCAGTACTGGGAAGGTGGCTGCGGCTGAAGCCTGTTATGATCACAATAAACAACATCCTTTTTGTCCATGCAGGAATATCACCAGAGCTGGTTAAAATTGATCTGAAAATCAGTAAGATCAACCAGATCTTCCATGAAAGGATAGTTGGTAAGGAGGTTGATTCCTCCTGTGATGATGATATTATAAACCTCCTGATTGGAAATGATGGACCTGTCTGGTACAGGGGATATTTTGCGGACACAGCTTTGACAATACCCACCCTAGATTCCATTCTTGGCTTTTATGGCAGGGAGCATATAATTGTCGGGCACACTCCGCAGAAAAATATTACCGGACTCTTTGGAAATAAAATAATTGGGGTCGACACAGGAATGGGGTTCGGGCAACCGGGGTATATGCTGTTTTATATAAGTGGCCGGTTTTACAAGGGATCCATAACAGGCGTAAGGAGCGAATTACAGGACCCCTGCCTTGCCAGATTCCAATAAAGTGATTTAATCCCGGAAATAAAACTATACACAATTACCGATATGGAAAAGAAAACCAGGATTGCTTCTGTTGACATTATGAGGGGACTGACCCTCCTGCTCATGCTTTTTGTCAATGACCTCAATATGAAGGTGGCTCCCGCCTGGCTCGGACACATGAAGGCTGACTTCGACGGTATGGGCCTTGCCGACTGGGTTTTCCCGGGATTTCTTTTCATTGTGGGAATGGCAATACCATTTGCAATATCGGGCAGGATCAAAAAAGGAGATCCGGTTCCCGGTATTCTGTTGCATATCGCTGCAAGAACACTCAGCCTGCTGATTATCGGAGTACTGATGCTTAACTCCGGAAGAGTCAATCCCGAAGCCACAGGAATGCACAAGGACCTGTGGGCTTTGCTGATGTATGTGTCTGTTTTCCTGGTCTGGAATGATTATCCCGCAGGAAGGCACAAGATGCTATTCATGATCATGAGGGGGGCAGGTGTGGCAATGCTGCTGTTACTGGCAATAATTTTCAGGGCAGGGCCCACGGATGACCCGGGGTGGATGATAACAGGCTGGTGGGGCATACTCGGCCTCATCGGGTGGGGTTACCTTGTCTCATCACTTATTTATCTGGCACTTCGTGATTCAGTTTCCGGGACGGCCATTGCAGTACTGTCCTTCCTGGCAGTTAACATGCTTGACCAGAAAGGACTCCTGGAATTTCTTGATCCCCTCAGGCCGGCCCTTGGAATTATCATTCAGGCCAATGTGCCGCTGATAGTCCTTACCGGAATGCTGGCAGGCATACTGCTGAAGAGAATGAAGGAAGCCGGCAATGAAAAAATTATCATACTCTTTGTCACGCTCGGATTCTTATCCCTTGCAGCGGGATTTATCCTCAGGAACTGGTTCATAATCTCAAAAATACTTGCCACTCCCAGCTGGGGACTGATCTGCAGCGGGATAAGCTTCATCGTCTTTGCAGCCATATACTGGGTGGCAGATGTCAGGGGACTCACAGTTTGGGCAGGATTTGTAAAACCTGCAGGGAAACACTCCCTGACCACATACCTCGCTCCTGATATACTTTATCATGCAATATGGATGTCATCTGTTCCGATACTGTATTACAAGCAGTCATCAGAACCCTGGATAGTTATTGCAGGCTCCATCGCCTGGGCTCTGCTGATGGCGGGGCTGACATCCCTCCTTGCCAGGGTCAATGTCAGGCTAAAACTCTAGATATTAAAGCATTAAATAACCTTCCCGGGTAAAATGAGGAATTACTTCTTTGGGACCGGACCGCGGGCAATGCTATTGTTTCACTCCCAGTATGTCAAGCAGGGGTGAAAATGAGCGGACAGTGATAAGGTGATCTGCTACCAGATTGAGATACTTGTTCTGGGAATAAAACGAGATCCCTGTACCGCATTCCCGTACCATACAGATATCATTGTCACTGTCTCCGATCGCTGTGATAT
>CAYYEH010000090.1:0-9897 GCA_964470815.1 uncultured Rikenella sp.
TCTCAATGCCTCCATGGTCATGACCTGTATCCTCAGGTCGATATGGAATCCTCTCACGGCAAACTGGCTCTCCGCTTCCGGAGGAAGGCTTACCTGCTGTTGCGGATTCGGGGTATCGTTACGGCATCCTGTCGTCAGTGCAACCGTTACTGCTGCAACCAGTAGTAATTTTGTCATGCTGTAGATCATTTGCCTGTTTCTCATTCCGGCGATTATTTACTTTTTCAGGTGAGTAATACTCCGTCGGCAGAGACAGTGAAACGGGTTCTGACGCCACCGGCATCCTTTATGGTAAAAGTTGTGACACCTTTCCTTGTACGGGTACGGATCACAGCCGGTCTGCCATCCCTGCCAGAAGGTATGACCAGCAGATGGGAGCTTGCATTGCCTGTGGCGCTGAATCTGCAGGAGGCCACAGGTGCCTCGATGGAGACAGCCCTTATGCTCACCAGCCCCCGGGCTGTGTCAAAGCGGCCCGTGCCGGCCGGGGTAATTGAATAAATTGTGGCCGGAGCAACCGCCTGGGTTCCCGGTGATTCCTGCACCTGTACTCCGGAAGGTGAGCCGGCAGCAGATCTCTCGGGTGTGCCGGCAGCATTCTCCGCCCTGCTTACCTGCTTTACTGCGATCTCCTTTCCTGAAGGTGAGACTGTCACCTCCGAGGGAGGGAAGTGAAGCAGCAGCTCATAACTGTGTTCTCCTTCGGCTCCGAAGATGTCACTGATAACTGCAACGTGGCCGGTTAACAGTGTTATCTTCCTGCTCCAGCGGACCGAGGCGTTTGTAGCCTCCTCAGGGGGAGATACCATTGTCAGTGACGGCAGGTCCCCGGAAGGATTCCAGTCCGTAATCCTGTTAGGAGTCTCCCTCCGTGGTACCCACAGCAGCTCTGAAGATGTTGCCGCCTCCGTCACCCCGTCAATAACCACGGTGTTATGAGCCCTGGTGGTCCTGTACCATGACACCAACGCCGGATCATCATAATTGCAGCACCCGCTCTCAATGAGCAGTGGCAGGCCTCCGTACCAGAGCTCGAATCCCAGTCTCCCGGCATGCGCATGGGCTCCTATCACCGAGGCGGGATTGGCCAGCAGGTAGAAGCCTTCTTTACCGCCATGCCTCATCACAGCCACCTGGGTGTCAGGAAAGAAAACCGACCCCTGAAGGCCGGTAACAGCGCCGGACCCGAGTATCTCATTGATGGTATCAAGGATTGGTTTTACAGGCATTTCATATGAGTCATTCACCTGGGGAACGGTTCCGTCAGGTCTCTCAACCGCGGCAAGGTATGCAGCCATCTTCCCCAGCATGGGAAGTGAATTCACCGGAGGTTCAATGCCGTTGGAAGTACAAAGCAGGAATGCATCCCTGAAAAGGTGCGACTGGAAGGGATAATAGCCGAACATCTGCTCTACATTTCCTCCGTCAGTATAAAATGCATTGGCCAGGTGGTGGTTGAGGATGATCAATCCCCTGCGGATCAACTCAGTAGAATCTTCAAGCATGGGAAACAGCACCCCCAGGTAGATCATTGCCAGCCCTCCGTGCGACTGGTGATTGAACTCGTTGAGTTTAGCCTGTCCGAACCCTGTAAGCAGGATGTGGGCATGCTCCCGTAGCGAGTCAATAATCAGGGTCTTCTCCTCTGGATTAAGTCCCTTTTCACCCAGGTAATAGCACCATGAGAAATGTATGGAACGCCATGCCACCTGCATATCACGCCAGTTATATGTCGTCCGGTGCGAGTCGGGCAATCGCGGATTGTCACTGATCCACTTCCGTATGATGCCCATCATATCATCAAGGTATGACCTGTCGCCTGTAAGGTGATACATCCTGGCGAAGGATGGGAGGAAATAAAACCTGTTCAGCCAGACGCTCTTTTCTATTTCACTGCGCTCATACTTCTGCCAGCCGGCAGGCTCACCGTATATACGTTTAAGAACGCCTCCGCGAATGGCTTCGGTTATTATGGAATCCTCCTCCGAGCCGATTACGGTCATCTGTATGAATTTGCCACCCTGGTCCTTTGGGATATAGTCGCCAATGTTATAGCGGCCTGCATATCGTAGGAACGGAAATACCGGAGGGTTAACCGGGCCACGGCTGTAACGGTGAGTACCAAAGGCATCTGCCGGGATGGCGTTTATGGTCAGCCCCCCCAGTGCCATCCCGGCTGTGCCAGCACATATCTTTTTTATGAATTGCCTTCTTCCTCTGCTCATCCTATAAACTTAAACATTATTTGCTGCTATCCGAACGAGTCGACGTCGAAATAGAAGCTGCAGTCCGGATGCCTTTGCAGCACCGATGCCGGGCATGCCGTGGTTACAGGACCATTGACGGTGTTGTTCACGGCCTCTTTTTTGCTGGGTCCGGGAACAACGCAAAACAGGTGCAATGCACTGAATATGACGGGAATTGTGAGTGTCAGTGCCTCTTCCGGCACTTCCTCCAGGGTGGAAAAGCAGCCCTCATTGACCTGCTGCATGCGACATGAACGGTCAAGTGAAACCTTCTTGACTATCAGCGGATCATTGAAATCAGCCACCGGCGGGTCATTGAAGGCTATGTGTCCGTTCTCTCCTATCCCCAGGCATATTACGTCGATCGGCGCCTCGCTGATCAGGGCTGAATATCTCGCTGCCTCCTTCTCCGGGTCCGCATTGCCGTCAAGGAGCCATACCTTTTTCATCTCCACCCTGCTGAAGAGCCTTCGCTGCAGGTATCGTGAGAAAAGCTGGTCAGCTCCGCCGTTAAGCCCTATGTATTCATCCATGTGAAAGGCGGTTACCCTGCCCCAGTCAATCAGCGTTGACTCCGCCAGGTAATCAAGTAGTTCATTCTGTGAGGGGGCCGCAGCAAACACCATTCGTACCTCATCCCTGCTTTTAAGAAGCTCCGCTACGCGGGCCTCAACCTCTCTTCCTGCAGCGAGACCCGTTTCGTCCCTTGTAGGAAAGACATTGACATTGAGGTGTTTATATTTGCTAATCTTCATTGCAATTAACCATTGATACAAGGCCCGGCATAAATCTTCAGGCCACAGGCAAAACAAAATCGACAACCGGCAGGTATTTTTCAAAGAATCAGATGGGTGACTCCACCCTATGTTCCTAATCAACCTTTGGAAATCCCCATCTGATCTTCAACCTTAAAACTAACCTGCTATGTAAAAAAACTGTTATCAGAGCGAGAGGAACACAACGTCCGCCGTAACATGTATCACCCCGTTGGTTGGTTCTATGTTGGAGGTGATCATGGTCCAGCTCTTCTTCGTTCCCTGGTTGATGACCCCCTGGTAGCTTGTGTTGTGGGACAGGTACATTACTGAACCGCTTTCGGTGGGGTATGCAATCGGGTTATTGCTTGGAAGAAGCTCCGGATCGGTGAATATCACCCTTGCATTGACAATGTGATATTTCAGGACAGACTCGAGCGTACCTACAGGAATAGCTGTAATATTCGGATAGCTGTTGGTCTTCATGTAGGCCCTGAAGGCGCTGTTCCTCGGAACGATAAAGGTTCTCTCGGTCGTACCGGAATACAGGCTCTGCAGTCCTGTTGCAATTATGGCCTGCTCAATAAGCGAAAGTGAATCGGTGGTCTGGATGAACTCCCATGCGGTCATATTTACCTTGCCTCCGGGGTTTCCATACTCATATTCGTAATCCGGCTGGATCTCGCATGATACGAGAAGCGCTGCCAGGGCTACCGGGGCAAGCAGCATCCTGAGAAGCTGCATTTTTCTATTGTTGGTTTTTATCTTTTTCATATCAGTAATCTTTGTTGATTGACAACTCACCTCTATTGATAGTACGGTGTCTGTTCCAGGTTTGGATTCTTGTTGAGAGAGTTCTGATGTACCGGCCAGACGAGGTTTGCCTCGCTGCTCAGGCCATTGATCGGACCCATGGTAGAAATGGCCTTGCCTGTACGGACAAGGTCAAACCACCGGTGTCCCTCAAAACAGAGCTCAACAGATCTCTCCTGAAGGATTGCTGATTCAAGGTCGCCATACATTGCAATGGCATCAGCCTCAGTTGCAAATGCAGGCAGTCCGGCACGTGTCCTGATTGTGTTCAGCAAAGCAAGTGCCTCAGTCTTGTTAGCAGCACCGCCTATCTTGTTTAAAGCCTCAGCCCTGAGGAGCATGATGTCGGCAAGCCTTATCAGGATGATATTCTGTTTTGCCGGGGTGGCGATCTCGTCACTGACTCCGCGACCCAGGTATTTCCATATGGCTTTTGGATCAGCCGGAACCATGTCATAAACGAAATCCTCCCTGAGGTCACCATCCTCTATTGAGGCCTTCCATTTAATGGAAGGAGTGTAGATTGCATAGGACCCGATGGCATACAGTACTCTCAGCCCGTTTGTTTCGGTATCATTGTACCCAACCTCGAAGATGCTCTCCTTGGAATAGCTGTTTGAGAACATTTTACCCCAGTCAGCTATCGGGACAAGGGAATAGAGTGTGTTAGACATGACCAGGGAGGATGTTGCCAGCGCTTCGGTATACTTGTGCCGCCACATGTAGACCTGCGTCAGCAGAGCGTTGGCTGAACCTTTGGTGAACATGATCCTGTCATTGTTGCTGTTGAACCTGTCAATACAGTTTTCGGCAGCAAACTTCAGGTCACCTTCAACCTGGTCAAGAACGGTCTCACCGTCGGTTTTACCGATGAAAATGTCCTGTTCGATTGAGGTATAAGGTTCGGTAATAAATGGGACATCACCCCAAACCCGCACCAGGTAAAAGTAAGCCAGTGCCCTCAATGCCCGGGCCTGACCTATCAGTTGTTTGCCGGCAGCATCATCCGCCTCATATACATTGGGGATATAGGCAATGGCATAGTTGGCCCTGCTCACCATCCGGTAGAGGGCAGTCCAGTCAGCCGATGAGGCCGTATTGGTGAGGTTGTTTGAAAGCAGGGTAAGTGATTCACCTGTCTGAGCGGTCTGTACGTTGTCAGCCCTCCCTTCACCCCAGTAGCAGAAGTTATAGCTGAAGACTGACTGTGCAGCATCATAGATGCCGTAAACGCCGGCCTGGGCATCCGCAGTGGTCTTGTAAAACCCTGATGCGGAGAAACTGCTTACAGGATCCTTGTCGAGGATATCGGTACAGGCAGTCACCTGCATCAGCAGAATGACCGCTATGGCTGTTTTTATATATCTTAATTTCATAACTCTCTGTATTTTAGAATTCCACATTGAGACCAAATATTACGGTACGGCTCTGGGGATATGCACCCTCGTCAACGCCAACCTGCAGTCCGCTGTATGAGTTCACCTCCGGGTCATAACCGGTGTAATGTGTGAAGGTCAGGAGGTTCTCACCGGTGACATAGGCACGGACCCTGCTCATACCGGCTCTCGATGTAATAGACTTCGGAAGGGTATAGGAGAAGGTGATGTTTTTCAGTCTCATGTACGAGCCGTCTTCCACCCACCTGTCTGAAACCCTGAGATATTCATTCCTCTTCGGGTCATTGCGAACCGGTGCGGGGTAATCGGTCACATCACCCTGCTGCCTCCATCTGCGGAGAGCATCAGTGCTGACATTGTTATATGCAAAAACCCAGTTCCTCATGTTGTTGAGGTGACTGTAAATGTCATTGCCGTAACAGAACTGCAGGAAGACATTCAGTGAGAAATTCTTGTATGAGAAGTCATTGTTGAAGCCGCCGGCGAACAGAGGCTGGGCGTCACCAATGATCTGCTTGTCCTCATCATTGATGATTTTATCCCCGTTCAGGTCGTCCCAGATAGGATCACCTCCAATGAATGGTTTCCCGGTTGCTGATCCGAACTTTACCTGGTCCACGTTGTCTTCATCGCGGGCATATACACCCAGGAATTTCCATCCGTAGAAGGTTCCGATAGGCTGCCCTTCCTGCAGAATATGGTAGTCACCGTTCTTAATGTATCCGTTTGTCAGCACCTCGTCAGGCAGGTCAACAACCTCGTTGCGGTTGAACCCGATGTTAAAGCTGCTTGTCCACTGGAATTCACCGTCAATATTGTGGGTATTCAGTGCAAACTCCATCCCTTTGTTGGAGATGTCTCCTATGTTGCGGGTAATGTACCCGAAACCGGTGGTCTCAGGTATCGGAACTGCAAAGAGAAGGTCCGAGGTGTTCTTTATGTAGAAGTCACCCACGAAACTTACCCGGTTATTGAACATAGCGAGGTCAAAACCGAGGTTGTACTGGGTGGTTACCTCCCACCTGAGTCCCTGGTTGGGCATCACAGTAGGTGATGCGCCTGAGTTTGTAAGGTAGTTGGTGCCTATTGCAAACTCACCGCCTGAAACATAGTTGGGAATGGCTTCGTTACCGGTCTGACCAATGCTGAGCCTGAGCTTGCCATCGGTAAGGAACCCGAGGTTTTCGGCGAATGATTCATCGGAGAATCTCCAGGCGGCCGAGGCAGAGGGGAAGTAACCGAACCTGTTCTCGGCGCCGAACCTCGAGGATCCGTCAGCCCTGATATTTGCTTCAGCCAGATATCTGCCCTTGTAATTATACGAGAGCCTGCCGAAGTATGACAGCATTGAGTGCTCGTCAGTCCTGTTCACTGCCTGGTTGGAGATAGTACCGGCACCGTTGAGCGTGCGGATATTGTCACTGGCAAAATAGAGCCCGTCAAGACCTGTGGTCTCCATCTTCCAGTCCTGCATGCTGAACCCGGCCATGGCCCCTACTTCATGCCCCTCTCCTATGGTTGTATTATATGTAAGGTAGTTTTCGTTGGCCCATGTCATGTTTGTCCTGGCCCTTACAGCGCCCCAGTTGTACCCGACACGGTAATCGACAGTGGTGGGGTAAAACTCATCCTCCTTCATGGAGATGAAGTCGACGCTGACGCTGGTCCTGAACATCAGGTTCTTTAATATATTGTACTCGAGGTACTGGTTACCGATAATCCTGTTTGTCACGTTCAGGTGGGTGCACTCCTCTGCCATTCCCACGGGGTTCCTCTTTCCGTTGAAATAATATATAGGAGAACCATCGGGATAGTAAAGTGAGTAAATGGGAGGCCTTACCAGGATAGACTGGACGAGGCTGAGGTTTCCGGTACCGCCGGCATTGATCCTGTTGTTTCTGCCGTTGGTGAAGGATATGTTCTGTCCTATTGTCACCCTGTCAGATACTTTGAAGTCTGTATTGAGCCTTGAGGTTATTCTCTTGTAGTTCGATGCCAGGAAGATACCGTCCTGGTCAAGGTATGAAGTACTGAAAGCATAGCGTGCAGCTTCGGTTCCGCCCTGTACACCCAGTTCAACCTGGTGCTGCCATGCTTTGCGGTACATCACGCTCTGCCAGTCGACATCACCGTTGTTCATAGGGTTGAGCGAGTCAATCGCCGTCCAGTGAACCTCAGATGGTGTGGTTGCATTGTTGTACCTGTCAAGGTTTGCATAGGAGTCAATGATTATCTGACGCCATTGCTGTGCGTTGAGTACTCCCAGGTGCCTGGTGATCTCACTGATGCCGCTGAAGTAATTGAGGCTTACCCTTGCTTTCCCCTCTTTTCCTCTCTTGGTGGTTATCAGCACAACGCCGTTGGCAGCCCTGGAACCGTAGATAGCTGTTGAAGCTGCATCCTTGAGCACTTCAATTGATTCTATGTCACCCGGGTTAATATCTGCCAGCGGGTTCAGTCCGTGCAGATCATAACCGTTCAGCGTGGTAAGGGAGTTTGATTCCACCGGCACGCCATCTATTACATAGAGAGGGTCATTGCCGGAGTTGAGAGACGAGTAACCTCTGACCCTGACGGTGATGCCTGCGCCCGGGGCTCCGGAGTTGGCTGTGACAACCACACCGGGTGCGCGGCCCTGCAGGGCTGACAGAACATCCTTTACAGGTGTGTCCTCAATAGTTGATGCACTTATCGACGAGATTGACCCGGTGAGGTCTCTCTTCTTCTTGAATCCGTAACCGATCACCACCAGTTCTTCGATCATTGTCACGTCACTCTGCATAGCAACGTTCAGTACCTGTCGTGAACCGACGGTAATCTCCTGCGGGGTATAACCCACCGAGGTGAACAGCAGCACACTGTTGTTTGAAGGCACATCGATGGCAAATGTCCCGTCGAGGTCCGATGCCACACCGGTTGTTGTACCTTTAATTACTATAGTCACACCCGGAAGGATTTCACCTGTGGTTGCATCGGTGACCTTCCCGGTTACTCTTCTCTGCTGTACGTTCAGGTTCGATGAAGCGGCTGCGCTGAATATCATCAGCGCTGACATCAAGATCATCAGCCCTGGCAGCAGTACCGCCTTCTTCCATCTCATTTCAGGGCGGAAGAGCACGTTCACTAGCTTTTTTTTCATAATTTTGAGAGTTTAGGGTTTTTTGTTAAATCCTGACAAATGACTGCTCCCGGGTATCATCCGCAGAATGTGACCGGGAGCGGTTTTTGTTTTTAGTTCATGTTATTGATTCTCAATTAAATGATAATTTCAAGGGTCTCCTACAGATCAAATTTATGATAACGGAATCAAAAAAGCAAACGTTTGCGTAAATTTTTAATAAAATGCGTTGTTTTTTAACATTCTGGTCTCTCGGCATAACTATTTAAAGGCAGCACCCGAGATAAGATGTCATACATATTTAACTATTTCACTGAATTTTAATGGTTGGAAAGAGAAAATGTTCCTGATTTTTATATAAATTCGCATTATGATCAAACGTTTGCACTTGAACCATTATATTAACTTTATGCCATGCCCGGCTCAAGAGTGACAATAAAGGATCTGGCAAAGAGGATGAACCTGTCGGTTTCGACTATCTCCAGGGCCCTTCACAACCATCCCAGCATCGGTGAGAAAACCACCCGTGAGGTGTGGAAACTGGCTGAACAACTGGGTTATTTTCCAAATAGCGTAGCCTCAAACCTGCGAAGGAGAAAGACCAATATGATCGGGGTTATCGTCCCCCGCATCGATATTGCATTCCATTCCCACGTCATAAGCGGTGTGGAGGAACTGGCATATAAGATGGGGTACAACGTAACGATTTACCAGAGTCGTGACTCCTTCGAGAGGGAGGTGGCAATCACCACCATCCTGCAAACCAACATGGTGGCAGGGATAATTGCCTGCCTCGCTCTGGAGACGCGTGACTGCAGTCATTTTGCAAGGTTCAACAACCTTAAGGTGCCGCTTGTGTTTTATGACAGGGTCAGCAATGAGCTGGAGGCAAGCAAGGTGATCATTGACGACTTTGATGCGGCTTCAAGGGTAACGCAACACCTTATAAATACAGGCTGCCGCCGGATAGCCCACATTGCAGGTTGCCAGACCACCTCCATCTTTGCCGACAGGCTTGAGGGGTACAAAGCTGCACTTCACAGGAATGATCTCAACTTTGACCCGAACCTTGTCTGTTGTGCAAATGACCTGAGTTACGAGGAAGGAGCAAGATGCGCCAGGAAGCTCCTTAAGCTTGCCTCCATCCCTGACGGCATATTCTGCGCAAATGACTATACCGCCATCGGAGCCATACAGGTAATTAAAAAGGCAAATCTTAAAATCCCGGATGATATCGCAGTGGCCGGATTCAGCAACTACCCCGTGTCAACGATCATCGAACCGTCACTGACAACCATCGATGACCGGGCTGCGGAGATGGGCAAGACTGCTGCCCGTATGCTGATACGACAGATCGAGGAGCGTGACGTCAACATCGCCTCCGAAACCATAGTTCTGAAGACTGATCTCATTGTGCGTAACTCAACAAGGAGAGAGGCGATTCCCTCCTGAAAAAACATCCAGGTTACTGCAGCGGGAAATCCGCCATCCGCCAGATCCGGCCCGTAAACAACTCCTCCGCCGGTAGTGCCTGCCTGGCAACATAAGGCATTCATATCATATTATAT
>CAYYEH010000091.1:0-6015 GCA_964470815.1 uncultured Rikenella sp.
TGTTTTTCAGCACTTTATTTGCTGCCAGTTTCCCGGTGAGGATAGACATCGGAACACCGGCAGGACTGTAAGCCCACTGACCGGCCTGGTAGACTGATGGTACCGGCGTCACCACTGACCTGTCAGCGATCTGTATTTTATGTACTACCGGCACCGGATCCAGGAATGACCATCCGGTGATAGCCCCTTCTGAACTGGCAATCCTGTTTTCAATACTCAGGGGTGTGAAGCTGAAATGCTCAATGATCGTATCTTTCAGCCATGGATAGACAGAGCCGGAGATGACCTTAATGGCACGGTTCTCAATCTCCCTGACGAACTCATCATACCAACCCTCTTCCTGGACTGCCTTAAACAGGTCATACTCGGTGAGGAAGCTGATTATCAATCCGGTTTTCCCTTCCGGGGCCAGTGACGGATCTTTAAGGCAGGGGATGGATATTTCGTATGTGTTGAGGGCGGTGCACCTGTCAAGCCATTCCAGAATCCGTTGCCTGTCCTTAATCCCCGATCCGGTCAGGAGACCGTCTAGCTCCTCCCTGTGGATACGGCCCAGCCCTGTTGTCAGAGGTGTATAAAAGAAATGACCATTTGCGACCTTACGGAAACTCTCCGGCGGTTCATCGACTTTCATGAAGAGGGTAAATACCGAGTCGCCGCCGCGATGCTGCAGGATATTTTCTTTGGCAGCCGCGAATCCTGTCTTTAACTTCGGGCCCAGGCCTTCAGTAACAGTGATCCTGTAGAAGGTTTTCAGGTCTGCGGCCCAGATGAGATTGTCATATTTGTAAACTGTCCCATCCTGGTCTGTAACCGTTTTTTCGTCAGCCCTCACGGAAGTGATCATGGTCTCGCACTTGATTTCACCGCCCCAATCAGATATCTTTTTTTCCAATGCCGCGGCCAGTTTACCCACACCGCCAACAGGGTAAAAGTAATCGAGATAGAGTGAGAAGTAGCTCAGTGCAAAGAAGGCGGGCGTGTTCCTGAAGAAATGCTGGGAGATGATATCGCGGAGCGACCGGTCACTGATGATTTTTTCAAGATAACCTTCCACGGGCTGGTTCATGCGATTGATGCGGCCGACAGTAAAAAGAAACTTCGGCAACCATGGCAACAGCTTTTTGAACAGGAATTCCCTGTCATGCTTCAGGTCCTTGAATACCGGGTTTTCAACCCCGTAAAGAACATCCATGTCTTTCATCACCTTCCGTATGACACGGATGATCTCATCGATTTCCTTGCTGCTGGCCGGGTAGATTTTTTTGAGGAGATCACTGTAACTCTTAAGACTCTCAAGGTTTTCTATATTCAGGATTTCATCCCCTATACCTACTGAAACCGGGCTTTTCACCACCCTGAGGTCAATGCCCAGTTCTTCCAGCATCGGGAGAATAATACCGGCGTCCTCAAGGGCACGCACACCTGCATCGAAAACAAAACCATCACGGTTGAAAGTATTGACCAGTCCTCCGCATTCCCTGTTCTTTTCTATCAGAAGTGTCTTTCTCCCGGCCCTGGAAATGTATGCCGCCGAAGTAAGGCCTGCTATCCCTCCTCCGGCAATGATTGTGTTGTACTTAATATCAGTCATGGTATATATTACTGACAGGTATCGCAGAGATGTGATCAGATAAGGTATTCCTCTCTCTCATGATGTTCATTATTAATCAGGTGTTCCGTACAGGCATTTCAACCCCTGCCTGATCTTCTTTGCTGACCAGGTGGCTGTATTCGAGGCTTAACTTCCACAGTTCACGGGCAGCGTCCATATCCAGGGCGGGCGGCGCCGGCTCTTCCATGGTGGTCAGGTTAAAGAACTTCCCGGAAATTCCTTCCATCTTCTCCGAAGCGCCGAGCCAGAATAGCGCTTCGGCTGATAAATCCGGGGATTTCAGGGTCCTGTCAATAAAGTTCCTTTTAAACCACTTATAGACAGGTCCGTTCTCCTGTCCTGTCTCTGTCTTCACTGCTCCCGGGTGCATGGCATTGATGGTTACGCCTGTACCGCTGAATTGTTCAGCAAAGATAAGCATCGAAAGGAGCTGGGCCAGCTTGGCCGAGCCATAGCTCCCAAGTCCTGAATAACGCCTCTTATCCCAGTTCAGATCGTCGGGGTGCAGACCCCAGGCAGCAAACCTGTGACCCTCGGAGTTTACCAGGATGATGCGTGAGCATGGCTGAGACTTCAGCTTATCCATCAGCAGGTAATTCATGATGAATGAGGACAGATACTGCACGACAAAGACTTTCTCAATGCCGTCAGCCGTCAGCTCCCGCTTTGTCATGTAAACTCCGGCATTATGAATCAGTACATCAACGGGCCTGTCCAATGCCACAAGCTCCCCGGCAACACGGTGTATGTCTTCAAGTATGCCGAGGTCGGCGATCCGGTATTCACATTTTACGCCGTATTCCTTTTCAATCCCGCGGCGAAGGGCCTCTGATTTCTCCCTGTTTCGGTTTATACACAACAGATCTGCTCCCTGTGAGGCATATTTTCTGGCAGTCACATATCCAATGCCCGAGGTGGCGCCGGTGATGACAACCAGCCTGCCGGAGAGGTCATTCGCACATGTCTCCGGTGCTGCCCTGTTGTTCCTGATCATGGCGGCTATGTTTGACCACCGGTATTCCCTGAAGTATTTTTTGAATTTTGAGTTACTTCCCATAAATCATCCGCTCCTTGTAATTTGCCTTACTGACCTGCTTTAAGCCGGTTCCGGGTCTTGCCACACATGCAATCAATCAGCCGAATTTCTTTATCATGAACCTCCTGTAAGCCTTACCGAACCGGGGGATATTGTCGAATATATCTCCCCACAGATCATAGTAGTCTCTCTGTTCAATGATTTTCCCCTCGTCATTGACCCGGATGCGGCTGGCGCCGTAAAGGACGGAACTGGGATTTTTCTTGAATTTTATGGTCATCTCCCATTCGAGGAAAAAGACATTTTCTTCCCTGGCTGAATTGACAATACTCATTTTCAGGTCTTTTGACCGCTGGGCGAGTCGCCGGGTCATTGCCACAAAATCATCTTTCCCATGCAACTCCTGCACAGAGTCCCTGAACTTTATGTCACTGTGATAATATGGAAGAATATGTGACCAGTCGGGTTTACCGTCAGTGTTGTAGGTTTTGCTCCACAGCGCCTTGACTGTTTCGATGTCCCTTATGCAGTATTCCTTATCGTACTGCTCTTCACCCTCATTCATGGCCATAAGATTTACCGGTCTTTTAACGTGTTTAAATTACGAATTTTCATTTTACCTGAAACTCCCTGATCAGGGGATGATTTGTAAAAACATTGTCATTATCTTTATCATACTATCAGGGATGTGCCGGAGCGGGTTGATCATGACAAGCGGTACAAAACTACGAAACTGGTTACCTGACCGCATATGAGATCGGTAATATGAAGAGCCCGCTGAAGCTGGATGTAAATCCTGCTGTCACCTCGAGAGGGAGTCATATCCCGAAGGAAATCAGTCTATTTGGAGGGCGGTAGCGGTCCGGCGCCACACGTATGTTAAGATCTGAATGCAGTTATTTATTAAGCCTGGCAAAGGCTTCCTCAGCTGATCCCACGAAGTTAATTGTTCCGCGGGTATTGCTTTCGCGGATGAAATCACGGAGAGCCTTGCTGTCTGTTTTTGTAAAGTCGCCGATAATCGCCAGCCTCATCCGGTAGTTTGAGAATTTTTGCAGGATCTCGCCGGCGAGGCCGGTTTTAAGGTCAAAGAACCTGTCGCTCAGGGTGCCCGAATGTATTATCAGCCCGGTGCTGCCGTTATAGCCGGCATCGGCCATGAAGTCAAGGAGTTCTTCTGCGGAGGTGATGGTAGCTGTTTCGGGTAGGAGCTCCGCCACGGTGGTGCCATTCCCGGTTGAGTGAAACCTGAGCATTACAAAAATCAATAAAAGGGTTATGAAGTACTGGTTGTAAAAACATTTAAAATGATTGTGTGATCAATGCCAGCTGTAACCGCTTCCGTCAAGTGGCAGTGCAGGTGGATTTTCAAGATGGCCGTTCCTGTCCCACCACTCCTGGTATAATCTTCTGACATTCAGGATCTCATCGCTGTCAAGCCGCCCGTAGGGGTTATTGATTTCATCTACCAGAACCGGGTTCAGGGAGGCGAATTCCTTTCCTTCCAAGACTGCCTCAGCACACCAGAGGAGGTATTCCCCAAGCATAATTGAAGGTTTTCCGTTGACAAGTCTCCAGGGATACATTGAGGAGACCGGGTTTACGGGGAAATGATCACAGGGTGATACCAGGTCAGTCTCTCGTGCGAGACTGATAAGAGCAGGAACATCGTCGCGGTCAAAGGAAGGCATAATTGGCCAGAGTCGCTCACCTCCATCGGTCCGGGCATAAGTGTCATAGGTGCCGTTTTTCAGCTGAGTGACAAACTCCGTGACATCTGGATTATTGACATCGAAACTGTTTTTGTCACATCCGATGCAAAGCAATGCAAAGAGTAAAACAAGGGTCAGTGTTTTCATGGCTGTGATTTTTAATGGTGATTGCTGAAGATTCAGTAAATCCGATATAATTTAATCTGTCCGGTTTTCCCCCACATATTCCGTGCCATCTGAATCCTAACGGAGCGGATATTATAATGTCCGCTACCTGATAATCCTCATAAAAGCAGACAATTCTCCGATGGTGCCTTCTGTCATTTCTGAAGTACTTCCTTTATTTGATTTACAGCCGCTTCGCGTTCGAATGAAAAAGTCCTGTCGCGAAGGTTGCAGATCTCATACAGTTGCAGGGCTTTTTCCAGCATTGTGCGGGAGTCTGCAGAATCACCGTTTATGCTGAGCTCTGTAAGTGTTTTTGCCAGCAGCTCAATATTCTCTGTATTGAATCCTTTCAGTGAGGCGAGGTACTTTTCGGTTTCCGCCGGATTCAGGGCTACGAGTACATCTATGTCCAGGTATGCCTCACTAAGCAGCATTTCCTTAAGGGTTTCGGCCTGGGTTTCCACAGAAACCGCCAGTTCATCAGTTCCGCCAAAAAGTTTCTGACGGATAGCCCTGATGACCATCCCGATCTTTTCAATTTCGCGGAGAAGATAATCTCTTTGTTCCATTGGCTGAGGGCTTCCTGTAATAAACGATGTACCGCTTACCTTTTCCGGTTTCCCGGGTTACCTGATGGATAACGGATAAAGATAATCAATTGTGCTGACAGGGGTTAATCTGAAGATGCATTCCCCGGGGACTCAGCTGTTGATGCAGGCATGACCGGCGGGGCGCTCTTTCTCAACAGCCCGAAAATATGGCCGATACCGACTACGAAAAAAGTTCCCCCGTCATATACCTGCAGCATGGGGGAGATTGACAGGCCCCAATTCCTGAAAAAGGGAAACTCAAATTTCGGATTTACAACAAAACTTAATGCATGATCAGTCTCATAATCCCAGGTATAGTTTTCTGTCATAAAACCGTCTGTCCTCTGCCAGTTCACCGGTTCTCTCGTTGTTATAAGCCCAAGACCCAGGGACAGATTCATCCTTGCAGTTCCGGCCTCATTTAGTTTTTTGATAAATCCGAAATCAAGGTGCAAACTTTTGAAATGGTCCGAGGGTGTATTAAGTCCAAGGGTCAGTATTCCAATCATTCCCGGTGAGTAGTCGGAGGGTATTGATCTGGCAATCCTGGCATTGCCTGTATATCCCAGTCTTACTGCGTACTTCTCATGGTAAACATAGTTCAGGTTCACATCTATCCCGAAATAACCTCCCACATTGAATTCATTCCCCACATAGATGGCATGATTTTCTCCAAACTGGGCATGGAGGGTAATAAGCCCATTTACCAGGAGCAAGAAAAGAACTGACCGTTTCATGTTTCCGTCACGACTGGCCCTGATGCATTCAGATCTGTACCGTCAATCGGCACCTGTGCATTCTTCTCCAGTAACTGAGATCCATGGCAAAGTTACGCCATGGCGATGACCGAAGTCAAGGAAATACATATAAATCTTTCGCCAGGGCTGAAAAGGG
>CAYYEH010000091.1:6115-9859 GCA_964470815.1 uncultured Rikenella sp.
AAGACGGTCTCCGGCTGAACCATCAGGTTTGTCCTGTAACTCAGGCTGTCTGACCCGTAGAGATAAATCTCCTCCATTATCACCGTTTTATCAGAACTTGAGAACGTTTTCCTGTCCTCATGTTTTTTCCACCAGTCGGGGTTGAGGTTTATCTTCCTGGTATTAAAATTTTGTACATCAGTGATAATCAGATGCCAGCTGGTTACGAATATTGCTGTTTTGCCATCTTCCGTCCACCAGATCTTCTGAGCCGATTCAATATCTTCCGGCAGCGTGGCTACAAGCCTGAATTCAGGTGTTCCTGTCTTTGAGATGAACAGACTCTGGTTTGGCGGGTCAATTGAGGGATTTTCAATCACATAAGCTTCAAATAATCCCTGAGGGGAGGCTACTGATAAAACTGTTTCAGGTTTGGAGTTGAAGCCGAGAATAAAATACCCTGCAAGCGACATGAGGATTACTGTAATCACTGCCGCGATAATTGCTGTCAGAAGTTTGCCTTTCATGGTATTGAGCATCAATTAATCCGGTGGAATGACAATGACACGGGGAAAGGTGCATGGGAGGCTCCTCCCCGGCGGATTACAAACCGTGACGGCAAGTTACGAAGAAGAATCCAGACACCCGGCAGAAAGTCAAGGAAATCCCGGTTTCTATCCGGCATTATTGCAGGCCATCTTCAGCTATCTGATTTTACCCGGCATTATCGTAGGCCAGTTTCAGCCATCCGATAACTTCACTGTCGATCTCCCTGGCATCAGCAATGTTGATCCTGTGCGAGCACATCGCGTTTGAGGCGGTGACGGCCTCCAGCCTTCCCGTTGGCGCCTGACCTTTCAGGTTTACGGCGATTTCAAACCGGGTTTTGGTTGCGGGCTGAAGAATCGCAAACTGCTTCTTTCGCCGCAGGCTTACATATGCATTTTTGGGTGCCACCTCAATGTCTGCGCCGAACTTCAGGATCTCACCCATCAATTGGTCATATAATGGCTTAAAGTGCTCTTTCCCCTGGTACTGTTTTTCAATAAGTTCATCCTTATTCTCAACGGAACCTGCATCAGAACCGTTTAACCTGTGAGCCACGAGGTTTGCATAGCCGTAGGTCAGGCCGTGCTTCTCCTTCAAAAACGAGATTATCTCACCATGCTTTGCAAAGCTCCCCTTCTTCACAATGGCAATCCACTCTTCAAGTGTTTTGCCTGTACTTTTGTGAAGATTGCTGATCATTGTTTCTATTCCCTTGTCCATATCCCGGAGTGTTATTTTCCGTATCTCTTCTCCAAATAATCGATAGATGTCTTCATCAGTTTTTTCAGGGCCTCCTGGTTGATGTCAGAGAGCTTTTTGACATAAATGCATGCGGCACCCTTCTTGAATTTGCCGAGGCCCTCGAGCAGATGCTCATGCTCCGGCGCTCCGGTGTACACGTAAAGCGAAATAGCCGCCTTTCGCGGTGAAAAACCGACAAGAGGCCAGTCGCCCTCCTGGCTGCTTCTCTCTGACTTGTAGTGGTACTGCCCGAAACCGATAATCGACGGCCCCCACATCTTCGGCTCGAAACCGGTGAAGTCGCGCATCAGTTTCAGTAATTCGAAGCTGTCTTTGCGCTTCTGTTCAGTATTGGCAAACGAGTTGATGAATTCTGTTACATCGGCATCGGTTTGCTTTGTCTTCAGTTCTGCCATAGTCCGGTTATTTTTACTAATAAGGAATTTCCGGCTGATAAGTTCAATAATGAAATCGAAAATTCAATGCCTTTAAGGATTAATTACAGGGCATATAGGTTGACTTTACAGGCATTGTGGCAGTATGCCCACGGATTGGTGAAAGTATGGCAACCTTATTTTTCCGGGCTACTATAGTGAAATCAAATATTATTTCGTAAATTGCGTTACGTTAAAAACGTAACATGAAAACCGAAATATCTAATCCGTTCATTACCGGGGGTTATGCAGCCCCTGAGTATTTCTGCAACAGGGAAGACGAGTACAAAAGGCTTGCAGACGCCATCGCTTCGCGGCGGAATGTTACTCTGATTTCTCTCAGGAGGATGGGTAAAACGGGTTTGCTGAAGCACCTGAAACACCAGGCAGAGGAGAAGGGAAAACCGAGTGCTGTGGTTTATACTGATCTGCTGCCAACGATGAACTGCAATGAAATGCTGAATGTGGTCTCGACATCACTGTTCAGGGTAAGGCAGAAAGAAAAGAATTTCATGGAGAAAATGTTCAGCCTGTTGGGTTCACTGCGTCCGAAGCTTACAGTAGATACCCTGACCGGCGAACCTGCAGTAGAACTTAAAGTGGAGACAACCGCTGATATCAGCACGGGCCTCGACGGCATAATGAGGCTTATCTCGGAGATAAGGCAGGATATTGTTTTCATATTTGATGAATTCCAGCAGATAGCCAAGTACCCTGAGAAGAACACTGAAGCGATACTGCGAACGGTAACCCAGGCTTATCCCCTCATTCCGTTCATTTTTTCAGGCAGCAGCAAACATATGCTTGAGAACATGTTCATGTCTGCCGGAAGTCCGTTTTACCAGAGCTCTGAGCTCATGTACCTTGAAAGGATTTCGGAAAAGGATTATGGTGAATTCATCAAGGGTCACTTTGGTGAAGCCGGCAGGGAGATTGATGATGAATCATTGCTGAAAATTTTCCGGTGGACAAGGCTCCATACCTGGTATGTGCAGTATGTCTGCAGCATTATTTATGAACAGGGTTATCAGAGCATAGGTGTGGCAGAGGTAAACCATGTGCTCCACCGGATCATGACAGATTTTGAACCGCAGTACATAAATTATCGGAATCTCCTTCCGGGCCACCAATTCAGACTCCTGATGGCTATTGCTGCAGAGGACGGGGTTGATCAACCCACAGCAGGCGGATTTATTTCGCGGTATGGACTCACCAGTCCAAGTTCAGTCTCTGCATCGCTTAAGTCGCTGGCAGATAAGGAGATGATAGTCATTGACCGGGATAAATGGCAGGTTTACGATGTTTTTTTCTCCCGGTGGCTTCAGTATCATTACGGAGAATGACGGGCCGGATTAAGCACTGATTATCCGTTGCGTTGCCGGCCGGAGTGTAAAAAAAGAGCCTGCGGTTTGGCAGGCTCTTAAGATTCCGTCAGGGTTTCCTGAATACGTAGCCGGGGTCAGAATCACGTTGATTTCTCCCGCAGGGACCCCGGTCAGAGTCACGTTGATTTCTCCCGCAGGGACCCCGGTCAGAGTCACATAGGCTTGACAGGGACACAAATGTCAACAACAAATTTGCCGTCCTTCGGTTCTTCTGGATACATCTCGAAGCAGGGTTTCTCGTCAGGCTGGTATCCGCTTGCCGGAAACCACTCTCCGTATAGCCAGTCCCATGCCTCCTGGAACTGTTGTGCATTGACCTCGAACCGGGCAATGACATACTTTGCAGCCTCCAGCTCCATTTTTCCTATCTCACCCTCAACTTTCGTCTCCGGGGGGACGGTAATGCAGACGCTCATCCTGAGTTTGTCCTCGATGGTAACGCCCGGGTCGTCATGATAGATCACCAGCGACCTGAAGTCCTTGCCGCCGATAAGACCGCGGGGACCTGCCCATGCAAACAGTTTGTTCCAGAGACGCTCAAAAAGCTTGTCGTCACCCTTGTAGGGGCCGATATGCCTGATGTATGCAAGGGTCATCTTCGGCAGTTCCCTGATCTCAACACTTTTGTTCAGTTTCATATTTGTCCTCCATTTAAT
>CAYYEH010000092.1:0-9503 GCA_964470815.1 uncultured Rikenella sp.
AAGAAAATGAACTTTTTAAACGAAATTTGGTCTTGTAAAACTTGCAATAATCCAAATATAATACCATGAAGAAGCTGAACTACATCTCAGGAATCCTCACAGGCATTTCTGCAGCGGTTGCAGTATTCATTCTGGTATCGCACAGGCCGGCAGGCGAACCCGCCGTGCCTCAGTAATCAGGCAGGATAACCAGCATCAATTCAAATACCGACGTCTTCAGGCTGACAGTCGACAATGCCCAGTAGATCGTTGTCGTGACCGACAACGGCAGAGTGGTGGTAACGAAACATAAATGACACTAATACATTACAAAAAGTAATTTATAGTTGTATAAATGTAATTTATGCATTACATTTGTAACAAATATTAAAACCATATGCTATGAAAACGAAATTGCTTTTACCGAATCAGTTCAAGAAGCCTGGCTGGATAATCCTGATCCCGTCGGCTTTGCTTGGTATGTACGTCATTATTGCCGAACATACCTTTAACTTTTTGAATGCCAGGGTATTTACATTTTATAACAAATCATTTTTGTTTGACAAGGGCCAGATAATCCGTTTTGGTTTTATTGATCACAATCTCACAAATACGATTGTCGGCGTGCTCTTCATAATCGGTGCCCTGTTGGTGGCCTTCTCGAGGGAAAAGTCTGAAGATGAATTTATTGCAAAAATCAGGCTTGAGTCATTGCTGTGGGCAACCTATATCAATTACGCGATTCTTCTGTTCTGTTTCCTGTTTTTCTATGACTATGAATTTCTCTATGTGATGATATTCAATATGTTTACCATCCTGGTGATCTTCATTATCCGTTTTTATTATATGCTTCACAAAGCCAAAAAATCGCTGAGTCATGAAAAACAGTCTTAAGGTTGAGCGGGCAATAAAGAATATCACTCAGGAGGAGCTGGCCCGGGAGATAGGTGTGACAAGGCAGGCCATCAATTCAATTGAGCTCGGGAAGTACGTACCGTCGACAGTTCTTGCCCTGAAGCTGTCAGAGTTTTTTGGCAAACCCGTAAATGAACTGTTCAGCCTGGAAGAGGGCGATTAATGCCTTACCCGGTAAATGTGCAATAAGAGTCTGCCTGGAGTATTTCAGTTTAAGGGGCAACAAAAAGGCCGGATGAAAAGCCCGACCTTAATATGTGACGTATGAAAACTCCGGTTATTTCCTGCCGGCTTTGGTGATCTTCAGCCCGATGCTGAAACTGACACCACTCATGTCCTGGCTGGTGAGATGAGTGTGATCAACATACTCGTTGTCGGGGTCAATGCCGCTGACAAACCTGTAACCGGCTCCGGCAACCAATGTAATGCCCTGGCTCAGGTTAACTTCAAGGTTCACGCCTGGTTCGGTCATCATAAACCTTTCGCCCGAGATATTCCAGAAGTTGTCAAACAGGCTGCTTTTGGGATTCTCATAGTCCTTCGTGGAACCCCATGCAACGACCATCTGTGCACTCATGTGGACCATCTTTGACTGGTATGCTACCGCCCGGGCGATACCGCCGAAGTAACCGTAATTGACTGTAGGATGGGTGAGGTTCACGGCGCCGGCCAGTCCCAGCATGAAGGTACGGTTGATCATGACGCCTGTGTAACCGCCGACAGTTGCGCCGATCTTTCCCTGGATTGAGCTGATCCTCACTTCAGGAGACCAGACAGAGGTGTATCTGACATCAGGACCGAAGAGCGTTCTCTCGGGCATCGTTTCCTGTGCCCGGGAAGAGAGTGATACTGATGCAAGGATCAGTGAGAGCATTACAGCACATGCAGTCTTGCTGCTGCTGTACTTTCCGTTTTTTACTTCATTTGTTTTCATGACATTAAGTTTATTTGTTGGTGATTTGAAATGAGGTTTCATTCCGAACAAGATGCGGGTCACGTTGAATGGCCTGATCAGGAGCCAGTATACTGACACTGTCAGGAAAAGTGATGAGGCCATGATCAGCACAACTTTCAGCAGTACCGGCAGGTCAAGCCTTACCACCAGGTACCCGGTGATCACAAGTGCAGGCTGGTGGAGGAGATAGAAGGGATAGATGGCTTCATTGGCTGTTTTCCTGAAAGATGAGTTGCGGTCGAGATACTTCCTGCCATATCCTGTGACAGCCACTGCACAGGCCCAGCTCATTACTATAGCTGCAACATCATAGGCCACTTCGGCAGCCCTCACGGAATCAACCTGCCGCTGTACCAGAAGCATCACAGCCATCATCACTGCTGTTTCAGCCAGGTAGAGTCTCCTGTACCTTGTCATCGCCCCGGCGATGCTCCTGACGGGAAGCAGGATGAATCCGGCAAGAAAGAATATCAGGTAGTATGTAATTGTTGCCCAGTCGTTTACAAGCGCATGTGTTTCCTGTTCAAAGTAGTTTCGAAGAATGACCTGGGAAACAAACAGCGGGATTATTACAATATTTAGCCCGAGAGGCCTGGTCAGGAGAGGCTCCAGGTTCCCCACAAAAGCCATGAACCTGCTGCTGCGAAGGATATTCAGGAACGGTGCAATGATGAGGGCTATGACAAACAGGTAGGCGATGAACCAGAGGTGATGCCAGCTGAAGTTGCCTTCAGGGTATATACCTTCAAACATATGCGGGTAATAGGCGAGGAGTGAACTGTACTGCCCGATCTTTTCAATATATACCTGGACCGGAACAAGGATGAAGATTCCTGCTGCCAGTGGCACAAGGAGCCTCCTGGAGCGTTCAAGCAGGTAGCGGCCCGCAGAGATGTTTTTCAGGGCGTACCAGGTGCCTGCTCCCGAGATCATGAACAGCAGCGGCATGCGCCAGTTATGAAGGAATATCATTACCTGCCTCAGAAAGCCACCATACTGAACATCATTCTTCACATGCCATCCCCAGGTGTTGAAGATCATCCCCACATGGAAGAGGTAAACACTTATTATAAGTAGAATTCTCAGCCAGTCGATGTAGTACTGACGGTCTGTCCTGGTTTCAAAATTGTTTGCCATTGCTGTCGTTTTTGGTTTTCATGGCAAACATATACCCGGTGTCTTTCCGGGAACGACTCAGCCTATCGGAACGATGTTCGCGCCTATAGGGACAAACGGACTCCCTTCGCCGAAGGCGATATAAGTATCAGAAAAACAATGGTATGTGGTCAGTCGGCCGACTTCCTGTATTCAGAGGGAGTTTTGGAGGAATATTTTTTAAATGCAGAATTAAATGAAGATTTTGAGTTATAACCAACCAGTTCTGCAAGTTCCTCAACGGTAATTTTTCCCTGCTTATCCTGCCTGATAAGTTTCTTTGCATGTTCAACGCGGTAAAAGGCAAGCATCTCGAAAAAATTCCTGTTCATTTTTTCATTTATCACCTGTGAGACATGATGGGGCGACTCGTTAATCTGTCTTGCAAGGCCGGAGAGTGATGCAAGAGAGTTTGTGAAATAACTGCCTTCCTCCATCTCCCGTATGATCTTTTTCCGGATATCTTCCTTGTTTGCTTCCGAGAGTGATGACTTGCGGTACTTCACAGCCGGGAAGAACAGGAAGGAGGAGGGAGAGTCAAAGTAGTCGGAGTTATCCAGTATCCGCCAGGAGGTGGCATAGATCATGAACGAAACATAAGATGCGACGAGGTAACCGCCCACATCGCTCCGCATTCCGAAAATGACCCTGGTGATGATCATCAGCGTAATGAGTATCAGGATGTGCAGCACAGAGTTCCTAACAACCCTGAGTGAAATATTCTCTGTCCTGAATAGTGATTCGCCAGTTGATTTGAACTTCCTCACCACGGTTACCAGTGCCAGGGAGAAATATGCAATCAGCTGGAGAAGCATCAGGTGGTTGACGAATCTCCTTATCCCGAGCGGGTCATCAGAGATGGTTCCATCCCATGGGATGTATTCCCAGTCAGGATGCTTTGTCTGGATGTATGAGTCATACTTGTTCCCTTCAGGCTGTATGAAGGCGAAGATCATATAGAGGGTCCAGAAAAAGAACGGGATGAAGTGTACCCAGGTCTTTCTTTTTGATTCAGGATTGAGGGTGGCCCGGATATAGAAGAAAAACAACGGGGCGAAGGCAAAATTCAGTGACTCGCTGAAGTTGGTCAGCCAGAGGACTCTTACAATCAAACCTGTATTATTGAGCCACTCCTCGAAGATTCCCAGGGAGAGTGAAACGAGCAACAGCCCCTGGAAGAGGTTTGCCCTCCGGTTGCCGCCGGAGTTCTTTACGAAGAACCATGAAAGGAGTAGTCCCTGGAACACACCCAGGAAGATGATGACGTCAAAAATGCCGATGTGGATGTCTGTTCTCATTATACTTAATGCGGGTTTCTCACTTTTCCTATCATAATGATTTTTTCAGTTCCGGCCGGGTTCTGACCGGCTCCGCTCAGGTCTGCAACCCCGGTTCCTGTTTAATTGCCCTTGCCGCCTTCTTCCTGGTCCCGAGGAGCCAGGTGCCCGTAGTGATTACAGTCTCAAGTATCGTGTTTTCATATGCCTGGTTCTCAACATAGTTTTGAAACTGTTCGGCTTGCTCCGGGTATTGAGCCGATAGTTCTGCTGCCCTTTTCTTGATTGAACTGAAGATTGCCTCATCCGATCCGGTCAGTATGTCCCGTCCGAAAATCTCCTCATGCACCACGGTGAAGCCTGCGGCATCAATCTGCCTGTAGAATTCTCTCTTTCTCAGGGCTCTGTTATAGTCTGTTTCCAGATCATCCTCAATATACCCGTCGTCAAGCAGGACATACCCGGGATCTTTCAGGGCCCTTTTAACTGTTCTGAGTGTCACCTCCAGATTGCCGAAAACCGGGCCGATGGCTCCCAGGATGGCCACATCAAACCCTGACAATTCGCTGATTCTTATTCTAATGTCTCCGGTCTCGAATGAGCACCTGTCGCTGACGTTGCACTGCCGGGCCCAGGCTTCTGCTTCCGAGATGAATTCAGGGAGGGCATCTATTCCTGTGACGGCGCATCCTGTCTCAACGGCAAGTTTCACTGACACGGCTCCCTTGCCGCATCCGAGGTCCAGCGCTTTCAGGTTCTTCTTAACGATGTGACCTTTAATCAGCCTTGCCATGGTCTCCGGGTCAGAACCGATCTCCCGGAGATCCTGAAGGAGATATGGGAGGAACCTCAGTATTCCGGCGTCGGTTCCGTCAAGTGACCAGGCGACACTCTCTTCCAGCGATTTCATGACAGGATAAATAGGTAGTATTATTCCTCTTTCTTTATTAGCGTGTCATTGATAATGAATCCAGAAACACTGCCGTCTGCATTCAGCACAAACTTCAGGTCGCCCTCAAACTCCCTGACAAAGAAGCCGGTTTCAGATGTGAAATATGCCGTTGTCCATACTCCGGGGGCGGGACTGATCAGCAGTTTTCCTCCTTCGACCTTCATGGTGAAGACCTCTCCTCCGGCCTCGTACTTCCCGGCATATTTTTCCAGGGTTGCGCCATCCACATCAATAACCGTTTTCATCACCGGTTCATAATAGTCTGTCCACCCGTATACTGTGGCAACACTGTTTGCCAATTCGGCGCAAAGCGAAAAGTTGTCAGAATTGGTCATGATCACCACCCCGTCACCGCTTAATGCGTCTCCGAGGTAATAGCATGCAAAGCCTTCATTTCCTCCGGTGTGAGAAAAGTAATAGCTTGAATCATGCCTGCTGACAAACACACCCAGAGCGGCATCTTCAATTACGGGTTCAAGTCGAAGTTTCGTAAAATCATGTGTCAGAATCCTTTCGGATCTGCCATTCCATGAGAGTGCGGTCTCAATAATATACCTTGACAGGTCGGTGGGGTTTGTCCACAAACCGGCTGCCGCCTGCTCGGGATAGACATGATATTTCCCTGGTACAGGTGTTCCGTCTGCCTTATAGCCTGTTGCCAGGAGGCTGCTCTCTATGCCGGCGGGAGGTTGTTTATATGAACTGGATTTCATCCCCAGGGGGTCAAGAACATACTTCTGCATGTACTCATCATATGGCAGTCCGGTTACATCCGTTACAACCAGCTGGGTTATCGTGGTACCTCCGCCTGAATAGATTGTCGCGGTATCGGGTTTCATGAAGGAACGGACGGCTTCTGTATTGGCAGGCGGAAGTCCGTCAAGAACCTGCTGCACTGTGGGGAGGCTGTCGCCCTGTGCATATCCGGGGAACCCGTGTATCGTAAGTCCTGCGGTATGGCTCAGGAGGGCGGCAAGGGTTATCTGTCTGCCCCCGGAGACGGAGTCATAGGGGAATTTCCATGACTTGAGGTACTCATTTATATCTGTGTGGAGGTCGATCTTGCCATCCTGTACCAGCTTCAGAACACCCACACCGTTAAGCGATTTGCTGACGGACGCTGCCTGGAAGAGGGTTTTTTCAGTCACGGGGCGTTTTTCGAAAGAATCAGCCCATCCGTATCCCCTGGCCCATTCAGTTTTGAAATTGTGTACCACCGCTATGCTGACTCCCGTGACCTTATGGTGTTTCATCCTATCCGGGAGGTTCCATGTGGTATCATACTGGGTGCGCACCCAGTCGCCCAGGCTGCTTTCCACCAGTTTTATTCTTGCCTCTGTTTCAGGTGAATAGGTGGTCTGTGACTCTGACTGGCATCCGGTGATGAGGAGAACAGCCACTAGTGAGGTGTACAGGTAATTGATAAAGCTTTTCATGGCAGACAGTTTCCGGGGTTATTCCTTGCGGAGATTTGTGTGATAAAGATGCTGTCAACAAATATATGAAGAGTCAGTAACCTGGCAATTTTTTTCCCTGGCAGAAGAGGGGATTCAGATGTGATACAATCATGTGGACTGACTGTTCCGGGCATGTGAACGAACTGTTCACCCCTGAATAAAGTGATTGGTAAAGATCGATAAAAAAAAATGCCATAACCTCAATTTGGCTAAACAAAATTCATCCCCGGTTGTTTTTCTGTTTGCAAATGACTGTGTTGCCGGCATTCCGGCAGTACAGCCTTCTTTTGGGATGTTTCCAGCCGTGAAGAGTGAATGCGGCTCAGCCAATATGATTGATATATACCACGGAAGACCGGTGGTCTGATTTCAATAATACGGTTTAATGGTAAACTCAAAAAAGAAGGATCATGAAAACAGCTACACAGGATTTATTCGAGGAGCATGTTGTGATCATGCAGGCGCTTGACATCATGCAGGAAATCAGCGAAAGATTACAGCGGAATGAACCGGCAGACAGGAATGATATTCTTGACCTGCTGGGTTTTCTGAGTGATTATGCGGACAGGTGTCATCATGGCAAGGAAGAGGATCTTCTCATCCCCGGGATACTGAAGTCCAGGATACTTGAAAACAATGGCCCCATCAGTGCAATACTCTCCGAGCATGTTCAGGGGCGTGATTACATCGCGAAGATGCGAAAGAGCATCAATGGCGAGTCTGTTAAGGTTGACGAATTTCTCAGATCATCGCAGGAGTATGTATCCCTTTTAAGGAGTCATATCAGGAAGGAAAACACGTTACTGTTCCCCTTGATTGAGGCCAGGATGCCTATGGCCGAGCAGCACAACCTTTATAAGGAGTTCATGGAGTTTGAATACCGGCAGATAGGTTATGGCCATCATGAAGAATTACACTCTATACTTGAAAGTCTTGAGAAGAAATATCCGTTCAGGAGAGATTCCGAGGGTACCTGGCACGGCATCAGCTGACCTGCATCGTCTGCCATGCATCGTCTGGCAGGAATCATATGCCAGGCAACGTCTGACAGGCATCAGCTGATCTGAACCGGCACATAGATCTTGTCAGTCATCTCCTGGTACTCTGACTGCGGGTCACTGAATGAGGTGATCCCTCCTCCGCTCCGGTAGAAGTAACCTCCGCCACGTTTCTCGATGAAGCGGATCATCACTCCGCTGTCCAGCGTCTCGCCGTCAAAGATCCCGGCAACGCCTGTATAATAGCCGCGGGGCATTCCTTCCGCCGCTGTGATGATCTCAGTCGTCTTCTTTTTCGGGGCACCGCTGACCGAGCCGGCCGGAAGCAGTGAAAAGATTATGTCACCAAGGGCTGAATGGTAACCCTTATTAAGATCACCACATATTTCCGAGCTGACCTGCAACAGGTTCCTGCTGTTTGTTTTAATCAGGTCGAAATACCTGAAACGCCTTACCCTGACATGGTTTGCCACCATGCCAAGGTCGTTCCTGATCAGGTCAACAATGGTGTAGTGCTCGGCAGTCTCCTTAGGGTCATTCAGGATGATATTCTCCGCCCCGGGTATGGCAGCGTCAATGGTCCCTTTCATCGGGAATGATCGGATTGTGCCGTTACTGATGCTCACGAAGATTTCAGGCGAGAAACAGACAAACTCGTCATTGAGCCACAGCCTGTAACGGGCGTTGCTTGCATGAAATATCTCCAGGAGAGATCCATCGATATCTACGGGTGTGGAACAGGTGAGGTTCAGCAGGAAAGTGTTGCCAAGGGCTATCTCGTACCTGATGATATTGAATTTTCTGAGGTACTCTTCGTAACTCTCAGGGTGGCTGATGAGATGAGGCTGCTGTTTTGCCGAGGTTGGCTCTGCCTGCGGGGGGTGTTGTAGCCCGTCGCCGGTCTCCATGACGTTGCTGACTCCGTTTAAATCATAAAGAAGAAAATCAGGGTTGATCTCATCAAGCTTGAATATCAGGGGTTTGACCTGTTCAAAGTCAATAATGAAGAGAAAGGGGATTCCGGAGCCGCCCCATGCGTTCATTTGCTCTTTAATTGTATTTTTACGTGTCATTCTTCAGGCCGTGGAGGCAAATTTATGAATTACCGCAGACCGAGAATCCTTGTTGCAGATAATTATGATTCATTTACCTTCAATCTGGTCCAGATCCTGAGAGAGTCAGACCGTTGCGACTTCGACGTTGAAAAGAGTGACCGGATTGATCCGGCCGGTGCCGGGAAGTATGACGGATTCCTTTTTTCACCAGGCCCGGGCATTCCGGCAGACTTCCCGGTGATGACCGGGCTCCTTGGGAAATATTCCCGGAGAAAGGGATTCCTGGGTGTTTGCCTCGGGCATCAGGCGATTGCAGAGGCATGCGGACTGAAACTGCAGAGGCTTGATACAGTAAGGCACGGGGTGAAGACGAGGGTGATGGTATCAGATCCGGATGACTACCTTTTCAGGGGTGTGCCGAAGGAGTTTGAAGCGGGTTTGTATCACTCATGGGGTGTATATAACGATCCTGCAATTGATTTTTCCCGCCTTGGTTTGAGGGTAACGGCTTTGAGTGAGGACGGGATAATAATGGCGCTGGCACATGACAGTCATAATTTCCGCGGAGTACAGTTCCACCCGGAATCATACATGACCGAATACGGACCGCTGCTTGTCCGTAACTGGATTGACAGCCTCGGATAAACGGGTTCTCCTCTAAAACCAAACAAATTCATGAAAAATGGATCTGAGCTGCACTCTACTTGTTTTTCAGCACTTTATTTGCTGCCAGTTTCCCGGTGAGGATAGACATCGGAAC
>CAYYEH010000093.1:0-1920 GCA_964470815.1 uncultured Rikenella sp.
GGGTACGGTCCCAGTCGCATGACGCCCCGAGCCTCTTGAGCTGCTCGAGGATGATGCCGCCGTGCTTGTGTGTCCACTCCCATGCATGATCAAGAAACTGTTCGCGGGTAAGCGATTTCTTCTCAATCCCTTCGCTCCGCAGCTTGGCAACAACCTTGGCCTCGGTGGCGATGCTGGCATGATCGGTGCCGGGCACCCAGCATGCGTTGAAACCAAGCATGCGGGCACGCCTGATAAGCACATCCTGCGTGGTGTTGTTAAGCATGTGTCCCATATGGAGCACCCCTGTCACATTCGGCGGCGGGATAATTATGGTATAGGGCTCCCTGCCGTCTGGCTTGCTGCGGAAAAACCCCTTTTCCATCCAGTACCTGTACCATCTGCCCTCCGCGGATGCGGGTTCATATTTTGAAGGAATTTCTGTCATGAGATTTGGGATTTATAGGCCGTTATTTCACTATGCAAGGGGACAAAATTAATATTTTGTTGCCATTATGGAAAAAGTGGCGAGGCTAATGCTTAAAATCATGGTTCTGTTATATGAATTTGAATACATTTGGGGCGTTAAACAATCAGGGTTTTCTAAAAATTTAACTGACATGCCAAAGATCTCTGAAAAGGCCGGGAAAATGCCGGCATCACCGATTCGCAAACTCGTTCCCTATGCCGAAGAGGCAAAGCGAAGGGGTGTTAAGGTTTACCATCTTAATATCGGGCAACCTGACATCCATACTCCCGAACCGGCATTGAAGGCACTGAAGAACATGGACCTGAAAGTAATTGAATACACACACTCTGCAGGCAATGAGTCGTACCGTCGCAAACTGGCTGACAGTTACACGAAGATAGGGATAGAGATTGACCACACAGAGATCATTGTAACCACCGGAGGATCGGAGGCAGTGCTCTTTGCATTCATGTCATGCCTCAATCCGGGCGAAGAGGTCATCACCTTCGAACCGTTCTATGCAAACTATAACGGCTTTGCAACCGCTGCCGGCGTGACAATCGTTCCTGTCAGGTCATATATTGAAAACGAATTTGCGTTACCGCCCATAAGTGAAATTGAAAACAAGATCACCCCGAAGACGAAGGCCATCCTCATATGCAACCCAAACAACCCGACAGGTGCGCTCTATTCGAAGGAAGAACTGATGCAGCTCGGCGAAATCGTCAGAAAACATGACCTCTTCCTCTTCTCTGATGAGGTATACAGGGAGTTCTGCTATGGCGCAGAGCATTTCTCTGCAATGCAACTCGAAGGAATCAGAGAGAATGTTGTATTGCTTGACTCAGTTTCAAAGCGTTACAGCATGTGCGGCGTTCGTATAGGAGCACTCATAACCCACAATAAAGAGGTGCTGGCTGCTGCTCTCAAATTTGGCCAGGCAAGACTATGCCCTCCGGAGCTTGGACAGCTGGTGGCAGAGGCTGCCATTGACACGCCAAAGGAATACTTCAGGGAGGTCTATGATGAGTATCTGGCCCGCCGCGACTTCATGGTCGATGCTCTCAACAGGATGCCGGGAGTTTACTGCCCGCTGCCGCGGGGCGCATTCTATACAGTTGTAAAGCTGCCTGTCGATGACTCTGACAGGTTTGCCCAGTGGCTGCTGGAGGAGTACAGCTATAAGAACCAGACGGTAATGGTGGCTCCCGCCACGGGATTCTACTTCACCCCCGGCGCCGGCAAAAACGAGGTGAGAGTGGCATACGTGCTGAAGATCGACGATCTCCGCAATGCCATGGAAACCCTCGCCGAGGCGCTGAAGGTGTATCCGGGAAGGACGGAATGATTTTGTGAAGTCGGCACTCGGCAGTCGGCACTCGGCAGTCATTTCTTGGTTAACATGTTGTCGTGCTCTGCTTTCTATGCTGAAAATTACTTCTACTGCCGACTGGTACTGCCTACTGCCGACT
>CAYYEH010000093.1:2020-7032 GCA_964470815.1 uncultured Rikenella sp.
CTACTGCCGACTGGTACTGCCTACTGCCGACTCTACTTGTGGACCCTCCTGATGAACTCCTCCACCTCCGGTACCCCGCCCTGGTAAACCAGGTAACCGTTGTACGGCTCCCTCTCGGTGATCTCACCGTTGACGGGGGTCAGCATGATCCGCTTCACCTCCTCAAGGTCATCAGTCTGTCCCAGCGCCCACCCAAGCTTTACCCAGGCCACCTCAGGGAGCATGTTTCCCAGCGGAATGACTCCCTTCGCCATCATGTCACGGCCGGTCTCATAGACAAACATATGGACATATCCCCAGATGGTCTGCAGGGTCATGTAAACGGCCACATTCTCCTTCCGGGCCCTCTCAAGCGCCGGGTACAGCTCCCTGTTCACATGCCCCAGCCCGGTTCCTACAATGATGATCCCCTTATAACCATTGTCAATCAGTGAATGGATCATATCCGCCTTCATGTGCGGATAGAAATAGATCATCGTCACATTCTCGTTGAAGTATGGCATGATCTTTACATTGCGGTCTGCCCGCCTCGGGTTGTAGTCACGCTTTATCGGCTTTACCTCTCCCCTTTTGACTGTTGCCACCGGTATATCACCGATGGTCCTGAAGGTGGAACGGTAAGAACTGTGCATCTTGCGTACCCTGGTTCCGCGGTGGAGAAACCCGTATTCATCACTGGTGGGTCCGAACATGCACACCAGTACCTCCGCTATATCGCCATGACCTGCTGCCGTTGAAGCATGTATGAGATTCAGAGCCGCATCTGACGAAGGCCTGTCGGATGAACGCTGTGAACCCACCAGTACTATCGGGACGGGGGAGTCCTGTACCATGAACGACAGTGCCGCCGCAGTGTGGTGAAGCGTGTCTGTTCCGTGTCCTATCATAATGCCGTCTATCCCATTGGCGATCTCATCACCGATCGCCTTTGCAAGTATCTTATACTGATCCGGCCCCATATTCTCACTGAAGACGGCGAACAGCTTCTCGGTGCGAATGTTGCAGACATCAGCCAGCTCGGGCACTGCACCGTAGAGCTCTCCCGGGGAAAAAGCCGGGATAACGGCACCTGTCCTGTAATCAAGCCTCGAGGCTATTGTTCCCCCGGTACCGAAAAGCTTCACATTCGGCTTGTCATCAGAATAGGGAAACTCCTTCTCCGGTATTTTGTAGTTGGCTTTATTATAACCGGTTTCGGCCATACGTATAATGGTAGTGATGTCAATGCCGACGTTGTATCCGCTCTCGATCTTTATCACGATATGCAGATCGTCATTGTTTTCAGAACGTGGCAGGACAGTTCCTTTGAACAGACCGCGGGTAGTCTCAATCTCACTCTGCCCCCAGACCCTGACATTAAACTTCTTCAAGACCGCCAGCGCCTCACCCTTGTATCCCTGGAAAAAATCTTCTGCCATAACTGTCACTATCTAACCTCAACTATTTCGGACACCGCTTTCCTTACCTCTGAAAGCCTGACGGTTCCTATGGCTTTCATGTGCATCTGCCCCATTACCCACTCTTCAATGCCTGCCATGTTTCCATTGTAGCAAACTTCAGGGAACCGGTCTGCCAGCACCTCTATCTCTTTCCTGATCTCATCCATTGAATTCCGGCGAAGACCAGTGGCAGTCAGAACAGCCCTGAAATCCGGCGAGGGTACAGCAACAACTGCCGGAAGCATTATTCTCGCCACCGGCGGAAGCAGATTCTCCTCCTTCAGGAATGCAAACAGATCATAAAGCTTTTCACGGGTGAACCCCTTCGATACCTTACCACGCCCTTCAAGACTCCGGTAGCGGTGGCCGATAAGAACCCCGACCTCCCGGCAGTCAAACCCGAGGTCATTGCCGATGCGCTCAATCAGACCTACAAGGTTCTTGCTCAGCAGGTAATGCCATGTGTCTTCGGGAAGGCCCCACTCCT
This sequence comes from uncultured Rikenella sp., assembly GCA_964470815.1. Lineage (GTDB taxonomy): Bacteria > Bacteroidota > Bacteroidia > Bacteroidales > VadinHA17 > SR-FBR-E99. Next base: position 3,947 of record CAYYEH010000093.1, read on the forward strand.
TCATCTGGCGAAAGCGCATCGCAACATCCACCGGAAGGTCCCTGCCCAGCCTGTCCAGCATCTCTGTGGTCACAGCAATGGGCTGGGAATCAGTATCAGGATACATACGGTCGCGTCCCGGAAGCACCCTCTCAAACATCGTTGTACCGTCTTCAAATGCCTTTCGGGTCTCATTGGGGACTCCCTCAAAGGCAAGTTTTATTCTTTCCTCGACTGTCTCCAGCGCCGTGAGAATATCTTCAGCCGGTCCCCATAGTATTATCTGAGCATCTTCATGCGAGGCAGAGAGCCAGATAGCCACCTCCGGGAAGAGACTGTTGAAGTTGATGCCATTAATCTCCTCGGAATGGATCATATTGGGCTTCTCGATGCATGCTATCACCTTAAGCCTGTCACTTATTTCGTCTGCAAAAATGCGTCCTGGTTGTGTGAAGTGCGAAAGAATTCCCCTGCACCCCGGCAGGTTCAAAGCCATGACTTTTTCACCACGGTCAAGGGCTGCCCTGACAGGGGCAAAATGAAACATCCCCTCCTTTTCGGTTATCTCCCTTGAACGGATGGACCACTCTGCCGGGTTACCAATTGCCTGATGCATCTTTGACCGTATGTTCAAAAGGGCATATTGCCTGAAAGATTCGATGTGCGACAGTTCAGGAATCCATTTGATATGAGCAACCCCCTTGATCTCAGCCCTGCTGCCTCCCTCGCAGCTGACATTCACATCTTCGCGTGCAGCACCCATACCCGTGCGTACCTTCCCGGTACTGCGGTTAAGGAACCTTATATGCTCCGCTGCCTCGGCCAGCTCATCAGGGGTAAGACAGTCAGGGTACGTAACCGTCTCTATCAGAGGCATCCCGAGCCTGTCGGTTTTGTAAATCCTCCTGTGACCTATGTCTGACACCTCACGGCAGGAGTCCTCCTCAAGGCTCAGCTGTATCAGCCTCACCTTCTTGTTGCTGAGCTGCAACTCACCTTCAACGCTAATTATTGCAGAACGCTGGAATCCGGTAGGGATGCTTCCGTCAAGGTATTGCTTCCTGGTTATATGCACCTCACCCACTATATTCATCCTTGCCGCCAGGGCAATGCTGATGGCTGTATCCAAGGCTTCCCTGTCAATGGGAAACGGTGGCGTGTCATCTACCTCATAGGTACAGGCCGTCTCATTATTGATACGGTATGTAATCTCCTTGCGCGTACGGAACTCCATCAGTGCGGTGCCGTCATAGACTCCCATCTCACTGAGTGTGGGCCTCATGTGACGTATCACCTCTGCATCAAAATCATTGTCATCATGATAAATACCTGCCGGACAACGGCAGAAAAGCTTGCTCTTGGTCTTTAGCTGCTGGTGCACTTCGAGACCTGATTTGAAGCCGATCCGCTTATAATCATTAAGCGTCGCCTCCTGACGGCTTACATAGCCGATCTCCTCCTTCGTTCTTTCGTAATTTTCGCGCGGATCGATCAAAGACATACCACTTGACATTGCAATTGCAATTTACGCACAAGCGAGGACAATTGGAACTGCCCATCAGAAGAAAGTTTGCGTAACTTTCAGCAACACCCCGATTACCATGCAGAGGATTAAAATTATGTGGAAATAGTTGTGCTGCGATTTATAAAATCAACATCGCAGAAAAAAAATGGCATTTGCATTCAGACAGGGTATACTTAAAATTATTAAGCTTGCATAAACCTGATTATCAGTCGTATCTTATCGCCTTTACAGGAGTAATACGGGCAATCAGCTGCGATGGAACAAGGAGCATCAGGATAATGGCAATCATCGTGCCGGCGTTGAGAAGTATGATATGTACCGGGTCAAGATTAATGGGTACGCTTTTGAGGTAATATGACGACGGGTCAAGGGTGATAATTTCGGTTTTAAGCTGCAGCAGTGCAAGGCCGATGCCGATGACATTGCCCCATAACAGCCCCTTTGCGGTAAGCCAGGCTGCCTGGTATAAAAATACATTTCTTATCAGCTTGTTACCTGCACCCAGTGCCTTAAGGACACCAATCATACTGGTCTTTTCGAGGATCAGGATCAGCAGCCCTGAAATCATGTTGAAACCGGCCACAAGTATCATAAGTATAAGTATGATGATCACATTGGTGTCCTGAAATCCCAGCCAGTCGAATATCTGCGGGTAACGCCCCCTGATGTTCGTAACCTTGAGCTGCTCATCCTCCTCCGCTACACGGTAACCGATGGCATCCCGGACCACATCAGTCATATAATCAAGATTGTCAAAGTCATTGATGAAGATCTCGAACCCGGAGACCTGGTCTGCACTCCAGCCATTGAGGCTTCTTATATGGTTAATGTCGCAGAAGAGATAAGTCTTGTCGAATTCTTCGAGGCTGGTCTCATAAATCCCCTTTATCGTGAACTTTCGCATACGGGGAGGGTCCTGCACGAAGAACATCGAAAAGGAGTCTCCCAGCCTGAGGCCGAGCATATCTGCCACCTTTCGTGATATTATTACTTCATCGCTCCTTACTGTATCCGTTACAAAGACAGGCTCCCCCTCAACCATGTTCGACCGGAAAAAACTCCAGTCATAGTCGCTGCCGATCCCCTTAAGCACCACCCCCTGAATGTTTTCGTCAGTCTTGATGATACCCGCTTTGGTTGCGAAGACCTGGACATTCCTGATACCGGGATGTTCCCTGATCTTTGAGACAAAGGGCTGGGATGCACTGACGGGAATGGTTTCGTAGGAGAGGTTGGCATCAAAGTTGACAACCTGGATATGCGCCCCGAAACCGGCTACCTTGTCGCGGATCTGCTGCTTGAATCCGGTAAGGATCGATACTGCCAGGATCATCACTGCCAGCCCCAGAGCTATCCCGATGATGGCTATTACGTTTATGGGACGGGAAAAGGCCGTTCCCTTTTTGCGGTCCCTGATCAGGCGACTGGCTATGAAGGTTCCGATTGACATCGCGGTAAAATTAAGAATTAAGAGTGAAGAATCAGTTATTCTCCGATAACTGTTACAGATAAAGACGCCGGAACGACTCCCGGACGCGGTGCTGGAGCAGGCCGGCTCTTCGGGCCGGACGCGGTGCTGGAG
>CAYYEH010000093.1:7132-9430 GCA_964470815.1 uncultured Rikenella sp.
CCGGACGCGGTGCTGGAGCAGGCCGGCTCTTCGGGCCGGACGCGGTGCTGGAGGTTTCGCGGCCCAAGGGATGCCAGTGCAACCCGGGTCATTCTTCCGACAAGGATTCCTGAGCCTCCGCGCCCGGACCTCCGGGTTAATTCCTCCTTTTATATATCTTTACGGTAAACCTGACTGACATGAAAAAGATCACAATCCCTGTTTTACTGGTTGCCCTGGCCCTGACGGCCTGCTCCTCTGGCAGCAGGGAAACCCGCATTATGACAGGAGCCGATAGAACCGGCGAATACCTGCCGCTCTTACAGGCCAAAAGGGTGGCAGTGGTTGCAAACCAGACTTCGATGACAGGAAAGACCCACCTGGTTGATACACTGCTTTCCTCAGGGATAGATGTCAAACTGATTTTTGCCCCGGAACATGGCTTCAGGGATCTTGCCGACGCTGGTGCGGTGATCACCTCCGGAGCCGACCCCGTTACAGGTATAGAAGTGATCAGCCTTTACTCTTCGAAGAAAAAGCCGGCGCCGGAGGACCTGGCAGGGGTTGATGTTGTCATCTTCGATATCCAGGATGTGGGCACACGATTCTACACCTATCTGACAACCATGTGCTACGTGATGGAGGCCTGTGCCGAGAGCGGTAAACCATTCATTCTGCTTGACAGGCCCAATCCGAACGGCTATTATGTTGACGGTCCCCTTCTTGATACCTCAGGCTATACCTCCTTTGTAGGGATACATCCGATTCCCGTTGTGCATGGGATGACCTTCGGCGAGTATGCCGGCATGGTCAACGGTGAAGGGTGGCTGGCAGGAGGCATACAGTGTGACCTGAAGGTAATTGAATGCAGCAATTATACTCACGGCACGATGTACCAGCTGCCGGTGATCCCGTCACCCAACCTGCCCAACATGAATTCCGTCTACCTCTACCCCTCTCTCTGTTTTGCCGAGGGGACGGTTCTTTCATGTGGCAGGGGAACCGACTTCGCTTTCCAGGTACTGGGAGCACCGGAGATACCTGACACGGGATTCAGCTTCACTCCAATGCCTTCCTTCGGATCAGCCAATCCCAAACATAATGGCATTGCATGTTTTGGCATCGATCTCCGCAATGCCCTGAAAGATGGCCTCGTGCCAAAGCCTGAAATGAATCTTGGCTGGATCATCGGGATGTACAACGCTTACCCCGACAAGGAGAAGTTCTTCAACGGATATTTCGATACACTGGCTGGTAGCAGCACGTTGCGTGAACAGATCATCAGCGGCATGTCCGCAGAAGCAATCAGGGAAACATGGAAGGAGGGACTTGATAAATTCAGGCTGACCCGCACAAAATACCTTCTCTATCAATAAACAGGAGGTTCGTTTTTCGACGGAGATTACGGCCGGAATCATACTGCCACCGGCAGGCAATCCGACTATCACTTGCCGGCACTGTTGCCTTCCCGACCCGCCGGCTGGCGGATGCGGGATTGAGCCTCCTCCTGTGTCGGAGCCTCAAATTGCCTTACTTAATGTTACGGTAATGCTCGTACCGCTCCAGGATATCATCCACATAGGCATTGACAGCCACTCCCTGCCTGAGCCTGCCGTTTCTAACGACGGGATCGGCATAGAAAGCAGGGTCTGCCTTCCGCTCCAGAAACAGTGAAACATTGTCTTCCCACCTGCCTGAATCAAGGCCATTCTTTTCCGCCAGCCTGATGGCATCAATCACATGTCCGTGACCTGCATTGTATGAAGCCAGTATGAATTTGACCCTTTCATCAGGATCGGATACCCACTGGCTGAAGAGCCTGTCAAGCATCCTTATGTAACTGATCCCGGCACGGATATTATTTTCAACCGACCTCGTCACATCATAACCGAAGTGCAACCCGGTCTCAGGCATCACCTGCATCAGCCCGTATGCCCCGCGTGGCGATGTGACCGAAGGATTGAACCTTGACTCCTGGTAAATCAGGGCTGCAACAAGACGCCAGTCCCACCCGATGCTGTCACTGTAATTCTTGATGATATCATCAAAGGGGGAAACCTTACCGCCTGAGTTGGTTGCAAAGTACTCAGATGAAGCCATGGAGGCCGGCCTGGCCCCGCTGAAATACTTCCTCTCGAGCCTTGCGTACTCCCTGGTGGTCTTGAATCCAATGATCCAGCTGTTTAGCTCGGATACAAGAGCTGCTGTCCCCTCCTTGCCCACACTCCATGCTATGTTCAGCGGGAAGCTGACCGGGGTTGACATATCAAGCTCAGGGTAGAGAGAACCGATGATGTTCGACATATAGTCGTCACAGAT
>CAYYEH010000094.1:0-9426 GCA_964470815.1 uncultured Rikenella sp.
ATTGATGTACTCAACATTATTTCACATTCATGGCAGCAAGCATGTTGCCGTAGACGTTGTTGAGCGAGCTGAGGTTCTCATTGAGTCTGGCAACCTGTTCGCGATATTTCTTTGTGTCGTCTGCCGAACCGGTGAGATCTTTCATCAGACCTTCCATTCCCTTGTAAATGGTTTCGCTGCTCTTCACATGGTCATTGGCGCCGCGCAGCTGAAGTTCATATGCTGCATTGAGGGCCGAGAGGTTCTTGTTCAGAGCCTCGAGCTTCTCATGATATGACTTTCCGCCACTCTCGATGGTCTTTGATGTTTCACCAAGTGCCTGGTAGACAGGATTTGCATCACTCATGTTTCGTGCAGACTGCCTTGCTGACTCGGAGAGGTTCATAAGTGACTCATTGGCTTTCTTGATTGTACTGGCATACTCACTGGTAGTAGCTGCCAGGTCACCCATTGCATTGAAGTTGTTTGTAGTCTCGGTGAGTTTCTTCAGTCCCTGGCTGAGGCTGTCGAACACAGCAGGTGTAATGCCTGCGTCTGCGAGCATTTTGTCAAACTGTGACAGTCCGGCACCGCCTCCGCCGCCGTAGCCACCGCCGCCGACAGCTGCAAACCCGAGTTCTTCACCCGAATAGTTCGGATCAAGCTGCGGGTAGACGAGTTTCCAGTCAGGCTCCTCCTTCAGGGGCTCGAATGCCGAAAAGAAGAAGATGATGGCCTCTGTGATAAGACCCACAGAGAGGAGTAATCCGGCGAACGGATAGTGCTGGATTTTAAAGAGAGCACCGATGATCACGACTGAGGCACCCCAGCCGTAAAGTTTCGACATGAAAGCTTTCCACTTACTGGTATGAACAAGTTCCGAGAGGCCCATATAATTGATTTTTTTAGGTTTAACGGTATTAGTTATTTACTCCGATATAAGTTCTGACATTACGGAATCCGACGAAGGATTTTGTTGAATCCTGGTATTCGTAATCCCTTGATGATGTCTGCATAAAGTATGCTATATCCTTCCATGAGCCTCCCCTGATGACCTTGCGCTTGAGCACGGGAGGATCATCGGGACGGGCGTTGTATTCATAGTCGGGATTAAGGTCATGAGTGAAGACGTATGATGAGGGGTGATATGCGCAGGATGTCCATTCTGCAACGTTGCCGGCCATATCAAACAGTCCGTATTCATTGGGTTCGAATGATGCCACCTTTATTGTATATACGGCACCGTCATCGATATAATTTCCACGCAGTGGCTTGAAGTTGGCCAGGAAGCAACCCTCATAGTTTCGGGTGTAAGGACCGCCCCACGGGTACATTGAGAGGTCAAGGCCGCCGCGTGCTGCATATTCCCATTCGGTCTCCAGCGGGAGGCGGTAGTTGTGAACATCGGCAATGCCCTGTGCGCGCAGGTGCTCATTCATGAAGTTGGTACGCCATACGCTGAAGGCGCGTGCCTGTACCCATGATACTCCAACAACGGGATAGTCATCATAGCCCGGATGCCAGTAATAGAGTGTGGCCCACGGTTCATTGAATGAATAGGTAAAGTCCCTTATCCATGCAAGGGTATCAGGATAGATGTTTACAACATGATGCAATATGAATGAAGAGCGGTCTTTCACTTCGGTGGTATTACCTTCGAGGTCAGTGACGGTACCTTCATACTTCTGCTCCTTATAATTATACCTGGCTTTTGCTGCCTGCTTGTAGTCAACCCAGAAATATGAGTAATTCAGGAGCCGGGTATCCCACTGCTTGTTCCCGTTGAATCTCTCTTCAGGAGGATAATACATTGATTCGAGGACTGACATGACGTTTTCGTCTTCCCAGTCGATCTCCTCGTCCCAGTTCAGGACATTTGGTTCAATTACGTTCCCCTCCTCGTCGGTGCGGAAGTATTCGTAACCCTCGATTCCTTCCTCTCCCAGCCTGGTTCTGAGGATAGAGTCACGCACCCAGTTGGTGAACTGACGGTACTTGTTATTGGTGATCTCTGTCTGATCCATCCAGAATGCTTCCACCGTTACAGTTTTGGAGAGGCTGTTCATTGCGCGCAGCGGGTCCTGGTCACTCGGCCCCATAATAAAGGAACCGGCCGGGATAAATGCCATCTCAAACGGCTCCGGCTCATAGAACTTCTTCCTTCCCTGAACGCCTGTCAACTCGCCTGATTCGAAAGAGCCACAGCTACTCAAAACCAAGATTAACGTAAGAGCTAAAAGGGTTACCTTTTTCATATACTCATTAATTTAAAATATGCAAGTAATTTTTATTTTTTCCTGTCCATCAGAGGAAACGGATACTCTTGTATTTGGTAACGCTCTTTCCGAGACCGAGGTCGAAGCTGTAGGAAACGACGAACTCGTGAGAGCCGCTGGTTCCTTTTCTGATCTCCGATATCGGGAAGTCATATCCATATCCAATTTTTAGACCGTTGTACAATTCTATGCCTGCAAATCCTGTGATTGCGTCATTCATCCTGTAAGAAACGCCACCCCATATCTTTTTATTGTATCTAACCATTGCAGTGGCTAAATATTGTGTTGCAGCCCCGTCATTTACTATAAAAACCGACGGGATAAGCTCAAAGGCAGGGTTGGGAAGCTGTAATATATAGCCGGCGGTGAGGTAGTATTCACGGCTGATGTAAGTGGCTGTTTCCGAGTATTTTATTTTAGGCTGATTAAGATGTGTGACTGAGAAGCCGACATAGTAATTGAGAGCCTGGTAATAGATACCTGCTGCAATATCAAGTGCAAGAAAAGATTCGTCATTTTCAGGGATCAGCGGGTCACCTCCAGGAGGTGTATGTCCGGGCCCTGACGGGATGAACCACTCCGGTGAGATTGTTTTGTTGATCATTCCGGCGCTGAAACCGGCTCCAAGGGTTCCTGACCCGATGGGGAGCAGGTATGAATAGGAGAGATTGAGTTCGATGTCATTGCTGAAGCCGTATTTGTCTGCTTCTATGAGGAGGCCGGCGCCGCTGCGGAGGCCGAAGAGGCTGAAAGGGGCATTGACATTGAAGGTCATTGTTGAGGGAGCACCCGGAAAGCCTACCCACTGCTGGCGTGTGAGGGCTGTGGCCGTAATCATTCCTGACATGCCCGAGTACCCGGGATTATAGGTCTGGGTACTGAACATATAGTGGCTTAGCACCGGGTCCTGCTGACCGGAAACAATGCCTGCCGGGATGATCAATGCGAGGATGAGTATCCTGACTTTCTTCATTTTCAGGGTGCGTCTAAATGGCCCTTACATATAACGGGTAAAATAAATAAAAAAATATACATGCCACAAAATTGAGGCCAAATTTACTGGCCATACCTGAGCAGTGCCCGGGTCCATCTTCCCGGTACCTGGTCACGGTTGGCCATGAGATAGTCCTCATATGAACAGGCAAGGTAATGAGGTGAGCCCGCAGAATCACGGATTTCTATCCACCAACGCTCGGTTATCATGCTCTTTATGAAGATCGCTTCTCCTTCAAGGTCCGTGAGGGTTACATGATAACGGGTAAACCGGTTGCTGGTCTGATCGCCAAGGAAGGAGGCTTCGAACTGTTTCTGGGAAAAACCCTCGAGGAAGAACCAGATAAGCTGGGCTGCCAGCTGTGAAGTCTGCATACGGTTGTCAAGGGTGGGGTTGACTTCCGTTATGGCGAAAAGTTTAAGGTTGTCTGAGAGGCCTGCATACCTGGCAAGCAGGCAGATCTCCTCACCATAGAAGCCGTTGGCTGAAGGGAGGCACGTTCCCGGGGCATCCGATTGTCGGACAGCCCCTATGTCAAACAGTGCAGCCGAAGCATCACGGAATACCGGTTCTGTTTCATGTACCGCGGCACGCACTTCACCAATACGCATCATGTCATAGTGTCTCCTGTTAAACCTGTTCACCACCTGCTGGTCAGTGAGATAGGTCTGGTGGCCGATTGCAGCAAGGTGTGACAGGCAGCTCCCGCTGCGGTAGATGAGGTCATTCATCCAGTTGAGGGAATCGGGTGCCCTCTTCTCGGCTGTGAAATCAATCCGTGAGTCAACAGAAACCAGTGACCATTTTTGTTTCCCGGCTGAGAGTGCCCGGTCAATTGCCGGCATCAGGGCACTGGTTCCCCCGATGACCACTGGCATGATATTTTTTGAGAGCAGCAGATTCAGCACGTCACGCAGCCCGGCAATGGTATCGTCAAAGGAGGTGCCCGGTCTGAAGTTACCCAGATCAATGATCTTCAGCCTGCCCGGAAGACGGGAGAAGGAGTAAAGGCTTTTCCTTACTGCATCCGGTGCATACGCTGCCCCCGTGTTTGATGACGAACGGTCATCCGGCACACCCAGTATGGCCACTGAAAAACCTTCAGGGTCACCCAGGGGCTCATTCCCGGTGTTTACAGCCACGTTGTGGGGGAAAGCGGCGGACCCTCTCAGGGGCTCAACCTCCGGTTTGTCAAGACAGACAGGATCTATATACTGGTTCAGGTCAATCATATTATATAAGGTCACTTTTTCTTCTTGCCCCTTGCACTTTTGGTTTTTCCTCCTTTTTCAATAATTGCCATGCATTCTTCCCTTGTCAGCTTCTGCGGATCGGTTCCCTTCGGGATGCGGTAGTTGGTTTTGTCATGCATTATATAGGGCCCGTACCTGCCGTTAAGCACCATGATATCACCGAACTCGCTTATCAGTTTCTGCTTTTCGCCCTCCCTCTTTTCCCGGATCAGTTCAGCGGCCCTCTCTTCCGTTATGGTATATGGGTCATCCACTCCTCTCTTAAGGGAGTAGAACTTCCCGGCATGTTTGACATATGGCCCGAACTTGCCCACTCCGGCGATCATCTCTGAATCCTCAAAGGTGCCTATTGACCGGGGAAGGGAGAAGAGGGTAAGTGCTTCTTCAAGGGTGATTGTCTCAAGGAGCTGGTCACGCCTCAGGTTGGCGAACCTCGGCTTCTGGTCAGGGGAGGCCTCCCCGAGTTGGACCACCGGGCCGAAGCGGCTCATCTTTACTGACACCGGCAGCCCGGTGGCAGGATCATTTCCCAGCAGGCGGGCACCCGTCATGCGGGCACGGGTGGAAAGCGAATCATCTACCGTCTTCCGGAAGGGACCATAGAAGGAAGAGATCATCTCATCCCATTTCATCTCTCCTGCCGCTATCTCATCAAACTCCTTTTCAACTCCTGCAGTGAAGTTGTAGTCAAGTATATCCGGGAAATTGGCAATGAGAAAGTCATTTACTATCATCCCGATATCTTTCGGGAAGAGTTTCGACTTCTCCTTGCCGGCAATCTCGGTTTTCTCACTCCGTGTGATTTTTCCCTTCGCGAGGGTAAGCTGGGCAACGATCCTCTTTTCACCGGGTCGGTCCTCGCGGGCCACATAGCCGCGTGACTGAATGGTTGAAATGATAGGTGCATATGTGGAGGGTCTTCCTATCCCCAGCTCTTCAAGCTTCTTCACCAGGCTCGCCTCAGTGTATCTCGGGGGGGGTGATGTAAAGCGCTGCAGTGCAGTGATGGTCTCGGCTGTCAGGCTCATTCCCCTGTCTACCCGCGGGAGTATTGTCTTTTCATCATTCTCGGCATTGTTGCTGTCAGATGATTCCGTATAGACTTTCAGGAAACCGTCAAAGAGCACCACCTCTCCGGTAGCGGTAAAGTTTACCGGTGATGCTGACATTCCGATGGTTATGGTTGTCTTTTCCACCCTTGCATCTGCCATCTGTGATGCTATTGCCCTTCTCCATATAAGCTCATAGAGCTTTTTTTCATTGTTGCTTCCCGAGGTCTCCTTCCTGTCAAAATAGGTTGGCCTGATGGCTTCATGTGCTTCCTGGGCCCCGCGTGAGCTTGTCTTGAATTGCCGTGTACGGGAATAGGCCGGTCCGTAATCAGCCGTAATCACCTCCCTGGCGGTGTTGAGCGCAAGCATTGAGAGGTTGGTTGAGTCGGTCCTCATGTAGGTTATCTTTCCTGCTTCATAGAGTTTCTGGGCAACTGACATGGTTTGTGCCACCGAGAATCCAAGCTTGCGGTATGCCTCCTGCTGAAGGGTGGAGGTGGTAAACGGTGGCGCCGGTGAGCGGGTGCCGGGTTTCACAACGATGTTTTCCACCGTGAATGCGGAGCCGCTGCATTTCTCGAGGAAGAGCCTTGCCTCAGTTTCGGCAGTGAACTTTTTGGGACACTCTGCCCTGAGCAGCACATCAGTACCTTCGCTGTTCTTTCCGCTGAATGATCCTGTTACCCTGAATGCGGAATCAGCCTTGAAGCCTATGATCTCACGCTCACGGTCAACGAGCAGCCTGACGGCAACCGACTGCACCCTGCCGGCTGAGAGCGAAGGCTGTACCTTCTTCCATAGTACGGGTGAGAGTTCAAAACCGACGAGCCTGTCAAGGATTCTTCTTGCCTGCTGGGCGTTGACAAGGTTCATGTCGACCTGGCGTGGCGATTCCACTGCCCGGGAGATGGCATCCTTCGTTATCTCATGGAACACAATGCGGCGGGTGGTTGCAGGGTCAAGCCCGAGAACGGCAATAAGATGCCAGGCAATAGCCTCCCCTTCACGGTCCTCATCGGAGGCGATCCATACAGTCTTTGCCTGCCCGGCCAGCTTGCGGAGCTCGGCCACTACCTTCTTCTTGTCGTCCGGCACTTCATATACAGGGGCAAACCCCTTTTCAACCTCCACACCCAGGTTATTCCTGACCAGATCACGAATATGCCCGAAACTGGAAACAACCGTATAGTCCTTTCCGAGAAATTTTTCTATCGTTTTTGCTTTGGCAGGTGATTCAACTATAACCAGATTTTCAGTCATCCGAGATTTTTTAAAAACAGGGCAAAGTAAACGAATAAGGGCGCCAACTTCAAAATAATTGAGAAAATTTCTGTATTAATCATTAAATTAGCGGCCTTATAATGAGGGTATCATGAGGGATAAGAAATTCCGGAAAAACATAATCTGGTTCTGGGTGATAATATCTCTGCCGGCAGTGTTGCTGCTGACACTGTTCATCCTTATATCGACCAACAGGCTGGGGCCGATCCCCTCGTTTGAGGAGCTCGAAAACCCTGACAACAGCCTTGCTGCCGAAGTATATTCAGAGGATAATGTGCTTCTTGGCAAGTTCTATATACAGAACCGTACCTGGACGGAGTATGAGGATATCTCACCATACGTCATTGATGCTCTCATAGCCACCGAGGATATCAGGTTTCACCGGCATTCGGGGATTGATTTCCGGGGGCTGGCCAGGGTACTGGTCAAGACGATCATCCTGGGGCAGAACACCGGAGGCGGCAGTACCATTACCCAGCAGCTGGCCAAGAATCTCTTTCTGCCCAGGGACCTTTCGAATGACCCGGCCATCGTGCGTGCCGCGAAGCTGTCAGTGACCAAGTTCAAGGAGTGGCAGACGGCAGTGAAGCTCGAGCGGAGCTACACCAAGGAAGAGATCATCACCATGTATCTCAACGTGTTTGATTTCATCTATAATGCGGTGGGTATCAACTCGGCATCACGCATTTATTTCAATACCACCCCTGACTCACTGAACATTGAACAGTCAGCGATGCTGGTTGGCATGCTCAAGAACTCAGTTGCCTACAATCCTCTGAGAAACGAGGAGAGCGCCCTCAGAAGGAGAAACGTCGTGATCTCACAGATGGAGCGGTACGGCTATGTTTCACGTGCTGTGGCTGATTCTGTCAGCCAGCTTCCCCTTGGGATTGACCTTCGTGAGGACAGTCATAATACGGGTCTGGCCACCTATTTCAGGGAGTACATCAGGTCAACTATGAACAGCAGGGAACCCCAGAGGTCGTGGTTCTATTCGGAGGATGGCTATAATGAAGCTCTCTGGCGCTGGCAGAATGACCCGCTCTACGGCTGGTGCAACAAGAACGCCAGGCCTGACGGCACACCGTATAACCTGTACCGCGACGGGCTTAGGATCTACACCACTCTCAACTCGAAGATGCAGACCTATGCGGAGGAGGCGCTGGTGGAGCATCTCTCGAAGAACCTGCAACCGGTCTTTGACAAGAGGGCAAAGACTTATCGCAATCCCCCCTATTCAAATGACCTGACCACCACACAGGTGAACCAGATCATGGCAAGGTCAGTAAGACAGAGCGACAGGTTCCAGAGCATGAGGCGCAACGGCATTCCCGATGATTCAATTACCCTGGCATTCAATACGCCGGTACCGATGAAGCTCTTCGCATGGGGAGGGGAAATTGATACCGTGATGACACCGCTTGATTCGATCAGGTACTACAAGTTCTTTGTGAGATCTTCATTCATGGCTATGGATCCCCATACCGGGCATGTGAAAGCCTATGTGGGCGGCCCTGATTTCAGGTATTTCAAGTATGATGCCGTTACCCAGCAGAAGAAGCAGGTGGGGTCAACAATAAAGCCCTTCCTCTATACGCTGGCCATGCAGGACGGTTACTCTCCCTGCTTTGAGGTGGAAAACATCTCCCGAACCTTTGAGGTAAATGACTCCGTATGGATTCCCAGGAGTTCCGGCCCGGAGGAGTACCATGGCAGGATGGTGACCCTGAAATGGGGTCTTGCACAGTCAGAAAATTATATCTCAGCATGGCTGATGAAACAGTTTTCTCCCCAGGCTGTTGTGGATCTGATGCACCGCATGGGCATCAGAAGTTATATTGACCCCGTTTACTCAATCTTCCTTGGTACCTCTGACCTTTCCGTGGAAGAGATGGTGGGAGCCTACGGCACCTTTGCCAACAAGGGAGTCTATACCCGGCCTCTCTATGTCACGCGCATTGAAGACCGTAACGGGAACGTAATATCCACATTCACTCCATTCATAGATGAGGTGATAAGTGAGGAGGATGCTTACCTGATGACTTCACTGCTGCAGGGAGTGGTCACCAACGGCACGGCTGTGAGGCTGAGGCTGACATACAAGCTGCTGAACCAGATGGGTGGCAAGACCGGGACTACGCAGAATCATTCCAACGGGTGGTATATGGGTGTCATGCCTGACCTTGTTGCAGGGGTATGGACAGGATGGGAAGACCAGGCAATCCATTTTGAGGATCTCTCAATGGGACAGGGTGCCAACATGGCTCTTCCCGTTTACGGATTATTCGTGCAGAAGCTGCTTGCAGACAAGGACTTTTCGGCCCTCGGGCAAACCGCTTTTGAAGCGCCTCCCGGCTTTAATGTGGAGCTTGACTGCGACAAGGTGAAAAAAGAGCAGCAGGGCAGTCCCTACAGGCAGAGGGAGTACTAGGATTGAAGTCGGCAGTAGGCAGGAGCAGTAGGCAGGAGCAGTCGGCAGTCGGCAGTCGGCAGTACCAGTCGGCAGTAGGCAGGAGCAGTCGGCAGTCGGCAGGACCAGTCGGCAGTCGGCAGGACCAGTTGGCAGTTGGTAACAGGCAATAGTCTGCGGG
>CAYYEH010000095.1:0-9104 GCA_964470815.1 uncultured Rikenella sp.
CTGGTACCGCCTACTCATAGAAATGCATTTCCCGGATGTATTTCCATACGGGAGCGGGCACAAACCACGAGACATCCTTTCCGTCGCGGATGGCGCTGCGGATGAAGGTGCCGGAAATCTCCATAATGGGTGCATCAATCTCCTGTACTGAAGCCATTGCTAGAATCTCCTGCAGCCTCTTGCTGCTCTTCCTGCCAGGATAGAGTCTGGGATATACTATTATCGGGTGTTGTTTTACCAGCATCTCCGCATTCTTCCACTTATGTAGCGTGGTCAGGTTATCCTCGCCCATTATCAGCGTGAACCGGCGCGAGGGGTACTTTTCCGTCAGGTGTGCAAGGGTGTCAATGGTGTAGGATGGCCTCGGAAGTGTGAACTCAATATCCGAAGCCCTGAACCTCGGATCATCACCTATGGCCATCTGTGTCATGTAGAACCTGTCGCGTTCGCTGAGAAGTGACTCCTTTATCTTCAGCGGGTTATGCGGACTGACAACAAACCACACCTCTTTCAGCGGCGAGTACTCGGTGATGTAGTTGGCTATCGCCATGTGACCAATATGCACCGGGTTGAATGATCCGAAAAACAGCCCTGTCTCAGTCATGATCGGTCCATAAATTCCCTTACAGTATTAACTATTGAAATACAGGCTTTCTCCAGGTTATCATTGATTACGACCCTGTCAAAATGTTCCGCCAGAAGTAATTCAGAAGCAGCCTTCTCAATCCTCATTTCAATTTGTTCCGTGGTGTCAGTGCCCCTCCTGACCAGTCTTTTGCGGAGCTCTTCCACAGAGGGAGGCATGACAAAGATTGAAAGTGCATCATCGCCGAAGATCTTTTTCAGGTTAATGCCTCCCTGAACGTCTACGTCGAACAGGGGTATCTTTCCTTCATCGCGGATACGGTCAATTTCTTTGCGAAGGGTCCCGTAGTAATGATCCTTATAAACCTCCTGCCATTCAACGAACTCGTTTTTTCTGATCCTCTTGCGGAATTCTCCGGCGGTTATGAAGTAATATTCCCGGCCGTCAGTCTCGTTGCCGCGCGGCTTTCTGCTGGTGGCCGAAACCGAGAACATAAGCGGAAACCCTGACTTCAGCAGGTGGCTGACGAGGGTTGATTTCCCGGCGCCTGAAGGGGCTGAGATTATAAGCACTTTTGAGCTGTATGACGGGCACATCCGGTTAAAGAATATTGAGTGTCAGTTCCTTGATCTTTTCCAACTCATCCTTCATCATCACAACCAGTTTCTGCATGGCGGCATCATTGGCCTTGGAGCCTATGGTGTTTATCTCTCGCCCCATCTCCTGCGAGATGAAGTTGAGCATCTTGCCATGAGTACCATCTGCTTTCATTGTTTCAAGAAAATAGTCACAGTGCTTTCTCAGCCGCACTTTCTCCTCATTGATGTCGAGCTTCTCGAGGTAAAAGATCAGTTCCTGCTCAAAACGGTTTTTGTCAATGTTTTCCGATCCCACAGCCTCTTTCAGGCTTGAGGTCAGTTTCTCCCGCATTCGTGCGATCCGGTCTCCTTCCACGGCCCCCAGGTTCTCAAGATAACTGAGGATAGCAGCAACCGATTTGGAAAGGTCTTTCTCCATCGCCTTTCCCTCCTCGAGCCGGTAGAGATCAGCCATTGCCAGGGCCTCATCCGTGAGTCCCGCGATCCTGTTCCACTCTTCGTCAGAGAGTTCCGCCTTCTCTGTGCGGAGGGTCTCAGGCAGGCGCATGACGATGGACAGAAGTCCGGCATCGTCACTGATGCCAAGTTCGCCATTGATTTCCTTCAGCTGGCTGAAGTAGCTTTTTACATTGTTTTTGTTTATTACCGGCACCTGCTCACTGTCCATGGTGTCAAAGTTTATCGAGAGATCGATCTTTCCTCTCTCCAGTTTCCTCATGACCATGTTGCGGATATCGAGCTCCTTCTCCTTGCATATCCAGGGGAGCCTGGTGTTGATGTCTGCCTGTTTGCTGTTGAGCGATTTGATCTCAACGGTGATCTTTCTCTGAGGAGTCTCCAGCATGGCCTTGCCATAGCCGGTCATCGATCTTATCATCGGGTGTCGGTAATTATAAGGGTAAAGATATGTTTTTTCTCGCAGCTGCGAAGTGTTTCGCAGCCATGCGTCAATGTCAGGCCGGGAAAGTGCCTGATGAAAAAAGTAACTGTTGCAGAGTTGTCAATCAGCCCAACAGGTCAAGCTCCACGGTGAAGTGCCTCATGATGGGCGCTTCCCACCTGATGGCAAGGCCCCTTTTTACTGTATCCCTTCTCTCCCAGACGTTCTGCACTGCCGCTGCAACATAGTCCATGTGATTGTCAGTATAGACCCTTCGTGGTATCGCCAGCCTGACCAGTTCCAGTTCAGGGTACCTGTTCTCACGTGTGACCGGGTCACGGTCGGCCATGAGGGTTCCTATCTCAGTGCCTCTTATGCCGCCCTCCAGATAAATCTCAACCGCAAGCCTCTGTGCGGGGAATTCAGATGCCGGTATCTGCGGATAGAACTTCCCTGCATCAATGAAGATGGCATGGCCGCCGATGGGCATCTGTACCGGGATGCCCGCATCGTGAAGCTTCTCACCAAGGCGTTTAACCTGACCGGTGCGTGCCTCAAGGTAATCAGAATCAGTGCCTTCATAGAGGCCCTGTGCCAGGGCGTTCATGTCGCGGCCCGACATGCCGCCATAGGTGATGTAGCCCTCGAACATGATGTTGAAGGTTGATGCCTTCCTGAAGAGCTCACGGTCCTTCATGCCGATGAATCCTCCGATATTGACTATGGCATCCTTCTTTGAACTCATTGTCATTGCATCGGCATAGGAGAACATCTCACGGGTGATCTCCCTGATGGGTCTGTCTGCATAACCCGCTTCACGCGTCTTGATGAAGTAAGCATTCTCTGCAAAACGGGCCGAGTCAATTACAAGAAGAACCCCGTATCTGTCAGCCAGTGCACGCACTCCGCGGAGGTTGGCCATGCTCACCGGCTGTCCGCCTGCGGTGTTGTTGGTGACGGTCATCACAATGCAGCCAAGCTTTTCACGCGGTGTCTCTTTCAGCACCTGCTCAAGGTGTCCGAGATCTGCATTCCCCTTGAACGGGTCATTCCTTGTAATATCTCTTGCCCATGAAACGGTACAATCAACGGCTTTTGCCTTACGGAATTCTATGTGTCCCTTGGTGGTGTCAAAGTGGGCATTGCCGGGAATTACATCACCCTCTTTAACCAGTACTGAGAAAAGGACGTTTTCAGCAGCCCTGCCCTGGTGGGTCGGGAGGAAATACTCAAAACCGGTGATATCATGTATTGCTTCTTTCAGCCTGAAGTAGGATGAGGCCCCTGCATAGCTCTCGTCACCGGTCATGATGGCACCCCACTGCTTGTCGCTCATGGCGCCGGTGCCGGAGTCGGTCAGAAGGTCAATGAATACCTGCTCCGAACGGAGGTTGAACATGTTGTATGAGGCGTTTCTCATCCACTCCTCCCGTTCCTGGCGGGTGGTCTGGCGGATGGTCTCAATTGTCTTTATCTTGTACGGTTCACAATATGGTAACTTCATGGGATTTGCGATTTGCGATTTTGAATTATTGCCAACACTACTGTCTGCCCGGCAATCTGGCTCCTTCCTAAAATGATCCATACGGTCATTTTTATACGCCCGGCCCTCTGCTGCCAATTGCCTTCCCGACCCGCCACCTGGAGGGTGCGGGATAATATTGCCTCTTACCTGTTGTCACCTGGAATAATAAAACAATGACATAAAGTGTTGTGATAATAGGGATGAGGCATGCAACCCCCGGACTCAGAATGCGTCCCTGTTCTTGATGTTGCGGAAAATCAGCTTCCTGTTTATGACCCTGGAGTGGCGGGAATTCATGGAAACGGCTATTTTTGCAAATATAACTTTTTTACGTTTGGGGTACAATCCGGATTCTTTAAACATTACAAAATGAGATTGAGAACCTTTAAGATTCTGTTGCTGGTGCTTTGCCTTTCCGGCACATTTGACCTGGCAGGACAGGCTATTGATGTACCTGCCCTCCCGCAGGTGGCAGCACCACGCACTGACACCCTGGCAGTGACCGGGACATTAATGAGACAAATAAAGGCAGCTCCCGTGCCCGGCATCAACGGGCCTCAGGATATACTCCTGGACACGGACGAGTCATTGAAATTCCTTGAACGTTTCTGTGCCTCACCGGCATTGTGGAAGCGCAGCAGCGACCCTCTCCGTGAAGCCCTGCGCAACCTGGTATGGCTTGCTTCACGGCCTCCGGCAGACACTGTGATCAATTACCTGTCACGTTACCCATTTGAACGAATCAGGGTTCCGGCAGAAAGCTATTATCTCTTTGATTCCGTCAGGATAATCCTGCCTCTGGTATCTCCTGACTCCACGCGGACAGACAATGCTGTCAACGGAGCACGGCCTGACGAGATGTTTATCAGCGCCGGACGCAGTCTCGAGAAAGTGATGCTTGCCGCAGATGACAGACCAATCATCAATAATGATACCCTCAAACTTAACGATTCGGTATATGTCCTGATGAAGGACTTCATTCCGGCCAGACTGCCGCACAGTACCAATGACACCATCGTCCTTGTCATAACCGATACTCTGCCGGAAGTCTCCCTGGCTGGTGCCGATTTTCCATTCAGGTATCTGAGGAATCCATATTTGAGTGATTCGCTGCAGGCTGCAGTCAACTCCCTTATCGGGTATCTCGAAACACGTGACTCCTCCCTGGTTCGCATTACTTCGGAAACAGGCAGGGGTACGCAAATGTGGCTTAACGGGCTTTCTGATAACCTGGTTAGATTCTGGCTGCCTGACGGTAAAGGTGATTCAGTAACAGTGTGGCTGGGCAGCCCGTTGCGCAACACCATATCACTCAGGGCTGAGGAGGGAGTACTCTTCAGGAAGCAGGCATGGCATGACAGGTATGTTGATACCCGTGTCAATGTCACAACCGCACAACAGGAAGAACTCCGGAGGGTGGCATTAAGCAAGGTGAAACCTGACTTATGGAAGTTCAAAACCGATCTCTCATACCTTCTGTCGCAGGGTGTTGTCTCCAACTGGGCCAAAGGGGGAGAAAATAACGTGTCAACCGTGCTTGATGTAACATCAGCCCTGAACTACAATAACAAGATAACGAAGGTCAACTCAGCCACCTCGGCAAGGTTTGCACTCGGACTGCAGGCTTCGGGAAAATATGACGGCATCAGGAAGAATCTGGATATACTGGAGATCAACTCCAAGGTAAATCACAAGGCATTCGGAAAGTTCGATCTTTCGGGAATTTTTCAGTTCAAGTCTCAGTTCCTGCCGGGATACACTTATCCGAATGACACCACATCGGTCATGGTATCGAAATTCTTCAATCCGGCCACCTTCATTCTCGGCTATGGTCTTGAGTACAAGCCTGACAAGAACACATCAATCAGCTTCTCACCGTTGTCTTACAAGGGGACCTTTGTGACTGACACAGCCAGGATCAATCAGACCAAGTATGGTATTGCCGGGGACAAACGATCGAAGAACGAGCTCGGTGCATATCTTACCATCAACAGCAAGCTCGTCCTTTTTGAAAAGATAAACATGTCAAACAGAGTGCAGTTTTTCAGCAATTTCCTTTCTAAGCCGCAGAATGTTGATGTCGACTGGGAGATGATTGCGACGATGCCTCTGAACTGGTTCACTGACCTCAGGGTTAACGTTCACCTGATATATGATGACAACACGCAGCTTCCTGTGTTTGACAGGGGAGAACCGGTACTTGGTACTGACGGTAAGCAGAAGAAAGCCCCGATGGTGCAGTTCAAGGAACTGCTCGGGGTGAGCTTTGTGTTCAAGTTTTAAAGCAGAAGCAGGTCCAGAACCACGGCAAGTCCGAAGATAACCCCTGCTATTCCGTTGGTGGTTCCGAAGGCAAGGTTCACCCTGCTAAGGTCATCAGGCTTCACTATCAGGTGCTGATAGACAAGCATGGAAATGAATATTGCAGCTCCGGCAGAGTATATGTATCCGGAGGAGCCGGCAATCCCTGCCACAACTACCAGGAGAACGGTTGCCAGGTGCAACGCCGCTGACACTGCCAGGGCCTTCCCCCGTGACATCACGGCAGGAATGGAATAGAGCCCGGTTTCACGGTCGAACTGGTCATCCTGGAGTGAATAGATAATATCAAAACCGCTGACCCAGGTAAGCACTATGAATGAGTAAACCAGAGGCAACATCGCAAAACTGCCGGTGACCGCTATATAGGCTCCGATAGGGGCAAGGCTCAGCCCCAGTCCCAGCACCAGGTGGCAGAGCGGAGTGAAGCGTTTGGTATAGCTGTAACCCAGGATGACCGCCAGCGCCACAGGAGATAGTACAAGCGTCAGCCTGTTGAGAAGGGCTGCTGAGGCGATGAACAGCATCGAGCTGGCAATGACAAAGATCATGGCGTGGCGGGAAGATATCTTACCGGAAGGTATTTCACGGACTGCGGTGCGTGGATTGAGGGAGTCAAACCTCATATCGGCCCACCTGTTGAATGCCATTGCCGCGCTGCGAGCGAAAACCATGCATGCCAGCACAAGAAGGAAGGTCCTGAGGGAAAAGCCGTATCCCGGCTCTGTGGCGCCAATGAAATACCCGGCAAGGGCAAACGGCAGAGCAAAGACTGTATGACTGAACTTAACCAGCGAGAAGTAGTGTTGTGTCCTGCCAAGCAGCTTCTTCATCTCAGTGTAGCCCCCAGTTCACGCTCAAAGACTTTTACAAGAGCGCCCATGGTCTTCTCAATATTCTTTTCTGTAAGGGTCTGCCTGTCATCACGAAGGATGAAACTTACGGCATATGATTTCTTATCCTTCCCGATGGATTCACTTTCATAGAGATCAAACAGGTCAACATCATGAAGGATGTTCTTTTCGGTCCTGAAAGCAAGATCGCGCACCTGGCTGAATCTTACTGACCTGTCAAGGAGCAGCGCCAGATCGCGCCGTACCCAGGGATACCTCGGAAGTTCGCTGTACCTGATGGTTCGGCCCTTTACCAGCCTGATGACATTCTCCCAGTCAATTTCGCCGTAAAAAACCTCCTGCCTGATGTCGAACATCGCCAGGTATTTCCTGGATACCTTTCCAAAGGATGCCACATCCAGGCTTCCCGCAGTGTATTTTATCCCTTCGGCAAACCACCCGGATTTCTCATCCGTCATGAAAGTCTCCCTCCGGTTGATACCGAATCGTGACAGCACCATCTCAACATACCCCTTCAGGTGGAAGAAGCCTGACGGCATCTCCGGAGCATTCCAGCGCTTTTCATTCATGTTCCCTGCCAGAGCAAGGGCAAGTACCTGCTTTTCATTGAAGTTGTCAGTTATTTCGAGGGTGCCCTTACCCTCCTTCCTTTTATAGGTATATCCGAGTTCGAAAAGCCTGAGGTTGTTGTTCTGCCTGTTGATGTTCCAGGCTATCGTATTCAGCATCCCGGGGAGGAGCGACATGCGCATTGCATTCAGATCACTGCTGAGCGGATTGGCGAGTCTTACCATAGTCTCCGTCTCAAAATCACCCGTCATCCCGAACCATGCTGCAGGTGAGAGAGAATTACACATTATTTCGGCAAATCCGTTGGCTGCGAGAAGGTCAGACATATTGGCTGCAATCTTCTCGCGATCAGGTTTTTCAGTATGAGAGAGCATAGAGTGCATCTCACTGGTGATGCCGATGTTGTCATACCCGTAGATTCTCAGTATCTCTTCCGTGATGTCGGCTTCACGGGTGACATCAACACGGTAGCTTGGTATCTCTACTGTAAGGAAACCGGGTTCCTCAGCGGTGATATGTATGTCAAGGGAGTACAGGATGGTCTTGACGGTTTCCACGGGGATTTCCTTGCCGATCAGCCTCTTCATGCGTTCAAGCGAGTATCTTACAACGGCTTTTCTTACCGGTGATGGGTAGATGTCAACCACATCCCCGGTAATTTCCCCGCCTGCAATTTCCTTAACCAGCAGTGCGGCTCTCCTGAGTGCATAAAGGGTCATCTCCGGGTCAGTCCCTCTCTCAAAACGGTATGATGCATCGGTTCGCAGGTCATGCCTTCGCGAAGTACGTCTTATTGACACCGGGCTGAATGTTGCACTCTCAAGGAACAGGTCAGTGGTTGCCTCAGTAACGCCTGACCTTAGCCCGCCAAAGACTCCGGCGATACACATACCTTCATCCCGGTTGCAGATCATAAGGTCTGTTGACGCAAGTGTTCGTTCAACTCCGTCAAGGGTAATGAATTTAGTCTTGTCCGGAAGATGCCTGACACGAACAGTGTTGCCTGATATGGCAGATATGTCAAAGGCATGCAGAGGCTGCCCTGTCTCATGCAGGACAAAGTTGGTAATATCAACAACGTTATTGATGGGATTGAGTCCTATGGCCCTTAGTCTTTCCTGTAGCCATGCGGGTGACGGTCCTGTCTTAATTCCTCGCACAGTCAGCCCGGAATAGCGTATGCAGGCTTCCGGTGCCTCTACAGTGACACTAATGGCGCCCTTGTCTGTTTCCTTCCTGAACCCGGAAATTTCCGGGAGCTTTGCCCTGACAGGCTTCTGCAGGTTGAAATATGCAGCCAGAACCCGCGCCACCCCGTAGTGCGAGCTGCAGTCTATCATGTTGGGCGTAAGGCCAATCTCAAACACAGTGTCGGTTGTGATCCCAAAATATTCTGCTGCCGGCATGCCGGGCCTGGCATGCTTGCCGAGGACCACTATACCTTCATGGTCAGTGCCAATGCCAAGTTCATCCTCAGCACATATCATACCCTCAGAGAGCTGACCCCTTATCTTTGACCTTTTGATCTCAAACTGTTCGTCGCCATGGAATACCATGGTGCCCGGCAATGCCACAGCCACAAGCTGACCGGCAGCCACATTGGGAGCGCCGCATACGATATGAAGAGGTTCCGTGCCTCCTGTATCAACAGTGGTGACACTCAGCCTGTCAGCATCAGGATGTCTCTCACAGGTGAGCACCCTGCCTACAACAACACCCTTCATTCCACCCCTGACGGAAACCCACTCTTCCATGCCTTCAACCTCAAGAC
>CAYYEH010000096.1:0-9020 GCA_964470815.1 uncultured Rikenella sp.
CCTTGTCTCTACTGCCTGTTGCCTTCTGCCTCTAACCTTGTCTCTGCTTTCACCATCTGCCTGATGGGCGGAATCATAAACGCAGAGATCCCCATCAGGGCAATACCTGTGCCGGAAATAATGAACGCATTGCCTATGCCGATTGAGTCTGCGATGAACCCGGTTGCCAGGAGCCCTATCATTGATGGCAGCAGGGTTATGCTCGAATAGAGTGAAAAGACCCTCCCCAGCGCAGACGGTTCAACCATGGTCTGCACTATTACCGTGAATGACCCTGAATAGAGTGTCATGGTTATGCCTCCGATCACGGTCACTGCTGCAAACCATACGAATCCAGACGGAGGGAGTATCCCGGAGAACACGAAAGTAAGTCCCAGGACAAGGTACGTTATGTTGATAAGCACCACCTTAAAGTTGTTGAGCCGCCTGTGGCCTATTATGGCTCCGCCTATAAGCATTCCCACACCCCAGGCAATTTCCACTATGCTCATCATGTAGGTTGTTCCTTTGAAATGTTCGAGGGTCATCAGCGGAAAGAGCGCTGCTACCGGCATTATGAAAAACATTGCAGTGAGAGCAAGAATAAACAGCCATAGCAGTCCGGGCTTGCTGTAAATCTCCTTCAGCCCCTCGAGCAGTTCCCGCAGAAGATGCGGTTTTGCCTCTTCGTTTCTTGCAGGGTTTGGTATACGTACCATCAGCAGTGTGGCCACGGCTATCAATGCTCCTGCAACGTCAATCAGCAATATCCACTGAAGCTCGAAAAGGCTTATGAGCAGTGCAGCCAGGGCTGGACTGGCGATGGTACTTATCGAGTGGATCATGTTGTTTATGCCAGCTATCTTCATCAGCTTGTCCTGAGGGGCCAGCAGGGGCACTGAGGCCTGCATTGCAGGCACATGGAAAGCCATCCCTGCAGAGCGCATCATCAGCAGGAGATATACATAAAAGATCTTCGGCTCGGTGATCCAGAAAAGGGATGCCAGCGCCAGGGTGCAAAGCGCAATGAACAGATCGGCAAAAATCATTGTCCGCTTACGGTTCCACCGGTCAACAAACACACCGGTAAAGAGCCCGAGAACCATCTGCGGCAGGAGTGAGGCGATGGTGGCGTATGCCAGTACCTCTGCCGAGCGGGTCTCAACGCTGAGCCAGAATATCACGGCATATGCAACCACATAGCTGCTCAGCGTGGAGACCAGCTGGCCGGAAAAGATTATGGTGAATACTTTTTTCCAGTCAGACATGATGATCCCCCGGGATTGTTAATGACATTAAAACAATGTTCCGGGATGCAAAGTTGATCAATATTTCCGACTTCTTGTAGTCTTAATCCAGTTTTGCCCGGGTTAATATTTTGTGCTCAGGGAGTCAATCGTTACTACAAATGCCGATCTCATGAATGACACTCCTGATGCCATTGATTCCGGGCAGGTTTTGAAGTTTTCATAGAAAGCTTTGCCAGCCTCATCGAATGACTTCGTACTTTCCAAAAGCAGTTTTATCTGCGGCAGAGCTTCACCGGCAGCTTTTTTCAGCTCTTCAGGGCCGGCCTTGACAGCATTGTCCAGGTTATCTGTCACCTCTTTCCATCCTTTCAGGGTGTTTACATACCCGGAAAGAGGTCCGGTACTGAAATCTTCAACGCATTTACCCAGGTTTGCAAACCCTGATTCCAGATCGGAGAATCCTGCTGAAGTACCTGTGATTTCCCTTGACCGGCTGCAACCACAGTCTTCGCCAGGCTTATAGGGAAGGCCAATCTGTCTTGGTTCATTTACAGGCGGAACAGGAGGTACTTCGGTATCGCCGGGATCATCTCCCGCAGTTTCACCCCCGGAAGGTTTATCTCCCGCAGTTTCACCTCCAGCAGGATTACCTCCTGCAGGATCATTTCCTGCCGGATTTGCTACAGGAGGCTTTCCTGTTGACGGATCCTCTGTCTTTGGCTTTGGCTTTTCGGTCGGAGGAGCTGGTTTTTCCGGGTCAGGCTTGGGAGAAACCGGTTCCTTCGGTGGTTGTTCCGCAGCCTGTGGTGGTTTCTGACTGTCACGGCAGAGCCTCTGTCGACGTACCACATCCTCGACATACTTGTTCCAGTGCTCTGCCCATTTGGCGGCTTCCTGCAGCTTTCTGTCGGTAGCTATGAGCTGGCCAAGGTCCTTGCCAAACTCATGGGCTGCCTGAATAGTTTCTATTGCACCTGCCACTGCCTGCTGGTTTTCAGTACCTCCGAGCTCGACTATCATCTGTGCCAGATTGCTTGCCGTTGCAAGGTTTTCACCTGCCGCCAGGCTGTTGACAAAGTCATAGAGATTTGAACCGACACCATAAATTTTTGCTGCGGTATTAACCCCGGCAGTAGCTTTACCTCCACTGAGCGAACCGATAATAGCTCCGCCAAGCTTGATGGCAAGGTTGCCGGTGGATTCAGCAATACGGTCAGCTGCCTTTGCAAAGTCTTCAGAACCAAGAATCCTTCCAATCTCCTCATATGCCTGTTTCCGGGCTTCCTCAGCTATCCGCATCTCTTCGGCAAGTTTGGCCTTTGTCTCATCAGAGCAGTTGACAACCTCCACTTCAACTGTCGGACCTGTTTCATGACCACAGTTTGTGACTGCATTAAGGGAAGTTTTTCCTGCCTTTGCACCTGTAAGTTCAACCGCTCCCGGCAGACCGACTGCTGCAAGAACAGATTTGTCAGCAGGTACAAAATCGACAAGTTCTTCTATGTTTGAGGGTTGAGCCGATAGAGGAATCTTAAGTACCCCCGGCAGTTTTTTCCCGTCAACATCGAAAAGTGCGATCTGCGGGATTGACTGTCCTCCATTGTAATTCTCGATTTTTACGCAAGAAGCCTGCTGGGATGTCGTATTTGTCTTACCCATGGGAGTGGTGTATTCAACATACAGTGTGCCTTTGCCCGGTGTTGCGCCGGTAAGAATGGCCGACGATTCACCGTCGGATTCAACATTGAGAATTGCGTCTGGCTCAACCCAGAACCTGAATTTCCCACCTTCAGGCTTTCCTGATGCCATGATTTCACCCTGCTCTTCCATACTGAGTTCCGAACAACCATAGAGAGTCACTTCAGGCTTGTCAGGTTCCTTGTATGGCTTGATAGTAAGGCTCAGGGAGCTTTCTGTCGTGATGAATTCAGTACCGTCAACAGTATGTCTTTGGCTGCTCTCGCTCTTTCTCCAGTTTGCCTGGTATCCCGCAGACGTTTTGATGATCCTGCAGCCGTTGTCACTTGACACATCGCAACCGGCTGAGCATGAAAGACTATAGTTGTCACGATCACTGCCGTAATCCTTCCATTCGTCGTAAAACATCCGACCCTTGTCGGTCCCGCTGGCATTTATTGTAATGCCGACGGAGGCACTTTTGCTGTCAGGAGTATAATAAAACATTAATGAGGCTCCGGGATATGGAGATCCTGAAACATTAATATCCCGGATATTTGCACTTATCAGTTTGCCGTCAATTGTCTCATTGTATCTTGAGGATTCAGTGTGTGAGCCCTGGCCTGTTACTTTAATACTCACAGGTTCCCCGGAATCTGTATGGAACCAGAATTCACTGGCGGGATCTTCGGCCTGATTTTCAATGACCGCCGTAATCTCGCCACTTGTAAAGGTTCTTACTGTGACATGTCTTTCTTTGTCCCATTGCTTATCTCCGGCCATGAAACTTATGAGGGTATCCTTCTGCATGGTTCTGCTTTCAGTTATCCTGGCAGTAAGCAGCCACAGGCCGCGATCCTGATCCCGGGTGCCGGTATATGAAGGATTGTCGGTCTTTCCTTTGCCGGGGCCGGTTGATACCGGATTTTCGGGCATACATGGATGGGCGGAAGAAACCAGGGCCGAAAATCCCAGTACAGACAGAAGCAGAAATTTTTTCATAATATTAAGTGATTATGACCTGAAGGCCGGTCATTTTTTGTTTATCAATGCACCCAATCCTGCGACAGGCAGGTTATTCATGTACAGACTGACATAGTCGGTAAGCCCGTCATTCCTCCTGAAAAACTGCTGAAGCTCTTCCTCTGAGGCGGGTTTGTATTCAAGCGAGATGAACTGTATTGCAGTGGGTGGGAGGGTGCGGTCCCAGCACTCCGGATTGAACCTCATGACTGGCATTCCCTGTCCATCAGCCCTGATCCCTGAAATATCTCCGTCGCCTCTGCTGACAGATGCAGGCTTATTCAATTCTTCCGGTGAAAAAGCACCGTATTCCTTTTTAATCATGTCATAAACTGATACAGTGGCCGTTTCCGGCGGTTTAAAATTCAGTTTTGCCCATTTCTCCAGGGTCTTTTGGTAGTTGATGCTGTCAATTTCCTTTTTTACCTTGTAATAGGCCAGTTCGGCCTCCATGATATCCCTGACCGTAACCGGTTTCCATATCCACGGCCTGTCAGGGTTGAAGACTAGTAAATATCCGCCCCTGAATAATGTCACACCGGGGGATATTTCCCTTTCAACAGGATTTGTGATGTAGTATTGCCTCAGGGTTGCAAGTGCTTTCTCGAGCGGTTGTTTCAGGGACGGCGGATCGTCGGTTTTAAACCCGGTCTCATCGAAGGTGCGTCCGATATTGGTTATCGGATTGTTTATGTTTATCCCGGTACCATGAGCCGACCAGCCGGTTGCCTGTTTCATCGTACCGTCCTGCATATAGAAATAATAGAATGCAAAATGGATATAGCTCATCACCCCGTAATAAAATGAATGTCTGTTATCATCGCAGAGATTTCCGCCCATTGTGACAATTGCATCAAATCCTTTTGGCGGATTGAAAACCGGATTGTTTTTGCGGAACCAGTCGGTAATGACTTTAAGATTCCCGGAATAGGCTGCAAAATCAAACCCCGGGCATTTATTGAGATGGTTATTAACTATATATTCGCCCTGCTTGTCAGTCAGGAATTTTTTTTTCTGGGCAGGGAGAACTCCTGTGAAGAGTATGAGCGGGAATAATAAAAAGAGCCTCTTTTTCATTTTAGTCGCATGTTGGATGATGAAAGTCCTATGCGTAAGTGCATAACCCGTGAAAAATTCATTTTGCTTGAATTCCAAGTCTATTTGCCTATCTCATCTGCGAGGTTTCGAATATCATTCATGCCGAATGAGAGTTCAAACCTTGCAAGGTCACAGCCACTGCCGGAACCTTTCTTCATGTATTCCCTGCACTGGTCAAGTTCCTTTTTCATGTATTGCTTGTTCTGCACCGATCTGAACCAGATGAACTGGATGGCTGAACGGGGTAATGACCTGTCAGGATAGGCCGGATTTGCCTTCATTATCTGAGGGAAGATGCTGTCCTGCCCGCCATAGCCGGGCGAAGCTGATACCCGTGCCAGTCCGCCGCCGAAATATGCCGGTTTCTGACGGTCCTCCTCCGGTATCGCTGCCCATTCCTGGTCAAGAAACTCCCTGTTGTATGCTGCAGCGACCTCATTCGTCTCTTTCGCGGAGAACTCTCTTGCTGCCCTGAAAGCCTCCTCCACAGTTACCGGGATCCAGTAGGGAGGTCGGTCAGGGTTGTAGAGGACCCAGCATTCTCCGTCATAGACATCTATGCCGGGTTCCACGGTTTTCTTCCTCAACGGAACAGTGAAGTAGGAATATTTAATGTCGAAAATATCAGACCAACCCGGAATGAAGTCATTGGTGTAGAGTGACCATGATGGAGGCTCTATTGTATTGTAGGTCACCTTGCCTTCCTTGTTATAAAAGAAAGTACATATTTCAAAGGCGACTCTTACCGGTACACCGTACCACACCTCTCGTTTACAGGTCATTGACATGGTATGGAGCCGTGCCCGGCCGGCAAAGCCTTTGATGTCACCAAGAACAGGATTCTGCCTGACCACCTCAATTATATCCTTGATTCTTTCGAGATTGGCGGTCATGTCAGCCTGTGTGAATCCGCATTCGGGCCAGGCGTAGTCAGTGCGGCTGAGAATCTCGAAGGTGCCCGGCCTGTCAGTAAGCGAGGCGTTATCCTGTGCGGGTGAACTCAATGCCGCTGCAAGCATGAGCATGCAGAAAAATGTCTTTTTCATTATAGCGCCTGTCATTTATGTAAATCCCTGTATCCTGGAATAATTAATGATTAAAAACCAATGCCTATCACGTCCTTGGTTTCAGTTCTCAAACCTTCCATGACGGTGACATTCACCTCATAGTTTTTACCTGTTGACCCGGGGCCAGCGCCGACTGTACCGGTAAGTTCACCTTTCACACCCACATCCAGGTCGCCGTTATCATGCCTTGTCATGGTAACCCCGGCATTTGCCTCAGCGTGTGCAAATCCCAGCCCTGCCTCCGCGCCGACACCAAGAAAAGTGGTGGTGCTCTTATTTTTGAAATTTCTTTTTATTGAAACAGCGGCACCTGCCGAACAACCGAATTCTGCACTTTCACAATCAAGTGCGATACTGCATATCCCCAGGCCGATATTGAGCTTTTTATCTTCAGGGCATTCATTTCCTTTGGGTTCCTTTTCCTCCGCATCTTCAGGGGGAGGCGGTGCAGGATTGGCATATGCGGAGCAGTCGGTGCCGCAGTCATTATGCGCAGGCCACTGGAAGGGTCTGGCGTTTGCTGAGTAGACATTCATGATCGCCGAAAGGGCAACCCGTTGTATTTCATAGGCATAAATCTTACTCCAGTAAGGACTTTCAATCTTCGAGAACCACTGGGCTGAAAATTCATACAGGTCATTCAGAATCTCCTTCTGCCTGTCGACAGTTTCATTGAACTGGTACAGGTAATCTTCCCAGTGCCCCTGCAGACTTTTATTATAGATATTGGCTGCAGGACATTCCTTCGTGCAATATACCCGGTGACACTCCTCAATACAGTAGCCGTCGCCGCCGCAGCCCTCCACGCAACGCACGTACTCCTTTGTGTACGTCTCCTTGTTCTGAAGATACGCTTCTGCCTCTGCATTGACTTCATCCATTATTGCATCATAAGCATCGTTGAAGTCATGGGCTTCTTCCTCCGACTCCCTGAAGAAAAACTCTGTTATGCAGTCGAGGGCAAATCTTTCATTGGGATAATCACGAAGTACGGCATTGGGAGGCAACTCCGGCAATTCCTTATGGACCTGAAGAAAATCTTCGGAAAACTTCATGAGCATACTATGCATCCGGTTATATGCCTGTACGGAAGTACCGTATCCGCCTCCCTCCATCCAGTCGGTTATCTTCTGGCAAGTTGGAAAGGATGGCATTTTAAGGCGATCAACAGATGGCACCAGGGGTGCGAGGGCATCATCGGGACTGATCTGGTTCCTGGTCTCATCCCGGAATGCTTCCCTGGCGCTCTGGTTGCCGTTTTCACCTGCTTTTTCAGCCTGCTGTTGCAGGTAGGCGTAGTTGCCTGATGCTCTTGCATAGGAGGCCCCCATCCCTTTTACTCCTGCAAACAACTCAACAAGCGCATCTTCCAGCCTGCCCTGCTTGATATACAGCTCACAGAGAGCCGTATGGGCCTGACCAAAACCGGGATTATACTCCAGAGCTTCCTTAAGATAGTTCTCGGCTTCCTTCTCATGACCGAGTTCCAGGTAGCTGCAGCCAAGCTGTGTCAGCACAATCGGACTTTCTCCGTACAGTTTGTCTGCATACAGAAGTACCGGAATGGAAGCTTTTACTGAGTCAATGATTCTGAGATATGCCCCGAAGTTATTCACACTCAGTGTGTCATCAGGCATGGCTTTGACGGCTGCTGCAAGATACACGCATGCGAGGTTATGGTCATCACCCATGCTGATGAGCACTCCGCCGATGCCGGAGAGTTTCCTTACTGACCGGAATGTGAAGTCATCCGCTGCCGCTTCCCTGAAATGCTGGTCGAACTGTGTTTTGCCGGCCGCATCCAGTGTTTTGTATGACCTGGAGTAAAACCGCTGTGCGATTGCTGCTATATTTCCGGAAGTGACATCGGACGACTTTACGGCGATTGTTTCCGGCCTGGCTGGTTCCGCCTTTCCGGCCTGTCCGCTGCCGAAACTCACAGGAGGCTGTCCACCGCCCATCTGTGCTGCCAGTTTTTTTATCTCGGCATTGGCTTTCGCTGCAGCAGCAGGGTCATCCCAGTTGGTGGTTCTCCTGATCTCAGCCATCCGCTGCCTGATCTGTTCCGTCGACTGGCCGGTCTGACCGTTCATCAGAAGTGACACGGACAGCATCAGTAACACAAGTATGTGTCTCATGCAATCAGATATTAATCTATATGTACAGTACGAAACCTCTGAAAACAGGGTAATCAGTATTCATCAGAATAGTAAAGCTTGTACTTGTAAGCCCCTTCCAGTGCCCTGAGGTAATCGGCTATTGCTTCAATGGAGGCAAGTTCCTTCCCCTCTGCCGGCATGTCAATGCCAGTCTGCGATTTTGTGGTGGCGGCTGAAATCTCTCCGAACTTAATGTATTCGGGCATTGATGCCTTGACTATCTGCAGGTGTTTGCGAAGTGCAGTCCTGTATTGAGGCGTATATTTGTTGCAGTACGCTATCTGTTCATTTTGTATTCTCAGGCTGAGTGAGTCCATTATGCGGGCCTCACCGTCACTGACTATTCCCATCATTGAAGTCAGCTTGCTGTTCCACGCACTTATCCTGTCAAGCATCTTCTGCCTTTCAGGATCATTGGTGACTGGAGCGTACAGGGCAACTATCCTGTTGTTGATTTCGTTGATCTTTGAGTATGCAGCCTGCTGTGCAACATTATTATTATAAAGGTTCCTGGCATAGTCATTCCTGGCAGCCTGGTTGGGATCGGTGTTTGCAGTTGCCATCGCTTCCGTTGCATAGGCTTCTGTATATGCCTGTCTGCCTGCCTCACTCATCTTCGCGAGGTTTTTTGCCTCATCCATGGTCATATTGGCCTGCTGTGTCATCATTTTGTTGGCAAGAGCCTGTTTGTCAGCATCTGACATGTTCTTGGCATTCTTCATTTTTTCAAGGTCAGCCTGTGACATGCCATACATCTGTGACATCTG
>CAYYEH010000097.1:0-8897 GCA_964470815.1 uncultured Rikenella sp.
CAGTCGGCAGTACCAGTCGGCAGTCGGCAGTTGATGGTTGGCAAATTATTGATTGACTGCCGATTGCCGACTGCAGACTGCAGACAGATCTATTTCACGACCTCCACTCCAAACCCCGGCCTCCGGGCGGAGAACGACTCATCATAGAGCGCCTCACAGACCACCGCAGGCATGCTGTAGCTGCCACGGTACGAGGCTGTCAGTATGATGAAGAACTTCTTCGTCTCACCCGGTTTAAGGCTGAAATAAGTATAAACCCTGTCATCACGGAAGTCGCGGTAATCAAATGCACCCTCCTTCAGCTGCAGTCCTGCCTCAAACAGCCGGGTGTTCTGTATCTCCCATCCCGATGGTACCATCTGCGTCAGCGCCAGGTTACCCACCTGCCTGAAGGTGGTGTTGGTGATGTCAACCGTCATCAGGAAGCTTGTGCCCTGTGCCAGTGAGCTCACATCAACAGGTTTCTGCTCCATGTCGAGCCAAGCCACCTTCATCGACAGGTTATTTTCCTTCACGGTCATATCCGCCACCGGCGGCACCCCCTCCTCGGTGAATGTCACAAACAGCGGGTTGTCGCTCTCGTTCTCAACCGTAAGCTTGTTTGAGGCGTCAGGAGTGAAGCTCTTCATGATTGCTCCGCCGTCGGCGCTTAGTTTCTCGCGGTTTCCGTTGAACTCCACCGTTGCCTTCATCGGCTTGCCGGCATCACTCTTCATCTTCTTCGCGTAGTTCATATAAGCAAATAGTCCCCATGCTGTTGTCTGGGTGCTGTACCAGGCGCTGCTGCCCAGCGATGATGCCACCTCCTTCAGCAGCTCCAGCGCCTCGCCCTGAATGCCGGCCTGCGTCAGGGTATAGAGTATCACCGCCTGGTCCCTGAGGGTGCTGCCGTAGTAATAGTAAGCGTAGTCGCTCTCGGTCTTCAGGTTACGCACGTCTATCAGTGTCTGTGCCACCTCGGTGCGGCCGGTGGTTGCATAGGCTGCTGCAAGGAACCACTTCGCCAGCGACGGCAGGTCGGTGATCTCGCGCATGCGGTTCATTGCGCCCTTGTCGGGCGAACCGGCCAGGGCCATGGTGAAGAGCCTGTAAGCCTGGTCACTTGCTGTATAGCGATACTGCGGCTGGTACCTCCATGACGTGGCCTGTGATCTCTGGTAGGAAGTCCACTTGTTCAGGAATCCTGCCGGCAGAGTGTACCCGGCTTTCTGCGCCTCGATGGCGAAGTGCCCGGCGTATGATGTCACCCAGTCGTCAGGATAGCCTCCCCCCGGCCAGAGCGTCAGCGCTCCCGAGGCTATCTGCCTGGAGGCAACAGCCCGCAGCGCCTCCTGCACGTTGTTGCGGATCACCGCAGGATCCTGGAGTCCTGAACCGAGCAGGTCAGGCAGGTATACCTGCGGGAAGGCGGCAGAGGTGATCTGCTCGGTGCATCCGTGCGGGAACGAGGTGAGGTACTTCAGCCTGCGGCCCAGGTTGACCGACGGCAGCGTGAATATCTCCACTGACACTGCGGATGTTCCTCTCAGGCCGAACGGGGCAAAGCTCTTATCGTATTTCTGTCCCGGGGCAATGGTTTTCGTCTCAGCCCTCCTGTCGGGGGGATTGGGAGAGCGTACGGGAACGTTAAGGCTGTATGAAGCCTTCTCCCCGCCACCTTCGGCGGTGACGCTGATGGCGGCAGTACCCGGACTGTCAGCAGTGGCAAACAGGAGTTCCAGGTCCTTGTCGCCCGGTTCGCTGAAACGGACATCCCCTGAAGCCTGGGTGAAGATGATCATCTCATTGGCGGTGGCTGACACGTTCACGTCAGTTATCCCCTTCTCCTGTGCGAACACCGTCACCGGAAGCGCCACCTTATCTCCCGGCGAGAGCACCCTCGGCGCTGTTGCCAGGATCATCAGCGGGTCAGAGACGATGACGCTCTTTTCGGACGAGCCGAAGGTGTTACCCTTCCCGGCAGCGGTGACCATCACCCTTACGGAGCCGGTGTACTGCGGGAGCCTGATCTTATGGGTCCCGGTCTTTCCCGGTGTGAGGGTAAATGGTCCGATGAACCTCACCACCGGTTCAAACCGGCGTGCCCTGTTCTTGCTCTGGTCGACGGCAGCCTCGCTGCCGCCTATCGCGAATGCGCGACCCAGCTTACCGCCGAAAGCGCCAAACACGATGTCATAGAGATCCCAGGTCTTCACGCCCAGGGCATGCTTGACGAAGAACCACTTCCACGGATCAGGTGTGCGGAAGCCGGTCAGGTCAAGGAGACCCTCGTCAACCACAGCCAGGGTATAGGTCATCTCCTGCCTGTTTTTCTCCTCGACGCGTATCTCCACCTCCTGCTGTGAGCGGATCTTGTCAGGCATGCTGATGACCGGTTCCAGCCTGGTGGCCGGGTCTTCAACCATCACGGGTATGACACCGTAAAGCCTCACGGGTGCGTCATTGACCGTCTGCGAGTGTGGCTGCAGCATAGTGACATAGAGATAGGCATTGGGGGCCATCGCCGGGGTGGCTTTTATATTCACCTCGGTATTTCCTGCCTGGGTCTTCACCTCGGTGATGTCAAGCAGGCCTGTGCTGTTCTCGATGGTTATTATTGCCCGTCCGTTCTCCGGTGCCGGGAAGGTGAGGCTGATGTTGTCACCGACGTTGTATTTATCCCTGTCAGTGTTGAGCTGCAGGAGGCTGGCGCCGTCGTTGCCGCCGGGTTTCATGCCGTAATCCCACGGCCAGTCTACCAGCACTATCATCCCGGTTGAGTGTCCCGAGGGGAGCGTCGCCCTCACCAGGTAGCGTCCCCACTGTTCTTTCCCGATGCTGAATGAACACTGACCTTCGCCGCCGGCGGTTGAGATAGTCTCGGAGAAGATATTCGAGCTTCGCCCGCGTGAGATATATGACCCGAGGTACTCATCATCCGACTCCCACCACCAGCGGTAGTCGAGCTTATAGACATTCACCTCCACCTCGCTGCGGACCGGTTTGCCGTTTTTGTCGAGGGTCACGAGCCTGATCTCGTTGGGACGGTCAGTGAAGAGAATGCGTCCTGTAGCCCCCAGCGCAGGGATATTCATTCCCACAAAAGCAGGGTATGGCGCATATGGCAGAACAGTCTGGTTTATGCTGGCATCCCCGCCCTTTTCGAACACCCTGGTGGTGAAGATGGCGTTGAGCATGCCGGGCGCCTGCAGCTCGTTGTCAGGGGTGAAGCTGACAGTGGCCTCACCGGAGCTGTTGATGCTGCCGTCGAAGATGGTCTGGCTCTCAGACCAGAACTGTGAGGCAGGGTCATCAAAGTTATACTGGCCATATTTGCTGAAGGTTGTTTTTACCGGTTTGAGCAGCAGTTCCACAGTCGATTTCATGTCGCGGGCCACGGTGCCGTTGAGCCATGTGACCTTCATGCCGCCACGGATGGTCTTGCTGTCACCCCCGGCAATGGCATCGGGGAAGTCGAGTTTTATCTTCAGCCTGTTGGGTTTGACTGTCTCCACCTTGATGACACGGGTGAAGGTGGCTGCGCCGATCCTCACCTGTGCCCGGTAGTTTCCTGTCTCCGCATCTTCGGAGGTGACGGATGTAAAGGCCAGGAACCCCTTGTCGTTCAGGACGGTGACCTGGTCGTCGATGCGCTGACCCTTACTGTTGTAAAGCTCGTAGTGGACAGGGTGGCCGGCCGGCAGACCCTTGCCCAGGTCACGCACGATCACGCCCACATAGATGGAGTCACCCGGACGCCTTACATCGCGTTCCGTAAAGAGGAAAGCCCTGATGCCATCCTGCGGCGCCTCGCCTGATACGTCAAATGAGCTCATCGACAGTGCATTGCCATCAAGCAGTGAGAGGTAGTTGCGGTTCTTGTCCTTGCGGGCTATCACCAGGAACGGTTTCCTGGGACAGGGGAGTGCGGCGACGCCGTTTTTATCTGTGGTTACCGTCCCCATAAGCTGGTTCTGGAAGTCGTAAACCTCCACCGAGGCGGCGTCAACGGGCTCGGCGGTACGGAGGTCGCGGATGAAGATCCTGAGGTTGTTGTCCTGTCCGCTTTTGGCCATGATGCCGAGGTCAGATGCCAGGATGTTGCTTACCAGCTTCTTGTCAGGAGTGTAATATGCATCGCTGCAGGGATTCTGGTTTTCGCGCCAGTCGTAGGCATAATCATAGAAGAGTCCATCCTCGGAGAGGGAATAGTAATCTTCAGAACCTTCCCAGCGACGGTCGAGGTCAGCCAGTTCAAGCATCTCCTCGTATTTTGAAGGCTTCCGTTCGCCGGAGCAGGGATAGAGCGAGTAAGACGGCCTCATGCCGAGCTCAACCCTGTAGAGTATTCCCTGTTCAGGCTCAATATAGTTTGCAAGGTCGATGGTAAAGAGGTTGTATTTGTTCGGGTCGAAGCCTGCGCTGCCGGTGAGGTCCACCCGTCCACGGTAGACGGGCCTCCCGAACTGCCTGACATTGTTGTAATACGAGTCATTGCCCATATTGTTTTCCTGGAGGAAGTAGGGCAGGTTGTTCTCAAAGATCTTGATGATGGTGAGGTCAACGGCGCTGAGGTTGGCAGCCAGGAAGGGAAAAATCAGGTTCCCGGATGAAGGCATGATGACGCCGCGGCCGGCCGACCTGATGCCCGGCTCCACCGGGGTGAAGTTGATGCTCCGTTTCACCGGCTCGCCAAGCCGCTCACCGCGTGTGTTGCGGAGCGAGCCGTCAACGGTGATCTCAATGACGCCAACCACATTGTCACCTGGTATCACAAGGAGTTTGTTGGCCTCGGCGCTGACGGTAAGAGGATGGGAGGGACTGGTGGTGACCATTCCGTCGAGCTCTCCGGCAGCATCGATCAGGTCGGAAAAGAAGATCTCGATGCTCTTGCTTTCCCCCGCATTTATCTTTACGTCAGTGAGAGTGAATACACCCTCGGCGGGTATGGTTACGGAGGTTTCGCCTTTGGCTTTCACCCCGAAGGCATTACCGTTCCATGACACGATGAGCTCGGTCTTCTCCTTCGCCCTGCGTATCTTTTCAACTGAGAAATTATGAAGATTGCCGGTGGCGTGGTCCCAGGTGATCTTTTCATCACGCTTGCCGAGGCGGGCGGTAAGGTACTTCTCCACCTCGGTCTTGTCTATATGGTCTGAGGTGACGAGGGTGCCGGTGAGGGTATAGGTGTTGCCGTCAGGGAGGTCAACGGTGACCGGGTTGAGGGTGACGGTGAAGTTTTTCTCCACGGTGCGGAAGATGAGCGGGAAGAAGCGGAACCGTTCCTCCACCTCGCCCAGGCGGCTGAGGTCAAGGGTCCCCTGGTAGGCGGTGCCCGGCGCCAGCGGTTTGGATGGTTTGAATACCAGCGTGATGTCATCAGCCCATTCGGCAGTGCCTTTCAGCGACGGGTCAAAAGAGAAGAGGCCCTGCGTCCGGGTTCGGTCAATGGTAGCGGCAAACTCCGGGGTGAAGACCACCTGCAGGGTGCCTGTCACCGGTACGATGCCCGTGGTGTAGGCGGAGATGAATTTGCTGAAGCCCCTGTCGATGACGGTGACAGCGGGAGAGAGAGCAGAAGATCCGGCTCCGGCGCCGGGACCCTTCTTTCCCTGTCCGCATGACATGACAATTACGGCTACGACAGCCGTGACCAGGATAAGACGACGGTTCATAATATAATTTTTTACAGGTTCGTTCAGACGGCGGTGATCTCGGCTCTCAGCTTCGCCACATAATCACGTATCTCATTCAGCGTACCCACGGTGACTGTCATCTCGCTGCCCGAGGTTGTAATAACCTGCCGGAGGGTGTCAACGTTGACATCGCCCGGCTG
The DNA here is from genome assembly GCA_964470815.1 of uncultured Rikenella sp. Classification (GTDB taxonomy): domain Bacteria; phylum Bacteroidota; class Bacteroidia; order Bacteroidales; family VadinHA17; genus SR-FBR-E99. Next base: position 5,816 of record CAYYEH010000097.1, read on the forward strand.
GTAATAGATCTCGAAGGTATTAAACCAGCGATTGAGATACTTCAGTTTCTTTGTATAGAAGACCACCATGGGGTCGCTGTAATAATTCTTCATGAAGCTCAGAAGCGATATCAGCGAATACTTCTGTTCCGCTATTTTACCAACCACCTGCGGATCGGGGTTCGCCGGGTCGTAGGCGAGCTGTGTGGCGAGGTACATCGCCTCAATCCATCCTCCCATGAGCATCAGTCCCAGGGTGCCTTCGCTTCCCTCCTGGCGGAGGTGACGATCTATCTTCGCGTATGCGTCATTCATCAGCATTGTCACTGAGTCAGGATGGCTTATTCCTGCATCAAGGCTCCTGATGGCGTCAGCGAGGAATGTGTCAGGCATGTTGAGCCGTTCGCTGAGGGTCTCAATGGTGTTGAAATAGCTCAGGGTCTGCCTGTTGATCCCGAAGAGCTTGACGTATCCCATGTCGACGCCGTAGACGCCGAGGTTCATGGCAGCCTTGTAGCTGCTCATGTATAGATCTCTGTTTTCGGGCGGGAGGATGATGGTGTCATTGTAATGAATGCCAAGGCGTTCAAAGATATTGACCACCTCCACCGGCGTCAGGAGGCCGTAGTAGATCTCCCTTAGCTTATTGGTGTCACGGGGCGAATCCGGGAGGTACGTCGAGAATACAGGTACCGGAATATTTGTGCCCCTGTTGGCCCTGTTGCATGAAGCGGCAACCAGTAATACGGCGGGCATGATTATGGCAAAAGTCAGGAAACGCCTCATTTATTGCAGAAATTTTGCACAAGTTAGTAAAAGTATACGAGAATAAAGGCAATAGGCAAGAGAGGTGCGAGCGAAGATTAATGACCCGGTGGGTCATTACCTCGAGCAACCGGTTTGCAGGGGAGGAGAGCCCCGGCAGGCAGTAGTGTGTGTTGTCCGGCGGAGATCTTTTTGTCATCGCCGGCTGCCTCTGCCATCGCATTGCGCAGCTCCTCCTGCATCATCCTGATCTTGTCGCCCCTGAACCTGGGCATTGCATCGGGAACTATATCCCGGATTCTTTTCTGCTGTATATCTGAATTGGTTTACAATCCTCTGATTCAGAACTAATTATTTACAAATACTCCATTAGCAGTCCCAAGCCAGATCCTGTCATCCTTTGATTGGACAATAGTCTCAATCCTTGTATATTTAAAGGTTAAACTGTCAATCAGCCAGTTATTTCCGTCAAATACTGCAAGACTGCTGCCCTGTGGTTCTCCCGGAGCATTTGAGATCAAACACCAGATATTGTCTTTATTATCGACGAAGATTTCTTCTATATACCGGAAACTGTCATTCCTGATATGCTTAATGACATCGCCATCGAATATAACTATGTGTGGTCCGGACTTACTGTAACCGGGATCAGTAAGTTTATAGTCAATTGCTCCCAGAACATGGTTCTTGCTGTCAACTGTAATATTTCCCCATTGAGCCGGAGCAAATCCTAATTCTTCGTTCGTGTATACAGTACAGGCATCGTCCGTGAACTTAACCAGGCTTGCCTGGCCTACATACCCGAATTGAGCAACCCAGACATTGTCATCATTATCGATGGCGATGCTTTTCACTCCGTTCATTGACAAACCCGAATTTTCAGGAGTGAAGACAGTCCAGTCTGTGCCATCATACATCACTAAACCTCCATCAGAGACTCTGCTGGATGAAAACCAGATATTATCCCTTGAATCCATGGCAATTGAATGAATAAAATCTTCGGGAATATCAGAGTTTTCAGGAGTAAACTTAGTAAATTCAAGACCATCAAATCTGATCAATCCGTCACAGCCAATCCAGACATTATTTTTACTGTCAACGGCAATATCCCAGATGATCATGGATTCCATTATCAATGAATTTGAAGCATCGTAAACAACTGTACTATTCGACTCGATATCGAATTTTATCAGTTCAGGTTTATTAACGTCTCCCGGCCCGACAGCATTAAAGGTACCACACCATGCATTACCAAGATTGTCAAAAGCGACAGAAGTAACATCATAACCTTCGAGGGCATGATGCCTGAAATTCATGTTTACACTTTTTGCTGGTTCATCAGGTCTTTCACAGGAAAAAAGTGAAACAAGGACCAGCAACAGAGGGATAGTTTTTTTCATAGTGGAAATTAAGTTTAAGCTTATTGATACTTCTGCATATTAAGTGTGCATAAATGACCGGAGTCGGTCTCTGCTGTTCACAATGAATCAGATTACAGACCGGCAAATATAAGATTTCTATCCCGGGAATTCAAAATAGTGTTATATAACAGGAACTAAGAGGCGGAGGATTCCTGCTATTAAAACAATTTACGTTTATGGTTTCATTTATCTTTCAATCCTGCCATGACGAGGGCCGCCTGATTTTCGCGGGGGCCTGGATATAAAAGATGAATGTCATAACACGATTCTTCCTCCCAGGCCGGCGGAGATCTTTTTCTGGAGGGATGTCATCGCCTTGTACTGTTCCTGCAGGGCGAAGATCTTTTCATCGTCGCCGGCTGCCTCTGCCATCGCCTTGCGCAGCTCCTTCTGCATCATCTTGATCTTGTCGCCCTTGAACTTGAGCACTGCATCGGGAACTATATCCCGGATTTTCATCTCCTCGGTCTCCGGGAAGGCGCCGTATTTTCCCCAGATGCGGCTCAGCGTGTACTGTTCGGTCAGCATGTCAACGACGGTTGCGCTGATGGCGGGATTGGCATGATGCACGAAGTTCCTGTCGCCGGGGATGAGCCCCTGGCTGACGCTGAAGGAGATCTCATCATACATTGCTGACAGGAGAGGGTCATCGAACTTCAGCCCGTCCTCATTGATCTCCGTGATGATGTAATCTGCAACCGTGGTGATGGTCTCGATGCCAGTCTCCTTGTCGGTGTGCCGTTTGAGAACCTCAGATCCGTATCTGATTAACAGCCGGAGGATCTCCTTTTCGGAGTAATATGAGGTCTCCTGGACTTTCTTTTGCCTCTGCGGCGAAGCGGTGGTGGTTGTCTGCATCTCCGTCAGGCTGCCGGTGACGGTGTCCTGTCCGGGCCATGCATTGCGGTTCTGGAAGC
>CAYYEH010000098.1:0-8817 GCA_964470815.1 uncultured Rikenella sp.
CCTTTTGGATGATTCTTGAGCATAGTTTTCCGTGTTAATTGGTTTAATTTGTTCTGACGGTGACAAATATATTAATCTTTTTAATTTGGAGTGATTGCATTATATCACAGGTAAAATAATTTTGCATTGTCTATATTTTTACATTTGTAACCTCACTTTCAAGCGGTAAAGTATGAAAATATTCACATCAGCTGACATAAGGGAGATAGATGCTGTCACCATTCGTCTTGAGCCTGTGACGGCGGCGGGATTGATGGAACGTGCGGCAACAACTCTCTTTCAGCGAATAAAGGATCTGGTAGCTCCGGAGAGAAAGGTCAGTATTTTCGCCGGGCCGGGCAACAATGGCGGTGACGGGCTTGTCCTGGCACGGCTGATGCATGAAGAGGGGTATGTTGTCAGGGTCTATGTGGTTGAGACAGGGTCAGGTCGAAGCAGTGAGTTTTCCCTTAACTCCGAACGCCTTGAACGAAGCGGCATCACGCCGGTCACTCTTGCTGATCCAGAGCAGTTTCCGGCTGTCAGCCGTGATGAGGTAATCATCGATGCCATATTCGGAACAGGCCTCAGGAAGTCACCTTCGGGGGCAGCTGCGGCTGTAATACGCAGAATCAATGCCACCGGTGCGTTTGTTATCTCGGTTGACGTACCGTCAGGGCTTTTCTGCGAGGATAATTCAGGCTCTGACCGGGAGAACATTGTCAGGGCTTCACGGACAATCACCTTCCAGTTTCCGAAGCTCTCTTTCATGTTTGCCGGCAACGGCGAATTCACGGGGGAGTGGGAAGTGATAGACATAGGGCTTCATGCTGAAACCATCTCGTCCAGGCCAACACCTTATCATTATATATTGCGTGAGACCGTCAGGCCGATGCTGAAGGGAAGGTCCAAGTTTGACCACAAGGGGAGGTTTGGCCATGCACTTCTCATTGCCGGAAGCTATGGCAAAGCCGGGGCAGCAACACTGTCAGCAGGGGCTGCTCTCCGTGCAGGCGCAGGGCTGGTTACCGTGCATACCCCATCAGCGTCAGTCCTTGCTGTGCAGGCGGCCCTGCCCGAGGCGATGGTTTCCCCTGACCCCGGGACAGGCAACATAACCTCACTTCCTGAACTTTCACCATATGCATCAATAGGGGCAGGTCCCGGACTGGGCACTGACCCTGATACGGCAGAAGTGATGAGGGAACTGCTTGAAAACGTAAACGTACCCCTGGTCCTCGATGCCGATGCACTCAATATCCTCTCCCAAAACAGGGAGTTGATTGACAGGATTCCTCCTCGCACCATACTCACTCCTCATCCGGGTGAATTCAGAAGGCTTGCTGCAACAGAGAGCGCTGATTATAACCTCCTGAAGGAACAGGTACTCTTCGCTGAAAGGCACAGATGCATTGTGGTTCTCAAGGGAGCACATACATCGGTGGCGCTGCCTGACGGCAGGGTCTTCTTCAACAGCACCGGCAACCCGGGAATGGCAACCGGTGGCAGCGGTGATGTGCTGACCGGGATGATAGCCTCATTGCTGGCACAGGGATATGAGCCCGGGGAAGCCGCTATCGCGGGTGTATACCTTCATGGCCTCTCGGGAGACATTGCCCTCAGAATCCACTCGGAAGAATCAGTGATCGCGGGAGATATCCTGATGAATATAGGCAGGGCATTCCGCGAGACAAGCTTTAACAATTTCAGCGTTTATCTATAATTGGTTGACATGAACAGAAAGATAATTTTCATTCTTGCCCTCCTTGCCCTGTTGACTGCCGGCTGCTCGGTATTCAGCAGCAAGAGTCCGGGTGACACGGTGGTACTTCCGCTCGGAGACAGGGTTAGCATAACCGACGGAAGCCTTGTCTATGCGCTTCCGCTTACGGTTCTGGAATTTGAAATCATCGCCGTAAAAAGAATTGAGGTGCCGGGTCCCTTTGCCTCATTCGCACGGGACATGATCGGACTTGACAGGGTTATTGGTGCAGAAACCGAATCCTGGAGCCTGACCGATGTGAGGCTGAATACCGTAGAGGAACTTGACCCTTCACAGTTTTATATTATCCAGGGTACCACACTGATGCAGACGAATATGCTGGCACTCCGCAAGAGCGGGCTGGTTCTTGACATCAATCCTGAAGTATATAGCCACACGGCCTATTCCGGACACTCTGACGGCAATGTTTATTCAGGGGTGTTGTTCCCTGACAGGGGCGCCTATGAATATGTCTCAACCCGGACTGACACTGCCTACAGGGTTGTAAAGGCTGATACTGCCTTCATCAGGGTTCCATACCTTGTACAGAGAAAAAAGGGAATGACTGTGGAAGAGGAGGCTCGCGAGGCAGCTGACAGACTTATGGAACTTCGCGAGGGGAGGCATATGATACTGACGGGAGAGACCAACATCTTCCCTCAGGACGGGGCAGCAATCGACGAGATCAACAGGCTTGAGAGTGAATACACTGCGCTGTTTGCAGGGAAATCATGGACTGAAACAAGGCATTTCCGGTTCTGGGTTACTCCTGACCTCTCCATGGCAGGCAAAAAGACCATACTGTTCAGCTTCTCCGAAACCCGGGGCTTAACCGAGTCATCAGAAGGTCCGGGTCAGCCTGTTGTGATGGAAATTGTTCCATCGGGCAAGACCAGGGAACTGAACCTGGTGGTAAGGCCTGTGACCTCACAGAAGGATCTTGCGCTGACTGACCGGCTCTACTACAGGGTTCCGGATGTGGCTCAGATAACAGTCACCATGGGTGATGAAAAGCTTTGCACAGCCCGGAAGCTTATTTACCAGTACGGAAATACGGTAGCCTTGCCGGCTAATTTTATTATTGGGAAGTAGGGTATAATTTCAGGAAGGATCCAGCAGATCAATGAATGCCTTTTCCCTTGCTGCAATATGGAAAAGTGAAGCTACCCTTTCCCTGGCATTTAATGACATGGTGCGACGTATGCCAGGGTCTGCGGAGAGTATTTCCCCGATCCTGGAGGAAAGATAATCCGGATCGGGATTATCCATCAGGTAACCAGTGTCACCGATAATATCAGGTATCGGACCCACTGATGATCCTATAGGGATGCAGTGGCAGAGCATGGCCTCGCACAGGGCATTGGGGAATCCTTCAGATATGGACAGCTGAAGCACGTACTGGCTTTCTGCAAGCAAACCGATAAATTTTTCCTGGGGCAGCCACTGTAAAAGTGTCAGGTTCGGAGGGAGAAGGCCCAGTTGCGCCGTGACTTCCCCGGAAATACCGACAATGGTAAAGGAACAGTGCGGAAACCTTCTGGCAAGTCCGATCACCAGATCAACACCCTTGATGCGGACACGCATCATGTTGCCAACCGGGGCTATCGCAATAAAACTGCCGGCTTTCTTGGCTTCGGGATCACCTTTAAAGAATTCAGGGTCAAATCCGTTGTGTATAACCCTGTAAGGAGTGCGGAGCTCCGGAAAGAAAAACATGAATCCCTGTTTCCTGTAATCTGACCCGGGATGGAAGCTGTAATCTGAGAGTACCAGTGACTGGTGAACCGGCAGCAGTTCAGTGCAGAGCCGGAATGACCATCTGATGAATTCGCGCATCAGCGGCTTGCGAAGGCTGCCGTATCCGAGTGCCGGAAAGGAGACACAATCAGTGCCTCCGGGTATAATGTAGACGGGTGTTCGTGTGATGCGGCCTGTAAGGGCAGGCAGAAATGACCAGTAACCTCCGAACATTACAAGAACAGCCTTTGAACCCTTGATGTTACGAAAGAGAAAAAAAACCTGTTTAAGGAAATTAACCGGTGTGCTAACCTTGTTCTTCCATGTATGAGCCGGTGTCACCACCTCATATCTCCTTGAGAGAAAAGCAATATCCTTGTTGACGAAAGGAGATTTCTCAGGAAATATGAACAGAATCTTATCCTTCACCTGTTCTGTACGGTTAAGGTTTTAACCTTACCTCATAGTAAGCATTGAACTCGAAAAACAGTCTGAGTATGGGTTTGAGCCCGGTCAGGTAGAAATACCACGGTCTCCATGCCTTATACAGTTCGAGGCTGATTATGTCGAGTCCGGCACGGTCAAGCAGGAGCCTCATCCTGTAATCATCTATCTCGTGGAAATGACCCTTGCACCACAGTATTTTACCCCGGCGGGGAAGGATAATGAACATCCTTGTTTCTCCTGACATCACTTTTCTGAGTTCCAGGAGTGTGTGAAGGGGATTGAACTGGTGTTCGATGGTATGACTGTAAAGAATGTAGTCATACTTTGGGTTATCCTTTAGGGTGAAGACGTCAAGATCCCCCTCGGTGTTTTCTATTTTCAGTTTCAGGTTCCCTTTCTCAAGAAGGTCTGTCAGGGGATTTCTCTGCCCGACATCAAGAAGGGTCGAGGAGGGTTTGACCTTCCTGCTGATGTATTTCAGTGTTGTGTCCATTGCATCTTCAAGCTGCGGGGTAATCTGGTAAGGCGTCTGGGCCAATTCGGGTATCATCTTCTGGTCTCCTTGCGTGTAAATACTACATGATTGCTTGCCGGTAAGTGTCCGGGAGGTGAGAAAACCTACTGAACCATGCCTTTGAATGTCTTCAGGAAATCATCGTACCCCTGCTTCTGCCAGCTTGTCCCGGCAAAATAGTGCAGCATCGGTTCAATCTGGGCCGGGGTCTTGTATCCCGAGACGGGTGTGATAAGCTCGCTGTTCGCCGTAAGGAATACCACGGTAGGATAACCCAGTTTTCCCTGCAGGAGGGCATAGGCCAGCTGATGAGTCTTGCCCAGGCTTCCGTCATTCTCGAATCTCCTTCCCTGGAATGTAACAGGCTCTTTCCCTTCGGCATCGAATTTCACGGCATAGTATTTTGTGTTGAGTATCCCGGCAATCACCGGATTGGAAAATGTATCCTTGTCGAGCTTTTTGCACCATCCGCACCAGTCGGTGTAGGCATCGACGAATATAGGTCTCGGGTTTGTTTTGGCCAGGGCAACGGCTTCCTCTATCGAATACCATTTGACCGATGCCTCCTGGGCGGAAACCAGCAATGCCGGTACAGAAATCAACAGGGCAATTATCAGTTTTTTCATAATTGTGTCTTAATAATTTTGGTTCAGTGGTTTAAAATAGTTGCACAAAATTAGTCATTCGCCAGAATAACCAAAATTGTGCCACAAAGTTCAGGGTCATGTTTTTTGATTCAAATATTGGAACGTTTTTTTTATACATTTACAGACCATGTATTTTTTATTAAACACTAACTCTGAAAATGGAAAAAATTAGAAAGACCCTTGCTGACTCGAAGGCAGCAAGGTGGACTGCATTGGTGGTGGTTGCATTCACGATGCTGTGCGGTTACTACCTGACTGACGTTATGGCTCCGCTGAAGACTTTGCTTGAACAACAGCTGTCATGGTCAAGCAGTGAATACGGAACATTTACCGGCGCCTATGGCTGGTTTAACGTGTTTCTTCTCATGCTTATCCTCGGAGGTATTATTCTTGACAAGATGGGGGTTCGTTTCACGGGAAAGATGGCCACACTCCTGATGGTAGCCGGTACAGCTATCAAGTACTGGGCAGTATCAACCAACCTTCTTGACGGTCAGATGCTTTTCGGGATGAAGACACAGGTGCTCGTTGCAAGCCTCGGTTTCGCACTCTTCGGGGTAGGGGTTGAGACAGCAGGTATTACAGTTTCAAAAATCATTGTGAAGTGGTTCAGGGGCAAGGAACTGGCCCTGGCGATGGGACTAGAGATGGCAACGGCAAGGCTCGGTACTATGCTTGCACTGCAGACTTCAGCCCCCATAGCCAAGGCGCTCGGACACGTGTCAATGCCGATCCTGATAGCGCTTATCCTTCTCTGTATCGGTATGATAGCGTTCTTTATCTACTGCGGAATGGACAAGAGGCTTGACGCTTCAATAGCAGAGGCCGACAAGGGTATAGTCAGGGAGCCGGAAGAGAGCTTCCAGCTGAAGGACATAGGATTCATCCTCAGAAACAGGGGATGGTGGTTTATAGCCATCCTTTGTGTCCTCTTCTATTCAGCCGTCTTTCCGTTCCTGAAGTATGCATCTGACCTGATGGTCAATAAGTTCGGCGTTGACCCTGCCACTGCCGGAATAATCCCCTCCCTTCTTCCGCTGGGAACGATGGTCCTGACTCCTTTCTTCGGTAACCTGTATGACAGGAAAGGGAAGGGGGCAACCATAATGATCATCGGCGCTGTGCTGCTGATTTTCGTCCATGCCATGTTTTCCATCCCATTGTTCAATAAACCATGGCAGGCAGTACTTCTCATCATCATCCTTGGAATAGGCTTTTCACTTGTCCCGTCAGCCATGTGGCCGTCAGTTCCAAAAATCATACCCATGAAGCAACTGGGGACAGCATACGCTCTTATCTTCTGGGTACAGAACTGGGGCCTTATGGGAGTTCCCATGCTCATCGGCTGGGTGCTTGACAGGTATTGCATCACCGGATCAAGAATGATTGACGGTATCTCGGTGCCTACATATAACTACCAGATTCCTATGATGATATTCACTTCACTTGGAATACTGGCCATTCTCTTTGGCTTCCTGCTGAAAGCAGAGGACAAAAAGAAGGGCTACGGGCTGGAGCTGCCCAATATTGTTAAAGAGTAATAAATAACTGAATAGCTATGAGCGAAATCAAAAATCTTGAACCGAAACTTCTGTGGAAGTATTTCTATGAAATAACACAGATACCGCGTCCCTCCAAGAAGGAGCACAGGATGACGGAATACATGAAAAAATTCGGCCAGGAGCATGGCCTTGAAACCATTGTCGACAAAACCGGCAACGTGATCATACGCAAACCTGCCACCAAAGGACTGGAGAACCGGAAGGGAATCATTCTTCAGGCTCACCTTGACATGGTGCCACAGAAAAATTCAGACAAAAAGTTTGATTTCGAAAAGGATCCCATCGAGACCTATATTGACCAGGGGTGGGTGAAGGCAAAGGGGACAACCCTCGGAGCTGACAACGGCATGGGCGTTGCTGCAGCAATGGCCGTACTGACAGACCCGAAGCTTGTACACGGTCCTGTTGAAGCCCTCTTTACAGTGGATGAGGAGACCGGCATGACCGGAGCCAAGAACCTGAAGAAGGGTGTCCTGAAAGGGGAGATCCTGGTTAATATGGATTCTGAAGATGAAGGTGAACTTTATGTAGGATGTGCCGGAGGAATAGATGTTGGAGCAGCACGAAGTTACAAACAGGAGAAGACACCTGCCGGGGTGACGGCTTACAAACTGGCTCTCAAGGGTCTGAAGGGTGGCCACTCAGGGCTGGATATACATCTTGGAAAGGGTAATGCCAACAAGCTTATGTTCAGATTCTTTCAGCAGGCGGAGCATGACTTCGGCATGCGAATAGCAGACTACAGCGGCGGAGACCTCCGCAATGCCATCCCGCGTGAGGCCTTTGCAACTATTGCTGTTCCTTCGATAAAGAAGGCCGAGTTTGAGAAGTTCATGAAGGGGTATGAGAAAATGTACAGGGCTGAATTCAAGGAGGTTGATCCTGATATCAAATTTATCTTCAAAGCCACTGAAGCGCCTGCAAAAGTGATGAATGAAGCTGACCAGTATCGCATAATAAGAGGTGTCTATGTATGCCCCAACGGCGTTCAGAGAATGAGTGCCAGCATGCCGGGTGTGGTTGAGACCTCCAATAACCTATCCATTGTAAGGATAGGGAACGGTAAATTCGAGTCGTTCTGCCTCTGCAGGAGTTCTGTTGAGACAGCCAAGGAAGCCACTGCATGGAAGATAGCCGCAGGATTCCAGCTGGCAGGATGTGAGGTGACACTGTCAGGGAGCTATCCCGGATGGAAGCCCAACATGGACAGCGCCATACTTGTTACGATGAAGGATACCTACAATAAGCTTTATGGTAAGGTACCAGAGATCAAGGCTATACATGCGGGGCTTGAGTGTGGCATCATTATGGGTGTTTACCCGAAGCTTGATTCCATAAGCTTTGGTCCGACCATCCGCTACCCGCACAGCCCGGACGAGAAGGTGGAGATTGCCTCTGTAGGCAAATTCTGGGAATTTCTTGTAGCCACGCTTAAGAACGCACCAAAAGCATAACAGTTCTGGCAGAGGTCTAGAAATACAGTATAACAGGTTCACGTTGAGGGGATGACCATGCATGGATCCCCTCAATTTTTTTCCACAGACCGCGGTCCGGGTCGCCCGCCTCGATTGTATAGGTCCCGTATGTATAGACACCGGGCTGGTATTTATTCCCCTTAATCCTGAGGCTGTAAACCATTTCGCCTGACCCTTCGCTGATGACCCTGATAACCGGGTCACTGAGACCCTGCGTCTCAATTTCGGGCAGCCATCCTGTAATCCTTCTGCCGTAATTGTCGGTCTGTCTGATGGTGATGGGCCAGCCCGGGAACGGTTTATCCTTTGCCGGGTCAGCATAACCGGGCCAGTTGGCCATGGTAATCTCACGTGTATCCCTGTAGAAAGTAATGGCGCTGTATCCTGTTACGAGTTCATTGTGACGCTCAGGATATACTTTGCTTTTACGGGGGTTTGCCACGGCCACGACAGTCATTTTGTTTCCGAATCCGTCACTGAATTCGCCGGTATATTCAGGAGTAGTGTCAGCCCTGTTTCTTCCCGGTTCTGGGGGAAACCATCTCCTGGGGAAAATATTTCCCGATGCCGGCGAGACTATGGCATAACCTGCATCGTTCCACTGGTCTGTTCCGTACCTGATGGTCGATGGCAGGTGCTGATCGCCGCAGATATGCAGTGCAAAAGCCCTGCGAATGGTTTTTATTGCGCGGTT
>CAYYEH010000099.1:0-8468 GCA_964470815.1 uncultured Rikenella sp.
GGGCCGAAGAGATGGAGTGACGGGCACAGGGCCGAAGAGATCGAGTGACGGGCACCAGGCTGAAGAGATCGAGTGACGGGCACAGGGCCGAAGAGATCGAGTGACGGGCACAGGGCAGAAAAGACGGAGTGACAACCAAGCGGGAGACAATACTAAATGACCAACCTAAACCGCGAGAATATGAATAACCAGAAAATCAAGGCTATGATTGTAGAAGATGAGCCGGAGGCGCTTGATCTTCTGTCAGGACTGCTGGAAGCAACCGGGCTGGCTTATGTGGTTGCCTCAACCACAGATCCCCGGGAAGCAATTGACCTTCTTTTGCTGCATGAGCCGGACATGCTCTTTCTCGACATCAGGATGCCGGGCATGTCAGGCTTTGATATCCTGAATGATATGAACAGCCTGACGACATTTAATCCTCATGTGGTATTCACCACCGCTCATGATGAATACGCCATCAAAGCATTTGATTATGCGGCATTTGATTACCTCCTGAAACCCATTGATCCCGATCGCCTCCTCGAGACTCTCCGCAGGCACAACAGTAAAAGCACCTTCAATGGCAGCATCACCGGAAGCAGCAGAAAAGCTGATGCCGGCAGACAACAGCCGTTCTGTAATAATGAGAGGATCCTGATCTTCCGCGGCGTTACAGGAGTGACCTTCATCGATACCGATGAGGTACTTTATATAACCGCTGACGGCAACTATTCCAGCTTTCACTTCTTATCCGGCAGGGTTGAGACGGTGACCGCGCTGATCGGGAATGTGGAGATGCATCTCGGAAAGCAGTTCTTCAGGACAGGCAGGTCATGCATCGTCAACACCTCATTCCTTGCCCGAATCGACATGAAACAGACGGCATGCGTATTCATCATCGGAGATAAAGAATACAGGTGCGAGATATCGCGTGACAAGGTGAAACTTCTGATGGATCACATGAAAAACCGCATATCGGAAGGCTAAATTTTCGCCCTGATTTTACTGATCATGTAAAACGGTTCATCCGTACGTTAGAAGCAACCTTTTATACAATCGGAGCTTTTTTGTATTGGGCTTATACATATTTATGCAATATTTAAAACAAAAATTTAAATTGACGGCAGAATAGGGTTTAATTGAAAAAGTTGACAGGTGGTTCTTCCCCCCATTTCCCTGTCAGGCCACACAGATCGATGCCAAAGAGATCTGTGTGGCGCGTTTTAGGGGGGGTAAGGGAGACAGGGCCTTTGCCTGGCATTACAGGGATATCTTCATAACCCACACGTAGTCAGAAGGGGGATTCTTCCTTGCCTGCGGCGGCGGCATGACAGTAAAGGAATCTGTTCCGTTCTTCCATTTGCAAACAGCCCCTGAACCTATTACGGTGACCCTCGCCCCGGCCGGAAGCGTCAATCCTCCCATCGACAGGGATGCGGGCATCTGTTCACCTTCATCGGCTATGTAATATAGATACCACGTATCATCTCCCTTCCTGGTGATGCATGTCTTTCCGTCCTTGTGCGGAGCCATCGCCCTGGTGCCATATATTGCCTCACCGCTGACCTTCATCCACCGGCCCATTTCCCCCAGCAGGGTGTAAGCCTCCTCAGGCCATGTCCCGTCAGGCGCAGGTCCGATATTCAGCAACAGGTTTCCCCCCTTGGCGACGATGTCAACGAGCAGGTGCACTGCCTCACGGGGCGAGATGAACTTCGGGTCAGGGACCCAGGCCCAGCCTCCTCCGGCAATGATGCACGACTCCCAGGGGTATGGCAGCGCTTTCTCCGGTACCCTGTTTTCAGGGGTGAGATAATTCTGGTTCTTGCCGTAAACAGCCCGGTCAACCACTATCAGTCCCGGCTGCTTCTCCCTGGCTTTTGCCACAAGTTCATCCATCCGGATATCCTGGCTCTGCACCCGCGTCACCTTGTTGCCCTGCACCACCCTGTAATTCAGCACCTCCTCATCTGTCATCTTCCTGACCCAGCCGCCGTCAAGCCAGAGGATGTCAACCCTGCCGTAATCACCACCGAGGAGTTCCATTATCTGCCCGTGGGTGAACTGCACAAAATTTTCCCATCTCTCCTGGTAATCCGGGATACTGTAATTAACATGCCTGTCCGGGGTGGCGAAATTGGGCCACCAGTAGTACTCGCTGTGCCAGTCGGGCTTGGAAAAATATGCCCCGGTCCGGAAGCCCTGCTCCCTGAAAGCCTTAAAGATCTCCTTTGTGACATTTGCCCGAGGATTGACGCTGAAGGGGCACTCAGGGTCAGTAATCTTATAATCTGTCAGTTTGGTGTCAAACATCGAGAAGCCGTCGTGGTGCTTGGTGGTGAATACAACATATTTCATCCCGGCATCACGGGCGGCAGCAGCCCATTTTTCAGGGTTGAACCCGATGGGGTTGAAGCTCAGCTTGAGTGCTTCATATTGTTTTTTATATTCAATGTAATCAGGGTTCTTGCGGCGGCACCAGTCTTCATCCTCTGCGCAGATTGACCATGATTCCACTATCCCCCACTGGCTGTAGGGACCCCAGTGCATCAGGAGGCCGAACTTCATGTCCTGCCACTCCTCCAGCTTCTGCAACACAAGGGGGTCTGTCTCAGGAACATACCTCTCGTCATGGTCCTGCGCCGCCAGTGGATTAATCGCCATGACGGCAAGAATAAAAGATGTAATCAAAGTGCGCCTCATTGCCGCGGATCCCGGAGTCAAAGCGGAAAGAAGAGCCCTGCAGGGGTAATTCACAAACACGGTAAATGAGTGCAGCATAGATAAAGTCACTCTGGAATTTAATGTCTTCATCACAATCATTATCATTCGGTTACAAGCTTCCCTTCAAGGGATATTCCGATCACTGTCATCGTTTTGTCAAGGGCTTCTTCCGGCACTTTGATAAAGTATACACCTGCATGGCTGCTCCACCAGGGCCTCAGGTATTCTTTCACCACGAGGCTCGTGCCGTTGCCCGCCACGAAGGCCTTGTTGATCCTGTTCTTTACTCCCTCGAGCATCAGCTCACCACCGCCGTTACCGGGAAAGAAGAGATAGAGCATAGTGCTGTCAGGACTCATGGTTGACGGACCGGCAAAATGGCCTTCGGGCAGGCCTGCTACTGTTCCGTATATTGCCTGCCTGTGTTTTGAGGTCCATCGACCCACCTCCTTCAGCACCTCAACCTGTTCGGAAGGAATGGTTCCGTCGGCCTTCGGGCCGATATCAAGGAGGAGGTTCCCTCCCATCCCGATGCACTCGGCGAAGATGCGAACCACCTGCGAAGGGCTCTTGTAATTACTGTCATTGCCCTGGTAGCCCCAGGAGTCGTTGATGGTCATGCACAGCTCCCAGTATTTCTCTGAGGGACGGCGTGACGGAAGACCCTGTTCCGGAGTTGCGTAGTCGCCGTACCCGGCCAGGCGGGAGTTGATTATCGCTGCAGGATTCCGGTCAAGGATCTTTTTGCGGATCTCCTCCGCTCGCCATCTGGCAGCGCTCTGCTCCCAGTCGCCGTCAAACCACCACAGGTCAGGGCGGAACTCCCGGCCTATCTCATCAATCTGTCCGTGATTGAACTCGGTGAACTTCTCCCACCGAACAGTATCCTCAGTGTATCGTTTTATGCTCTTCGTCATGTTCGGGTAATCGGGATGCGACCAGTCGAGCAGCGAATAATACAGTCCCACCTTCAGTCCTGACCGTCTCAGCTCCTTCACAAATGGTTTGATGAGATCCCGTTTCGCCGGGGTGGTGTCAACAACGTTGAGGTTACTGAGCTTCGTATCCCACAGAGCCACGCCGTCATGATGTTTTGAGGTCAGCACCGCATATCTTGCGCCGCTCTCCTTTATCAGGCTGACCCAGGCGCCGGGGTCATAGGAGGAGGCGTTGAACCCCGTGAGCTGTTTCATGTAATCATCATAGCTTATCAGCTCGTTGTAGAAGGCCCACGACTCGTCTATCCCGTTTACCGCATAGATTCCCCAGTGAATGAATATCCCGAGTTTCGCATCGGCGAACCATTTCATCCTGTCATCCTTATCCGGCTGTGCTACGGCAGAAAATGACATGGAGAGAAGCAACAGGCCTGCAATCAGTCCATGGGGGGAGAGTTTTATTCCCGGTCTCATATTATATTGTTTTACTGCTACTTACAACATCAGGTCAATTCCTGTCTCCGGTGGCGCTCAGTACTCCTTCTTCCAGCCACAACTATCCCTTTTTCCGGATCCCTGTAGATACTGATTATCCCAGCCTCTGTGCAACGCCTCCCTGGCTCACGGGTGACCGGCATCGCCCCGCAGCCTATGAAAAATCAAACCCTGAAATGTATGCCGGTGAATCATAGAACTTTTCAGTCTCTTCCGGGGTAAGCCCCGTAAAGAGGGCATAGACCAGACCGGGTTTGGCATTCAGCATCCTGTTCAGGGCTCCCATTCTCCTGTTGGTGCGGAGTGTTTCATAGAGCCATGAGTGATCATCGAGCCAGGTGAGGGCGGTATGGTAACCCTCCGCAGCGCATACTGCCTCGAACAGGTCGGGCAGGAGCGCCTCGCTCCCCTTGCGGCAGTAGATGGCATTCAGGATTACATAGTTGAATGACTCCGGCTGAAACAGTCTCCGGAATAGCGGGGTGCGTGGCAGCATCTTCATCATCACCCATCCCCACAGTCCCGGGACGTTCACCACACGGTATCGTGCCGGGATGGCTCCCACCCCTGCCACTATCTCGCCGTCACGGCGTATAACATAATACTTATGGTCATGAAATGAAAACTCATCGGTATAGAAGCAATATCCGGCATAGAACTCATCCAGCATGGCTGCCATGGCCGGCTCTTCCCCTGGTGCCAGTCTCACAACGGCCGGGTTTGGTTTCGGATTAAAGCGGCTGAAGGCAACGGTAAGGAATGAACGGATGTACTCGTAGCCTGACTGGTTGACCATGTTACGTGATCTCTCGTTGCGGCTCTCAACGTAAGCATACATGACATTCGGGCTGGTGCCATGCTCATCGCTTCCGGCAGCCTGTTGCGGATCCCTGAAGAGCGAGATGATCTTCTTCTTGAAGCTGTCGGCAGCCAGGGAGCGTCTCTCCTCACGTCTTCCCGGAGCCTTTTCAACCTGGAAGGCGCTCTGTACAGCAAGATACCGGAGATAAGCCGAAGGATATTTCGTACCCCGGTTTGAGGTTATGCGCCGGCAGAGGCCTATCACTCCTTTCAGGCTGTTCCTCTTGTAGAGCGCCAGGAAAGATAGCCTGTCACCATAGGAGCGTATTCTCTCAGGGGTGTTCATCATCGTATACCGCATCCCTCCCTCTGAGCCCAGCACCGTCGACTTCAGCAGTTCAATGATATCCTCATCAGCCTCAGGGACTTTCCTGACTTCAAGTTTCTTGTAATCGAGCAGTCGCTCCTGGTCCATCATTCTCCCGTTTCATTGCCTCAGAAGGCCTGACAGTGTCTGTGCCACTGCCAGGTCGCCGGGCGTTGTTATTTTTATGTTCTCCCTGTTACCGTGAGTAAGATGTATCCTGACCCCTGCTGCTTCCGCCACTGTTGCGTCGTCAGTGAATGAGGGGTCAAAACCGTGTTCATAGGCATTTATTATCACGCTGCCGCGAAACACCTGCGGCGTCTGGATCAGCCTCACATCTGTTCTCGCGACGGGCCGGCTGTCGTCACCGGCAAGGATCCTTACCGAGTCTGCCGGCTCGATGAATGGTACGGCATTGCCGAATTCTTCCGCATCCGCGAAGCACCGCCATATGGTGTCATGGCTCACCAGGGGCCTGACGCCGTCATGGATTGCAATCAGAAAATCTTCCGTGATCTGTTCCGGCCTGTCATGAGAACCAGCCGAACCTGCCGGCTGCGCACCGATGCCGGCCGTGCAGACTGCCATCTCCTTCACCGCATCCAGCCCTGCCTTCACCGAGTGAAAGCGCTCCTCCCCGCCGGCAACAACCCTGTGGGAGACACCAAACGAGTGTTCCCTGCAGAGACTCTTCCAGAGTGAATGATGTCCTGCCGGCAGAACCACGATAATATCCATGGAATCATCAAAGGAGCTGAATCGTTCCATCGTGTGCATCAGCAGGGGCCGCCCTTCCAGCAGCAGGAACTGCTTCGGGATGGCAGACTTCATCCTCCGTCCGCTGCCGCCGGCAACAATGATACAGTATTTTTTCACTTCTCTATATTACGGGAGAGGCCCGCACGGGGCCTCTTCGCTCTTAATAAAATCAATCTTTCATGTACAGGTAACGCTTGATGCTCTTCTTCGGGGTCTTGGCAAACTCCTCAGGGTGTACCCTGAACTTCGTTACGTTCATGTAATCGGGAAGCCTGCCGTTCACTTCCTTCCTGATACCGTCAAGAGCAGCAGCAAGGCCATCCTCGCCTATGCCGGCATTGCGCAGAGCCTCGTAGTCAGGATAGATCAGCCCCACAAGCTTGTCACCCTCAGAAATTACAACCGACTCGGTAACATACTTGAAGTTGTTGATGATTGACTCGATCTCTTCAGGGTAGATGTTCTTTCCCGAGGGACCAAGGAGCATGTCCTTGCTGCGGCCCTTGATGTATATATACCCGTCTTTGTCAATCACCCCGAGGTCGCCGGTGTGCATCCAGCCGTTTTCATCAATCACCTCCTTCGTGGCTTTTTCGTTCTTGTAATATCCGAGCATGACATTATCGCCACGGAGGATGATCTCGCCAACAATGTTCTGCGGATCAGGTGAGTCTATCTTCACCTCCAGTGTATCAACCGGCTTTCCGCACGAGGCGAACCTGGCCGTCTTCCAGCCGTCATAACTGATCAGCGGTCCGCATTCGGTCATACCGTAACCGACGGCATACCGGAACCCGATCTTCCGGAAGAATCTTTCAGCATCGGCATTGAATGCCGCACCGCCTATCACCAGTTCCTTGAAGTTGCCCCCGAAGCTCGTCTCCAGCTTTTCACGGATCTTCTTAAACAGAATCTGATTGACCCCGGGAACCTTCAGCAGCGTCTTCATCGTGGACTTGCTGATGACTGGAAGCAACTGCTTCTTATAGACTTTCTCAATGACCAGCGGTACCGAGAGAATAAGCCTTGGCCTGATCTCCTTGAATGCCTGGATGAGTATCTGCGGTGAAGGGGTCTTCGTCAGGATAGTGATATGACATCCGTAGGTGAACGGGAAAAGGAACTCGAAGGCACAGCCGTAAGTGTGTGCCAGCGGGAGGAAGGAAACGACCTTGTCACCAGGCTCTAGCGGCATGTTATGCTGTGCATAGCGAATGTTCGCGGCAAGACTCCTGTGGGGGATCATCACTCCCTTGGAGAAGCCTGTGGTGCCTGAAGTATAGCTCAGGACAGCCAGTTTCTCATTGTCGATATCCGAGAATTTGATGTCTGCCGGACCAAATGAGGGATAAGCCTGATCAAATTTTTCATCAAGGGATTTATATATCTCCGTGATCTTCTCAGAGCGGCTCATGAGCACTTCAAAGGTGTCAAGACTCTTCACGCACTGTATCCCTTTTATCTTCTCAGGTTCAAGGGTCTCCCACAGCTTGTCGTCGGCAAACAGGATCTTTGCATCGGAGTGGTTGATGATATTGTGAAGATCGTCAGGCTTGAAGTCGGGCAGTATGGGTACCACCACAGCACCATAGGTCACCACCGCGAGGTACATGGCGCACCAGCTGGCAGAGTTCCTCCCGAGCAGGGCTATGGTATCACCCTCCCGGATGCCGTACTCACGGAAAGCAATATGCTGCCTTACCATAAGTCCGGCTATCTCCCGGTATGTATAGCCTTTCTCCCGGTAATTCGAGAGGGCCTCAATATCCCAGTTCTTTTTTATGCTCTCCTCAACGTAGGAGACAAATCTTTCCTTGATCATGATTCTGGAGTTTTTTTTATTTCCAACAAATTTAATCTTTTATGATGTGATGTCATTCAGAACCTGTAAAGCACCAGTACGGTTATTGTCAGGATTACGTTGATCACGCTGAAGATGATGTTGTACCTGACTCTTTTTCCGCTGAAGCGGGCTATTTTGCGCGAGAAGATGCCGGCTGTGGGGACGAAGAGCACCACCAGGAAGATAAAGAATTCCGGACCGTCAAACACCTGGCTTACTCCGCCGCCCCTGAGGCTGGCGAAGTAGATCACCAGCAGCATTACCAGCAGGTAGAGGAGATAGGTGCCTTTGAGGGCGAGGGTTGAGAGAGGCCTGGCATGGTGCAGACGGTGAGGCTTGAGATAGGCATAGGCGATGGAGAAGACTATCACCACAAAAAGCGCCCCTATTATATAACTCATCATCTCCGGCAGGTTATACTTATTCATTCAGTCAGTCAGTGCAGGTTTCTGGTTCTCATCCGTCTGCCGTGTGCAGATTATTCTTACTTATCCCTGCAGTCAGTGCAGGTTTCTGGTTCTCATCCGTCTGCCGTGTGCAGATTATTCTTGCTTATCCC
>CAYYEH010000100.1:0-8204 GCA_964470815.1 uncultured Rikenella sp.
GCCGACACCGGGGTCAAAGTGAATTAAGCCTCCGCCACTACGCGATAAATGGTAAACCAATTGAAAAAAAATTCATAGGTTTGTCACAAACAGAATGGTCATGACCCTCGAAAACGGCAAGAGAATAATCCTGCTGAGGCTTATAGGCTTCATCTCAACACTGGTTTACGTGTTGTATGTATTTCTTGCATACTTCCCGAAGGTGTTCAGGAATGCGATGACTGAAAAGAATCTCACACTGCTCACGGTTGCAGTTACTTTCATTTTCCTGGTGGTTCTGTTCTGGCCGTCGATAAAAAAATACAGGTACATCTTCTTCTCTGCAGATGAGCGGACAATCACCCTTAGATGGTACAAGCCCGGGCTGATGCCTGGTGAAAGCCGCAGTATCGAGATCCCTTCTGACCGGCTGGCCGGTTATGAGATTCAGGAGAAAGTCATGGGACTATATCGTTACCTTATACTTTATCAGCAGGTACAGGGAAGGAAGGCTGCCTATCCTCCGGTCAGCATAACAGCACTGTCGCGGGCGCAGACAGAACAGATTAAGGAAACCCTTAAAAACTACAAATCAGTCATTTAGATACCGCCTGACAAAACATGAGTAAAGTCATTTTTCATGACTTGCGGTTCAATCACCTTTGGGAATTGATTTTCCTTTTCTTAAAATCATAAACCACAAACATACATTGAAATGAAAGTAAAAGAGATTCTGACTGAGCTCGAAAAGAAGCATCCTGGTGAACCCGAATATCATCAGGCAGTCAAGGAGGTCCTTGAGTCGATCGAGGAAGTGTACAATGAGAACCCAAGGTTTGCCAAGGCCGGTGTTCTTCAGAGGCTCATTGAGCCTGACCGGGTATTCACCTTCAAGGTACCCTGGATGGATGACAAGGGCAATGTGCAGGTCAATCTCGGCTACAGGGTACAGTACAACGGAGCAATCGGTCCTTATAAAGGAGGCCTCCGTTTCCACCCCACGGTTAACCTCTCAATCCTGAAGTTCCTGGGTTTCGAGCAGATTTTCAAGAACTCGTTGACAACACTTCCCATGGGTGGCGGCAAGGGTGGCTCCGATTTCGATCCAAAGGGAAAGTCAGAAAATGAAGTCATGCGTTTCTGCCAGTCGTTCATGCTTGAACTGTGGAAGCATATTGGTCCCGAGACCGATGTTCCCGCAGGTGACATAGGTGTTGGCGGACGTGAGATAGGCTTCCTTTACGGGATGTACAAGAAACTTGCTTCAGAACATACAGGTGTTCTTACAGGCAAAGGACTGAACTGGGGCGGTTCACTTATCCGTCCTGAGGCAACCGGTTTCGGATGCGTTTACTTTGCCAATGAGATGCTCAAGACCCGCAATGAGTCTTTCCAGGGTAAGAAGGTGGCAGTGTCTGGCTTCGGTAACGTGGCGTGGGGTGCAGTAAGCAAAGCCACCCAGCTGGGCGCAACAGTTGTCACCATTTCAGGCCCTGATGGTTATATCCATGATCCTGCAGGCATAAGCGGCGAAAAGATAGACTTCATGCTTGAACTGAGGGCATCCAACATGGATATCGTTGAGCCTTATGAGAAGAAATTCCCGGGCTCAAAATTTGTCAAGGGAAGAAGGCCCTGGGAGGCCAAGGTTGATATCGCACTGCCATGCGCAACACAGAACGAACTTGGCAAGGAAGATGCCGAGCATCTTGTTGCCAACGGAGTCATGTGCGTTTGCGAAGGTGCAAACATGCCATGTACACCTGAAGCAATTGAAGTCATTCAGCACGCGAAGCTGCTCTTTGCTCCCGGCAAGGCAGCCAACGCCGGCGGCGTGGCGACTTCAGGCCTCGAGATGACCCAGAACTCGATGAAACTCAACTGGAGCAGGGAAGAGGTTGACGAGAAACTCCACTCGATAATGGTCAATATCCACAATGCCTGCGTCAAGCACGGAACAGGCAAAGACGGTTATGTTGATTATGTAAAGGGTGCAAACATTGCCGGCTTCCTGAAGGTGGCCAATGCAATGGTTGACCAGGGGCTGGTTTAACATAACCTGACCTGAATTTTTTATGAGGACAGAGAGGCAGGTCACAGCACCTGCCTCTTCATTTTTTCCCCGGTCAATCATGTGCACAGGGTAAGGATCATCGTGACCCTGGCGTCCCTTCCGGTCTATAACCCGCCTGCGTGTCAGTTGCGGATCCGGTAGACGTTTCCGGGACAGGGGGTGATCATTCCTGCGAGCTCCATCTGGAGCAGGGTGGTTGACAGTTTATAGACAGGAATCTCAAGGATACGTGCCAGCACATCCATTGTCAGGTCACCCTCATTCTTGAGAGCCTCGCAGATTTTCTTTTCATTATCGGTCACTCCGGTGAAAAGCATGGTCTGAACCGGGGAGTCCAGTGATGCCGGTTTCCATCCGAGGAGATATTCTATGTGAGAACTTTTCTCCACCAGTGAAGCCTTGTTACAACGGATTAGTGCATTGCAGCCTGCAGACCATTCATCGCCGGGACGGCCAGGCACAGCCATCACATCACGGTTATATGACGCAGCGATGTCAGCCGTGATGAGGGCCCCGCCCTTTATTCCCGACTCAATGATCAATGTGGCATCAGAGATGCCGGCTATGATCCGGTTCCTTCTGATAAAGTTGTTTCTTTCCGGAAGTGTTGAAGAAATAAAGTCAGTCAGGTGACCTCCGTTTTCAAGCATCGCTTTAGCTGCACCTGCGTGAACAGAGGGATAGACCGTTTTCAGTCCGTGACCCAGCACCGCCACGGTGGGAAGACCTGATGCAAGCGCTGCCCGGTGAGCACAGATATCAATTCCATAGGCCAGTCCGCTGACAATAAGCAGTTTCGGATAATGTTGTGCCAGTTCCATTACCATCTTCTGACACAGGTCGCGGCCATGCTGTGTGGCATGACGGGTACCCACGATACTGAGAATCATCGGACTGTCGATATCAGCATTGCCGCGGAAATAGAAGGTTACCGGTGAGTCTTCGCACTGCCTGAGCCTGACAGGATAATCATCGTCGAGATAGAAGTATACCCTGATGTTGTTTTTGGTCACGAAATCGGCCTCCCTTTCGGCTGCAGCCATGTATTCATGCCCGGCCACGGCCGAAGCGAGTGACTCCCCTATCCCGGGTATGCGGGTCAGGTTACGGTACGATTCCCTGAAAACGGCCTCCACGCTGCCGGAGTATGATACCAGCTTTCGGGCAGTGATGTCACCCACGCCTGGTATCATGCCAAGAGCGATCCTGTAATGAAGGGGAACTGATGACATTTCATGTAATATTAGCGAGACACAATAAAGATAGGAATAAAATTGCAAAAGGCATTGTCACAATACCGCCTATTGCCTCTTGCCTGATGCCTTTTACATGAAATGATATACATTTGTGCAATGCAAATCATTGACACTCATAACCACATTTACCTGCCGGAGTTTGATGCCGACCGCATTGAGGTGGTAAAGAAGGCGGCTGATGCAGGGGTGAAGACCATCCTGATGCCGAACATCGACTCATCCTCCGTTGAACCAATGCTTGCTGCTGAAAAGCAGTTCCCCGGAATATGCCTGCCGATGATGGCCCTTCATCCCACTTCAGTGAAAGAGAATTACCTCCGCGAAATTGAATTTGTGGTGTCAGCCCTCGGGACACACAGATACTATGGGATAGGCGAAACAGGCATTGACCTGTACTGGGACAGAACGTACATAAAGGAGCAGGTCATCTCATTCAGGAGGCATCTCATGCTGGCCGAAGAGTACAACCTGCCGGTGGTTATTCATGCACGTGAATCGCTTGAGATGATTATTGATGAAATAAGGAGTTTCGGCATGGGACGGGTAAAGGGGGTATTTCACGCTTTCCCGGGCAATGCGGGAGATGCGGACACGGTCATCAGGCTGGGATTCATGATCGGCATCGGTGGAGTGGTGACATTCCGCAACGGTAAGCAGAGTGAGGCTGCCATCGCCGCGGGGTTAAACAATATAGTACTTGAGACCGATGCACCCTACCTTGCCCCGGTGCCTTACAGAGGCAAGAGAAACGAACCTGCATACCTTAAAAATGTGATTCAAAAGCTGTCAGAAATATTTGCGATCACACCTGTAGAAGTGGCTGATATAACATCCCGGAATGCAAAACGGCTGTTTAATCTGTAAGTGATGGAAATCAAAAGATCTGTTCTTATAATCTATACCGGCGGAACCATAGGAATGGTAAACGATCCGGTCTCAGGTGCCCTGGTGCCGATCGATTTCAGGCATATTTCGGACCAGGTCCCCGAACTCCGCCGCTTCGGGTTCAGCCTTGAGACAGTTACCTTCGATCCCGTGATCGACTCCTCAGAGGTCAGTCCGGATGTATGGGTCCGTATCGCACGGACCATTGAGCAGAACTATGACAGGTTCGATGGTTTTGTGGTTCTGCACGGAACAGATACGATGGCCTATTCAGCCTCAGCGCTAAGCTTTATGCTGCGCGGACTGGAGAAACCTGTTATTTTCACCGGCGCACAGTTGCCGATAGGAGTGCTTCGCACCGACGGCAAGGAGAACCTGATTACGGCAATTGAGATTGCCGCGGCACTGGAAAACGGCTCACCGGTTGTGCCCGAAGTGTGTATATATTTCGAGAACAGACTGTTGCGCGGAAACCGGACCATCAAGTACAGTGCAGAGCATTTTAACGCATTTGTCTCCCCGAACCTGCCTCCTCTGGCAGAGGCAGGACTACAGATACGTTACAACAGGAATATAATCAGGTATCCCACCGTGAGGCGTCCGTTGACCGTTTCGGATAAATTTGACACCGGGGTCGCTGTCCTCAGGCTCTTCCCAGGCCTTAGGCAGGAGACCGTTCATGCCATCCTGCGAACCTCAGGGATACGAGGTCTTGTTCTTGAGACATATGGCACAGGCAATGCCCCTACGGCGGAATGGTTTCTTGATGAACTGAGGTCATATATCTCCGGAGGCGGCATCGTGCTGAATGTGTCACAATGCCAGGCCGGCAGTGTGGAGATGGGTCTGTATGAGACCTCGGCAGGACTGATAAGCGCCGGAGTCCTGAGCGGCAGGGACATAACCACCGAGGCTGCTGTTACCAAGATGATGATCCTCCTGGGCAGTGACCTGTTGCATGGCAAAATTTGTGAGCTTCTCTCCAGGCCGTTGTGTGGCGAAATGAGCTGAACCTGTCGGGGGAAGGAAAAATTTTGTAAATTGCGGCCGTTTTACGGAGAGATGCAGGAGTGGTTGAACTGGCTCGCCTGGAAAGCTAGTATACCTCTAAAGGGTATCGGGGGTTCGAATCCCCCTCTCTCCGCAACAATTAAATGAATCCCGCCAACGGTGGGATCATTTATTTTACCGAAGATCCGAAGAGAGCTCGCTCCCTGAAGGTTCTGAGGAAAAATAAATGAAGATCCGGAGGATTTATTTAATTGTTGCAGGATTCTCCGAATGGGATCACCGAAGGTAATCCCCACCTCATCTGCCCCTCTCCTTGCCTTAAATTTTATTAAAATTATTCCCCGGTGGTTCGCTTTCCATTTTTTTATATTTTTGTCCTAATATTCCTATTTAATAATCTGACATGATGAAAAGAGTTCTTGTATTTATGGCATTTGCAGCGCTGCTGCTTATTGGCACAACACAGACATCACAGGCACAGACCGAAGGGGCTGTTGCAACTGAGCAGACACAGGCTGCAACCACTCAGCAACTTAATGAACCGGCACAGGCTACAACACCCGTTACAGGCGAAACTGTCCTTCACAAGGAGATCAAACGTCTGTTCATTGAAGGTGGTGCAGGCTTCATGGGCGTTATCCTTCTTACACTGATCCTGGGCCTTGCAATCGCCATCGAGAGAATCATCTATCTCAACCTTGCAACAACCAACACCGAGAAACTTCTGACGAAGGTTGAAAAGGCACTCAGAGAAGAAGGTATTGACGCTGCCAAAGAAGTATGCCGCAACACACGCGGACCGGTGGCAAGCATCTTCTACCAGGGCCTTGACAGGGCGCATGAAGGTGTGGAGATGGCTGAAAAATCGGTTGTAGCTTATGGCGGAGTACAGATGGGTCTTCTTGAAAAGAATCTCTCATGGATCTCTCTTTTCATTGCTCTGGCCCCTATGCTCGGTTTCCTTGGTACAGTTATCGGTATGATCGCAGCATTTGATGCAATTGAGCAGGCCGGTACGGTTTCGGCAACCATCGTTGCCGGCGGTATCAAGGTGGCGCTTATTACCACCGTCTTTGGTCTCGTGGTGGCTATCATCCTGCAGGTCTTCTATAACTACCTGCTTTCAAAGATCGACGGAATCTCAAACCAGATGGAAGACTCTTCGATCACACTCATTGATATGCTGGCCAAATACAATCAAAAATAACCGGATATGTCTGAAAAAATCACCAGGATAACAACGATCCTGCTGTGGGCCCTGATGGGCCTTACAGTAATCTTTGCCATACTGTTTTACGTCGGCGGCGTTGTGCCAGGGACTGAAGGCACCCGGTATGAAGAACCCAAGGTTACCAACTCTTTCATCGTATTTGCCTATATACTCCTGGGCCTGACTGTTCTGGCACTCGTCGGTTTTGCTTTCAGAAACTACATCCTTAACCCGAAAGGTCTCAGAGGCCTTCTGGTTGCACTGGGTGTTGCTGCCGTCCTTGTGGGCCTTGCAGCCCTGCTGGCTGACAACACAGTATTAAACCTGCCGCATTACAAGGGAACTGATAACATTCCGCGCACACTGTTCTGGACCGATATCGGCCTTTTTGTAGCATACTTCCTTCTGGCAGGTGCATTCCTGACCATCATATACTCTGTGATATCAAAGTATTTTAAAAAATAACTGAACTGTCCGCCATCTGGCGGAACAAATTTTTACCAAATGGCAAGAAGGCAAGTACCGGAAATAAATGCAGGCTCAATGGCTGACATTGCATTCCTCCTTCTTATTTTCTTCCTGGCTGCCACCACCATGGACTCCGATACGGGGCTGATGCGTCAGCTGCCCGCTATCCCTGATCCAAACGTCCCGCAGGATGTCAATAAGATAAATGACAGGAACATCCTCGAGGTGAAGGTCAACAAGGATAATTTGCTGCTTGTTGAGGGCCAGCTGACTGAATTCAACCAGTTGCGCGAGATCGCTCATGATTTTATCCTCAACGAAAATGACCTGCCAAACATGCCTGAAAAAGAGGTGGTGAATATCCCCTTCTTCGGCAATGTGGCAGTCACAAAAGCGGTTATCTCACTACAGAATGACATAGGCACCAAATACGGGGTCTACATTGCAGTACAAAACGAACTTATAGCTGCAAGAGCTCAACTGCGTGATAACCTGGCAAGGCAGGAGTTCGGGATACCATATGAAAAACTCGATGAGGACCGCAAAGGCGCTATTGATGACTTTTTCAAGGTGCCCATTTCCGAGGCTGAACCTAAAAGGATAGGAGGAGACCAGTAATGGCAAAGTTCGTAAAGACCGGAGGAAAGTCGGCCAAGTCGCTGAACACCTCATCGCTGCCTGATATCGTCTTCATGATCCTTTTCTTTTTCATGGCCGTTACCACCATGCGTGAGACTGACGTGATGGTTACCGTCCGTATCCCTGACGCCACGGAAGGAAAGACCCTGGAAAAGAAATCGCTCGCAAGTTTCATCTATATCGGTGAACCTCTTGAAGCTTTCCAGGCACTCTATGGGTCTGAACCAAAGATACAGCTTAATGACACCTTCAAGGAGATAGCTGATATCCAGGACTTCATCGCACAGGAACGCGAACAGCTAAATGAGGCTGACAAGACCAAGATGCTGGTTGTACTTAAGATCGACCGTGATACCAGGATGGGTGTGGTTACCGACGTGAAGCAGGCGCTTCGCCGTGCCAGTGCACTGAAAATCATGTACGCCAACACCAACGTTGATAAGATCACACATCTCTACTAGGAACTTCAGATTATCAGATAAGGGCAGAGCCGTCATAACTGACGGCTCTGTTTGTTTAGTGCGCCCGGGCACAACTGAAAACAATGGCTCACGCAAATGAGCGCCGATTTGAAATGAAGAGGCTGCCCCTGATTCCAATGTGGCAGCCATGATCAGAGGTACCGCCTGAAATAAAAAAACGGCCGTAATAGCCGTTTTCAGTGATCCCGGGGCGACTCGAA
>CAYYEH010000101.1:0-8187 GCA_964470815.1 uncultured Rikenella sp.
AGGTGATCTGCAAACTTCTTGAGCAGCTCGAAATGAAAGCCCATCGGCTCTCCCTTGTAGATGAAGTAGCTCGTCTGGTTCACATTCGTAACAGCCCTGATCTTGCCTTCGGCGAGGATTGCATCAAGATCCCTCGGCTGCACAGAATCGGTGTAAACCAATCTGTTCTCCTTCTCACAGGAGATAACTGACAGAAAAACAATAAATAAGAACGAAATAAATTTCCTCAATACCTAAACAATTAGTCCGACAATTCAACAATCCTCTACCGGTATTGTTTACGCCGCAAAGATAATATAATTATTTTAATCATAGAAAGTCCACGCCAGACCGTATTTTATCATCCTGATATTCAGTGGATAAGCGGGGACGAGAAAATATTCATAACCTGTCAGGCCTGAGTTAAGGTGATCGGCCATTATGAAAAACCTGGTGCGCTTAACTTTAAGGTTCAGAAAGGCATTGATATAAGGATAGTTACCGATCTGTGACTCGGTCTGGCTAAAATATCTTCCTGTGGCGGGCATGTAATTCATTGCATAATAGAGGGTATGGAGCATTGCTTCGGCTCCAAGCTGGACACTCAACTCCCCTCCTGTGGATCTGAAGCTGAAGACGTGGCTGAAGAAGAGGGCACTTCGTGCTGTAACAAACGGTAAATCAAGTACATCTGTATTAGTGCTCTGCTGAAGAAGCACGGTGTTGTCAAGGTGCAGCTTCCAGACCACGAATTCCTTTTTCGCGGTAAGCGCCAAAATTGAAAGACCGCCCTCGTGCTGCGACGGTATTGCCCCGTTTCCCATGCTTATAAAGTTATCAACAATGGAATAATTGAACCTAAGGCTCAGCTTAAGGTCAGGCCAGTGGAGCGAAGAGCCTGCCATGAGCCTGAACTCCCGTTTGGCATCAAAGTCCCAGTAGAAGTTGTTTGCACCCCAGGTGTGATACCAGAAAGAGGGTGTATAGCTTGCAATTGTGCCTGT
The DNA here is from genome assembly GCA_964470815.1 of uncultured Rikenella sp. Classification (GTDB taxonomy): domain Bacteria; phylum Bacteroidota; class Bacteroidia; order Bacteroidales; family VadinHA17; genus SR-FBR-E99. Next base: position 984 of record CAYYEH010000101.1, read on the forward strand.
GGCATCCCAGGTGATGATGCCCCTTTTTCCCGTTTCAAACTCCTTGTAGATACGGCCATCAACAATGAAATCGCCGGCCCTGTAACCCTGGAACCAGAGGTCGCCGGAGGCTGTCCATCCAAATTTACGCCCTATATTGTTGAAAACTTTTCCCGTCAAAACAAGGGAACTCATGTTATGCTTTACCGTATCGGGTCTTGTCAGGGTGTCGCCTGGCATAATCTGTCCAAAAGAACGGAGTTCGCTCCTTATTCCGCCTCCGGCACCTATCCTGAACAGGTCGGTTCGCCCTGCTGCAAAATCAATCCTCAACGTATTGGAGAAAATCCTCTCCTGAAGTGAATCAGCAGTCAAACTGCTGTTTATCATTATAGTATCATAAAGGTCTGATCGCGGGTACTGGTCAGTATAGTGACGCCTGTTCCATTCCAGGATTCCGATGTGTGAGAAGGTCACCGGGCCACTCTTTAGCACCTCGCCGGTAACGGTGTCACGCTTTCCACCGGGTGCATAGCGTTGTACCAACATGAGGTAACGGTTTTTCAGGGTGCTCTTTGCGCCGTTAAGTTCGTTAAGGATGAAGGGGACACCCTCAGGTTCATACAGGCTCAGATCCTCCACGTTAACCATCCCGCCGCTCTCCTCCGACTCATGATTATTGATTCCTGCCGAGAAATATGCCGTATAGGCATTGCCATTGTATGATCCATGAAGAAGGAAATTCTTGTCAATGGCTTTCTGCACGTTGTACTGGCCGATATTATAAACTATATCATAGATCAGCCCGAAGTTGAGTATCCTGTTGACGTTCTGCGAGTGTCTAACCCGGAAGGTCTGTTCCGCCACGCTCCGTGCCCCTCCGTTTGACCACTTCAGCTCAGTAAAAGGAACATGGGTATTTATGAAGAGGGTGTTGGCCGGAGTAAACATGAACGGCAGGTAATGCGCATAAAGGAACCTGTCAGGCTTCCATTCACGGTCGAAAAAGTTGATCTGGTAAAGGGGAAGGCCGTAGTTACCGGTGTAGGCATTGAAATCGGATAACTTATCCGCCGCCCTGTACCGGTTAAAGAGTGAGAAGGCGGTGTCGAGCGGTACCGGGATCTCCGTGGTAAAATCAGGCGAAAGTGTCCACTGCCTGGAACCTTTCGTAAAGGTGGTGTCAGCGCCTTGCATCTCTGCCCCGGGTGGGATTGCCCCCGGGGGCATTGATCCGGGTGGAGTTGCCCCTGAAGGCGGCGTTCCCTTCCGGGTGGAGGCAGGAGGCATACCGCGCTGTGCATCCGGTGTTGTCCCCTGTCGTGAGCCGGCAACGGAATCCCTTCGGATGTCATTAATGCCGCCGGGCTGCAAGGAACGAAGAGTGTCAGCCTTTTCTGCGGTGACCATGGTATTCCTGACTGACTTAAGGGTATCCTGCTCCTGCCCTGCCATGATCAGAGGGAAAAGAAACAGAATAATATATAACAGCAGATTGCGCATCACCGGCAAATGTACTTAAAATGTGACTCCGCACAAAAAGCAGGCCCGATCAGCGACCCGGCAGCCAAAAAATTGGGCAGGCAGCTAAAAAATGGGCAGGCAGCTAAAAAATTGGGCCGGGCAAAAAGCTGCCCGGCCCGGTGAACAACAACCATATAATGGCAAAAAACAAAATCAGTCTACATTGTCATTCAGGTAAGCATTGTTTTCCCTGATGACAGGCTGGTTATCCTCATCAAGAGTGAGGGTGAACTTGGAGACCTTGCTCCCCGCAGCCTTGCTGGCATTGTGGATCGCAATCTTCTTCCTCACATATGCAGGTACCTCCTCAAAGTCCTCGATATTATCGCTCATCGACTGGGTGGAGAGTCCCTCGTTCTTGATGACATTCTGCATGTGCTTCAGCTTGCGCAGTGTCCCCTCATTCTTGTCATGGGGCTGCGGGGCGGGGCGGGCAGGCGCTGGGGTGATGCCGATGTCGCCGTCAGGCTCGAAATCGATCACTCCCTGGTTGATGCCGGTGCCGGGGGCGGAGAGACCGCGGTCAGTGGTACGTGATGACCTGACCACATACTGACCGGTATTCTCTGCGGCGCCTTCGGTGAGAGCCGATTGCTGAGCAGAGTTAAGACTGACAACCTCCTTCCTGCCGTTGGGCTTGAAGCCGTCAAGATCAGTGCTGGCCTCGAAACCGGTTGCCACAACGGTGACACTGATGGAATCACCCAGTGCCTCATCAGTGGAAAGGCCCCTGATAATCAGGGCATCATCCGAGACAGTCTCATATACATAATCAGTCAGCTCCCCAAGCTCGTCCATGGTGATCTCATTGACGCCGGTACCCGACTTGATATTCAACAGCAGACTCCGGGCTCCGGTGATGTCATTGGAGCTGAGCAGCGGCGATGTCAGCGCCGCCTCTATGGCCTTTGTGGCACGATCTTCACCCGAAGCGGTACCGATTCCCATGAGCGCCACGCCTGAGTCACGCATCACCGTGTTAACATCGGCAAAGTCGACGTTGATATAGCCTGTGCAGGTGATGATCTCAGCAATGCCCTTTACAGCATTCGCCAAAACATCATCGGCCCGTGCGAAAGCAGCCGATACACCCTCGTCGCCATAAATCTGCCGCAACCGTTCGTTATTGATAACGATCAGCGAGTCGACCTTGTCCTTCAGCTCATTGATCCCGCTGATTGCAAGCCTGATACGCTGATTCAGCTCGGAACGGAAGGGGATGGTGACAACGGCAACGGTGAGGTACCCGGCATCCCTGCAAGCCTGTGCAATGACAGGAGTGGCGCCGGTGCCGGTGCCTCCCCCCATGCCCGCGGTTATGAATACCATCTTGGTGTTGCCTGAAAGCGCGTTCATGACATCCTCAATGTTCTCTATTGCGGAAGCACGCCCTCTCTCAGGCTGGCTGCCTGCGCCGAGACCCTCCGTGGTGGCCTCCCCAATCTGCACCCTGACCGGCACCGGGCTCTTCATAAGAGCCTGAAGGTCGGTGTTGCAGACGATGAAGTTGACATCCTTGATGCCTTTCCTGAACATATGGTTGACGGCATTGCCACCGCCGCCACCGATGCCCAGTACCTTTATTATCGAAGACCTGTCTACAGGCAGGTCAAAATTCATCAGATCATCTGACATGGCATTTACCTATTTTGAGGGTGAATCATCAAGTTTCTCGTCCGTCGCCTCAATGATCCTGTCCCAGATATTTCTAAGTTTATCGCCGAAGGAGCCTCCTCCTCTCGGCCTGTCATCGTAGTACCTGTCATCAGCAACTGTCTCAACAGGTTCCTCCTTCATGGCAGGAGGTGCCTGCTGTACCTGCTGCATAACGGGCTCCTTCTTCTTCTCGCCGAAACGGGCAAATGTCTTGTTCTCTTCGAGATATTCCAGACCCTTGAGGATCAGTCCGACGCTGGTGGCATACATCGGCTGGTTGATCTCCTCCTTTCCTTTGCCGGAGATGTGCACGTTGGGATTACCGATGCGCACATCCATCGCTGTCTTGTACTTTACAAGCTGCGGCAGGTTCTTGAGCATCGCACCGCCGCCGGTGATCACCACTCCTGCTGTAAGCTTGTCGGCAAAGCCGGAGTTCTGAATCTCGAAGTTGACCGCGTCGAGGATCTCCTCCATACGACTCTGAATGATATAGGCAAGATTCTTGAACGATATCTCCTTCGGCTCACGGCCGGCGATGCCGGGAATGGATACCACCTTGTTCTCCGGTGCGATGTCGCCGATGGCATAGCCGAACTTGACCTTCAGGTCCTCGGCCTGCTTCTGGAGGATGGAGCACCCCTCCCTTATGTCCTGCGTGACCATGTTTCCGCCAAACGGGATGACCGCGGTATGCCTGATCACATTGTCATAATAGATCGCCACATCGGTGGTGCCGCCACCGATATCTACCAGGACCACGCCTGCTTCCTTCTCCTCGTCGGTAAGCACTGCCTCAGACGATGCGAGGGGTTCAAGCACCAGGCTCAGCAGATTCATGCCTGCCTTGTTTATGCACCTCTCGGTATTGCGCGCCGAGGAGATCTGGCCTATCACAATGTGGAAATTGGCTTCAAGCCTCTTGCCGCAGATACCGATTGGGTTGTTGATACCCGACTCGTTATCAACGATATAGGTCTGCGGTATGACATGTATGATCTCCTCACCCACATCGATGGGGAGCTTGTACATGTCTGCGGTAAGACGCCTGATGTCGCTGACATCGATCTCCGACTCGTGCGAATCACGGGTGATGTAACCGCGCGCCATCTTGCTCTTGATGTGCCTGCCGGCTATGCCGACAAAGACATCGGTAAGGACAAGCCCTGTTCGTTCTTCGAGGTCATCGACGGTAGTGCGAATGGCCTTCACCGTCTCTTCAATGTTCAGCACCACACCGCGCTTGACCCCTGTTGAGGGTGTGTTGCTCAGACCGAGGATCTCAATGCCTCCGTTACCGTCACTGCGGCCTACAATGGCAACGATCTTCGTCGTCCCGATGTCAATGGCTGCTACTAACTGATCTTTACTGTTCATAGTTCACTTATATGGTTGTTCAAAAATTATCATATCCTCTGGCCTTCCGGCTCTTCCGGCCCTGCTTTCCTGATTTTCCCCGTTTCAATCCTACTTCTTATTGTTTCGTCACTTTCATTTAAAATCCTCCGGATCATTCTTACCTGACTCCCTCTTTCGCTCCGGCATTATCCTTTCCAACTATCTTCTCTGGCAGACCACCTGACCCTTGTATTCAATATTAACGACACGGTACCTGTCCCATCCTGCCGCCGGCATTGCCTGGCGATAAAATACCTGCAGATTGCGCAGTTTCTCTTCATAGTTCTCCACCTTTCCCAACCTGACAGTGTGGTTCCCCACCCTGGGCACAAGTGTCACCCTGCCGTCACGTGACATGCTGAGCTGGTCAATCATCTCGTTCCAGAAGCTGCTGCCCCGGATATAATTTACCAGTTCAAATGCCTTCGCGAGGTTCTCGGTCTTTTCCGAGTCATAGATGCTGGCACCGTTCATCTGCTCGGCATTGAACACCATATCAACCTCCAGTATGTGGAGGTTGGGAGTGTAGAGATTATGTCTCCGCATTATGACACCCTCGCGGTCAATGAAGAAATCACCTCCGTAAGATGCCACAACCCTCATCACCGGCTCACGCTGGTCACCATAGACATGGAGCTTTCTGTCTTCGGAGACATAAACCTCCGCCACCTTCAGCTCTGTAAAAGCCCTGACCTTCTCTTCAAGCTTAGCCAACGGTATATCACTGATCTTCTGCCCTGTAACGCGTATACCTGTTGACCTGAGTGCATTCATGATATCCTCTTCTGTAACGAACCGATGCTTTGATGAGTCTGCGATGGTAATGACCACACCCCCGCAAACGGCGTCAGCCGTCATCCTGCTGATAAACAGCGGGGTCAGGAACAGCCCGGTTCCCAGAACAATGGTCAGTATCTTCATCAGCAGGTTCATCCGTATCTCTTCAACAGCACTTCAATTATTGATTTGTATTTCTTTTACCAGGTTTCCGAATTCCTCCCTGTATGTATTTCATTTTTTGTTATTTATCCTTATTATCAGCGCCTTACGCCCTTGCCGCTCAGCCTCTCCTTTGTCGATCTCTATCTTTTTTTCATGTTCATGCATTCCTCTCTTTCAGCATCTCAGCTATCGGTTCAATGAACCGGTCAATATCACCTGCGCCGATAGTCAGCAGCAGGCCTTTCTTTACATTCTCAAGTGCAGGCAGCAGTTCCTCCCTTGTCACCACCTTCACATTGCGGTTCTTCATCATTGTTGCAATCATGTCAGAAGATACACCCTCAATAGGTTTCTCCCGTGCCGGGTAGAGGGTCAGCAGCAGCACCTCATCCAGTTTGTCAAGCGCTTCCGCGAAGCCTTCGGCGAAGTCGCGAGTGCGGGTATAGAGATGAGGCTGGAAGATCCCTGTGACATGCCTCCCCGGCCAGAAGTCGCGCACAGCGCTCACAAGTGCGTTTATCTCCTGGGGGTGATGGGCATAATCGTCGATATAGATGATCTCTTCCCCCATATATCTTATGTCAAACCTGCGCACCACCCCTCTGTATGAGCCAAGTGCACTTCGGATATACTCAGGATCGACTCCGGCACACCATGCTGCCGAGGCAGCTGCAGTGGCATTGAGTATGTTAACCATGCCGGGAAGCCGGAGTCGGATTTCCCTGACAGGTTCACCCGGAGTGATAATGTCAAATACGTAGCACCCCTCCTCCTTCGTTACGTCAGTTGCCCTGAACGAAGCCTTTTCGCCGGTACCGTAAGTGTATATCGTGGCATCACCCGGCAGTGAGAGCGAGCAGCCAATGCTCTCGTTGATTATCAGAGTACCGCCGGGACGAACCCTGTGACAGAACTCGCCATAGGCTTCGACCATCGATTCGGCATTGCCGTAAATATCAAGGTGGTCAGGATCAATCGCCGTAACAACGGAGATAAGCGGAGAGAGATGAAGGAATGAACGGTCGAACTCATCGGCTTCCATCACCGTATATCGACTCTCCGAGAGGAGGAGGTTAGTCTCATAATTCCTTGAAATGCCGCCGAGGAAGGCTGAGCAGTCGAGCGGCGAAGAGCTGAGTATATGGGCAGTCATGGTGCTGACCGTTGTTTTGCCATGCGTTCCGGCAACGGCGATGGCGTCGGTATCCCGCGAGATGATCCCCAATATCTCCGCACGCTTGTAAATGGTGTAACCGTTATCCCTGAAGAAATTAAGAAGGATATTATCTTTCGGGATAGCCGGAGTATAAACAATGAGTACCCTGTCATTTTCAGAAGGCTCCGAGAAAAGAACGGGGAGTGAATCGATGCTGTCTTCATAGGTGATTGAGCATCCTTCCTCTTCAAGCATATCGGTCAGCGGGCTCTCAGTGCGGTCATAACCGCAGATGATGTATCCCTGCGACAGGAAATACCTGGCCAGGGCGCTCATACCTATCCCTCCTATCCCGAGAAAATATATCCCTTCTATGTTTGTCAGTCCCCTCATCACCTTACAGGTTTTCTATATTGCCCTCTGTCATTTTTATATCCTTCTCCTTTTATATTGTGGCGTTCCTTCCGGCGCCATTCCTCTTAACTTTTTACCATTTTTAAAACCTCACGGGCTATAACCTCATCGGCATCCCGGATTGCCATCTTCCTG
>CAYYEH010000102.1:0-8126 GCA_964470815.1 uncultured Rikenella sp.
CTGCCTTTATATCACTCCTCCTTCCCGATCCCCGTATGCCGTATATCGGTTCCCTGAAGAGAGTATATTGACGCCTCCGCAATGTTAGTGGCGTGATCTGCTATCCTCTCTATGTTGGAAATCATATCCTTCAGCTCGATATAACTCTGCACCATTGATCTCGTTTTGTCATCTATGTTCTCCCTGCGCAGGTGACCCAGCAGCAGTTTGTGGTTCATCTCATCCACCACCGTGTCATTCTTGATGGTCCAGATTGCGTAATCGGGATCAGAGTTGGTGAATGAGAGGAGCGCCTTTTCCACCATGATGCTCCCCGAGGCAAGCATATTCCCTATCAATGACGAGGTAGAGGCATATTCGGTTGTGTTCCTGATGGTGCCGATTATCCTGCAGAGGTTATGTATCCTGTCTCCGATACGTTCCAGGTTGACGGTCATCCGGTAGATGGCCACCAGCCTCCGTACATCTGATGCCACGGGCTGGTACAGGACGATGGTGCTGGTGAACTGCTCCCCGATGATCACCTCGAGGTTGTCGATACGGTTTTCGGCTTTCTCCATCTCGTCGATGAGGCTGTTGAAGGCCTGGTCATCGGATGTGCCCATAAGCTTCTCGGTCATTGTGAGCTGGCGCAGCACAAGGTTTGCCATCTCGTTGAAGCTGTTTTTTATCTCATTCAGTGCCTGTTCTTTTTTCTCACTCATAACCAGGTGTTTTAACAAATGTATGAAAATCGTCGTGAAATCAACCGAATTTCCCGGTAAGGTATGCTTCGGTACGGGGGTCTTTTGGTGTGGTAAAGAGGGTGCTGGTATGGCCAGATTCCACCAGTTCGCCCAGGTACATGAACATCGAGTCGTCAGAGATGCGGGCAGCCTGTGACATGTTATGCGTCACCAGTACCAGGGTGTATTTCTTCTTCAGGTCGCCGAGAAGGTCTTCAATCTTTGAAGTGGCTATCGGGTCAAGGGCGGACGTGGGTTCGTCAAGAAGCAGTACCTCCGGGTTGAAGGCTATTGCCCTTGCCACGCAGAGGCGCTGCTGCTGGCCTCCGGAAAGAAAGGTGCCCTTCCTGTAGAGTGACTCCTTCACCTCGTCCCAGAGGGCAACATTGCGAAGAGCATTTTCCACCAGGTCATCACGCTGGTTCTTCTTCAGCCTGATGTCATTGAGACTGAAGCCTGCCACCACGTTTTCATAGATAGTCATGTTGGGGAACGGATTGGGCCGCTGGAAGACCATTCCCACCTTACGGCGCAGTTCTATCACCGACATCGAGAAGATACTCCGGCCGTCGAGGAGGATATCGCCTTTGGTCTGTATGTTCGGGTAAAGTTCATGCAGGCGGTTCATGGCCCGCAGCAGGGTGCTCTTGCCGCATCCGGAGGGTCCCATGATGGCAGTGATGCTGTTTCGCCTTACATGGGCGGTCACGCTTTTCACAGCATACCGCTCCGGTTCATAGGAGATAAACAGATCCCTTATCTCAAGTACATTTTCGCTTTGCGGGGTGTTGTTCATCCGGTTCAGATATATTTATGTTTTGACGCCACACTGCGGGCGAGGAGGTTCATTGAGAGCACAAAGGCCATAAGGAAGAGGGAGGCACTCCATACAAGGCTGACCATATTGGGGTCATTGTAGAAGTCCCAGATCAGCAGTGGCACCGCGCTCACCGGCCTGGTCACATCGAAACTTACTGCGGGACTCCCCAGGGCGGTCAGCATCAGCGGTGCTGTCTCTCCAAGTATACGCGAGAGCGCAAGCAGCACTCCGGTGGCCAGGCCGCTGAAGCTTACGGGGATGAGTATCTTGTAGATCATCTTGTAGTATGGGGTCCCCAGTGCAAACGCTGCCTCACGGATCGATATGGGTATCATTCGCATCGTCTCCTCGGTGGAACGGATGATCAGGGGAAGCATCATGATGGACAGCGAAACGCTGCCGGCCAGCGCAGAATAGCCTCTGGTTATATTCTTGACCACCCACAGATATGCTATAATGCCGAGGATTATCGACGGCACCCCCTGCAGGATCTCTGTGAGGCTTCTGATGAAGCGGGCATACCGCTGAGTGCCGTTCTCGTAAATATATATTCCGGTCATCAGCCCCAGGGGGATGGCAATGAACGATGCCAGCAGAACCATCAGCAGCGAGCCTGTCAGTCCGTTGGCTATCCCTCCGGGGATGATCTCACCGGAGGAGGCTGCCATCATCGCCTGGAAGGTGTCAGGGGCAGGCTGCGTGAAAAATGCCATGTTTATCTGCCTGTACCCTTTTACGGCCAGATTACCTACAATCAGAAATATTGGGATCACGGTGATGACCGAGCCGGCAATCACCAGGTACCTGAACCTGCCGTTGGTCCGGTTACGCCTGTTAATATTGTCAGTCAGTTCCGGGTGCATTTCCTACGCAAATCGTCTGATAATAATTTTTCCAAGGGCATTGACCACAGCTGTGATCAGGAATAACAGAAGCCCGACGGCTATCAGTGCACTCATCTTCAGGCCTGACGCCTCTCCGAACTGGTTGGCGATCACAGAAGCCATGGTGTTCCCCGGGGCGAAGAGTCCTTTTGGGATGACATTGGCATTGCCGATCAGCATGGTTACGGCCATGGTTTCACCCAGTGCCCTTCCCAGGGCAAGGATGAAACTGGCGATGATGCCTGAACGGGCAGATGGTATCACCACACTGAAGATAACCTCGCGGCGTGTTGCCCCAAGCGAATAAGCAGCCTCCTTGAGCTCCGCGGGGACCATCGAAATAATTTCTGCGCTGAGTGAAGTGGCATAAGGAACAATCATTATTGCCAGCACAAGGGAGGCGGTGAATACTCCGAATCCCTGGTCCGTCAGACCGGTAGCCACAAGCAGCGGGCGAAGGGCATAAAAACCCCAGAACCCATAGACAATCGATGGTATACCGGCAAGCAGGTCAACAAGACTGCGCAGGATGGAAGAGGTTCGGGTCCCGTTGTAATACTCTGCTATGAAGAGGGAGGTGGAAAAGGCCATCGGGATGCAGATGATCAGTGCCAGGAGCGAGGTGATGACCGTTCCTGCAATGAATGACATAGCACCGTACTCCTCGCTTCCTGCGGTGGGATTCCAGGCAGGGGAGATGATGAACTTAAGGCCGAACTCCCTGAATGCCGGGAGAGCTCCCCCGAAGAGGGAGAAGACTATCCCGGCACCGAGTATCAGTATTGTCAGTGACGAAATAAAAAGCAGAGCCCTGGTGATCCTGTCTCCTGACATGTGTCTATTTCAGGATGGGTTCACCCTGGTAGGTAATTCCCTTAAGCAGGTGTGCAGCCTGGATGGAAGCATTCTGCGGCAGGGCGGCATAATGTACGCTGGTGGCGATAGCCTGTGCCTCTTCACCGGTGAGCCATTTGACGGTATTAACCGCTGCTTCGGCTGCTTCCTGGCTGTGCTTGCCATATGCCAGCTCCCTGTACATTATTATCCATGTGAAACTGGTGATGGGCCATGCAGCAGGATTGGGTGAGTTGGTGATCATCACCCTCGTATCAGCCGGTATTTCAGCTGCAGCAGCAGCAGTGAAAGACTCAAGAGTCGGCTCAATGAAAAAACCTGCACTGTTCATCAGCCTGGCCATTGGTATCTTCTGCGCAAAAGCATATTCAAATCCGATATAACCAATTGAGCCCTGGGTCTGGCTAAGGGTTCCGGCTACACCGGGATTGCCTTTTGCCCCGATGCCTGCCGGCCAGTTCAGAGCTTTGCCGGTGCCGAGCTGTGCACTCCAGACCGGGCTGACCTTTGACATGTAGTCGCTGAATATATAAGTTGTTCCACTGCCATCGGACCTGTAAACCACGGTTATCTCCATGTCAGGCACGATGAGACCTGGGTTTGCTGCCAGTATCTTCTGATCATTCCACATTTTAATGTTTCCGAGGAAGATGCCCTCAAGCAGCTCCGGTGTAAGCTTCAGGTCGGTAACCCCCGGCAGGTTGTACGCTATCACAACTGCACCGATGCATGTTGGTATATGGACTACTTCGCCGGGCATTTCTGCCAGCTCGGTGTCAGAAAGATATGCATCTGTAGCAGCGAAGTCAACGATCTGGTCACGGAGACTCTTGATTCCTCCGCCGGAACCTATTCCGCCATAGTTGATCAGCGGACCGCCCGCTTCATAGTACTTTTTGAATGCAAGATTGTAGAATGGCTGCGGGAAAGTAGCCCCGGCAGCGGAGAGGGAGACCTGCTTCTGTTTGCCTGCCTGGGAGCCGCCACCGCCGCATGATGCGAGAACGAGAGCCATTGCGGCTATCAGGATAATGACTTTGTTTTTCATTTTTGTTTTGTTACGGGTTATTAAATTTATACATTTAATTCAAATTGTGATCTCCCTCCCGCTGCCGTCACTGTCAGAATTTTGCCTCGATGTTCAGGCCGATGGTGCTGACATTGTCATTGCCGGCACCTTTGGGAAGATAACCGGTAAAGTTGGGTGATATCCTTACATTCTTTGCAGGAGAAAAGTCTATCCCGGCAAAGATGTAGGAACCATCCTTGTTGATATTCCAAGGATCGTCGTCACCTTCCATCGTGACCGAGCTGATCATGTCATATCTTGCAAAGAGTCTTACCCTGTCAGACAGGGGTACCCTGGTGAAGATACTGATGCCTGAGTAGTTCCGGCCATCTGTCATTGCGGCGTTATCCTGCCTGAAGTACTCGGCTCCGGCATTGAACTTCGGCCCCGTCCATGCAGCAATGATGCTCGCTGTGCGCTGCATATTGCCTGAAGGCCCCATCAGGTCATAGAAACCCCTGACAACCATGTTGTCTGCAGGGGTGAGGGTGAAGCCTGCCGAGAACCTGTAGGTTCCATCGGGAGCAATATCCTTGAAACCCCTTCCGTTTGTGACTGCGAAATCAAACTCAACCACTTCGCCGGCGCTGACCTTCGTCATAACCCCGAGGTCTGCAGCCTGGATCATACCCGAGTAATCAATGGGAGGCTTGGTGACAAACCGGTATCCCCATATCTTTTCCATTACAGATATCTGTTCGGTGCCGATCAGACCTCCCCGAAGCAGGAATTTGCCATTGTCATACTGCAGGTAGGCATTGCGAAGGTAACCGGAATAGATTGTTTTTCCGTTTATAACTTCAGTTGTGCCGTCATACATGATACGACTGGAAATCTCTTTCGAAAAACTGAAATCATAACCGAAATAGGAACGTGTGACTTCAAAGGCAGAACTGTTATCACCGCCTGAAAAGGTAGTGTGGTAGTTGGTAAACAGGAGTCCGAAAAACTTGCCCGAAGGCTTGAAATCACCGCTTTCCTGTGACAGAGCAGGTACTGCCGTCAGCATCAGAATGCTGAGTGCGACAGGTAAAATCTTCATTCTCATTTAATTAATAATTGAAGGTTTGACAATACAAAAATCTCTCTCTTTTGTTACATCCATGTTACACAAATGTGACAAAGTTGTTACAAACATAATATTAAGCATGTTTGCGGGAGTGAGTAAAAAGACTGAAAAGCCTCTTGGTCTAAATCATTAACTTTACGGTATGATAATTGCGTGAATTGAAGGTGAGATGAGAAAAACGGTACTGTTGATATTTCTGGCGGCTGCTTTTTGCGCCGCTTCAGGGCAGAGCGGCGCCACGATGCCAGGCGTGGAGAACCCGAATTACGGCCTGAAGTCGCCGCTGACTGCAGAGATTGTGCGTATTGATTTCGGGGCAGATGCAACTGTTGTATGGCTGACGATAATGAGTGACATCAACAATGCATGGTTCTGCATTGATAAGAATACTTTCCTTGTCAGGCCTGACGGCGTGAAGCTGAAGCTGACATCTCTGAAGGGTCTTCCGTTCTGCCCGGCAACATACAAGTTCAGGAGGCCGGGAGAGAGGGCATCCTTCTCGCTGACGTTTCCCCCTACCGGTGTTCTTCCGTGGTTTTCAATAGTTGAAGAGTGTATGGGCGGATGTCTCTCCTTCAGGGGAATTCTGACTGACCGGACCCTGAATGAAAAGCTTGATAAGGCTTATTCCTTCAGTGATAAGGGAGACGACCTGAATGCCTACAGTCATCTGAAGGATTTCATCACTGAGACGGATTCGCTTAACCTTGGTATTGAGGGTTCAGTCTATACTTCATTGATACTTATTGATCACAGGCTGGGCAGGGCAGAGGCAGCCCGGTCATGGTACATCAGGATGATGACCTCAGATACTCCGGACCTTGGATTCTACCTGGAGACTCTGAAAAGGGAAGGCGTCAGTTATTGAAAAAAAAAGACGCCCGGGTTAAGAGCGTCTCAATTCATAGGTCAGTCAGTTGTTAAAAATGGAGGTCGACGCCTATTGCAACCACCCAGGTATCCTTGTTGAATGTCTCTTTATACGGAACAAGAATGGTTGTGCCTGTCATGGCCCGGCTTGAATTTTTCTCGCCCTCCTGGTAGATTGTATAGATCCCTCCGATATTCAGATCGATCATCGGGCTTATCCTGAATCCCAGTCCGCCGCCGAATGTATTTGTGTTGAGGCTGTAACTCAGTTCATCCTGGTAGTTCAGGTTGACTCCGGTACTGGTCCCGGCATATGCAAGACTGGCACGGAGATTCTTGGTTAATCCGTACTCCAGACCGAAAGCATACTCAAGGAAGTTCTTGTCAATCATGTTGATATCCTTATCGGCACTGCCGTCATAGTCAATTCCTTTGTCGAAGTAGTAATTAAAGCTGCCGGTCAGCATAAACCTGTCCATAGGCCTGACTTCAACTCCCACTGCCAGCATGGCGGGCATGTCATTGATTGTCTCGGCACCGTCAGGGAACATGGTTACCGGTGCTCCTGTTTCAGGGTTGAAGCCAGTGGTAAAGTCGGATGTGGTTTCGTTGATGACCCTCAGTTTGGTGGCAAATTCATATTTGATACCTACATTCACGATTTCAGCGAAAGTGAGATTCACCCCGATTATCGGGGTTATCCCTGAACCTGTCTGAAGGACATCCGCACTTTGATTCTGCATAAGAGACGAGGTTGCCGTAGCCTGGGCAATCTGCCCGTTGAGAGTAGGAGTGGCAGCCGTTACAGCACCGCTTACCTGGTTTATTGTCATGGCCGGAATGTTTGCAGGCGGGACGCCGATTGCACCAAGACCCGCCTCTATGCCTGCTCTCTGAGTTGCAGTGAGGTACCCGAGGCCTTCAGCCTGGGCAAGGGTCAGACTACCGCCGCCGCCTGTGATAATTGGAGCGACTGAATTAGGTATTGCCACTATGCTGGTGAGCTGGGATGCTATGGAGGTGAAGACAGTGCTTGCAGGAAGCCATGTGCCGCCCATGTTAAGCTCAATGTTTTCAAGTTTGCCTTCATAGGTGTTCCGGGCCATCACGTAACGTGCCCCGGCTGAAATGGAGATAATGTCATTGATCTTGTAGGAGACGTTACCCTGGATACCGTAAAATACAGATGAACCCACAAAATTTGTCTCAAGCCTGTAATCCTGGGCACCTCGCGACTGTAGAACGGGTACGAGATCAGAGATGGGCATTTCAATCATTGCCAGTCCTTCGTCATAGGTTGCCCCTCCACCTCCGCCTACAGGGTTGAAAGCTGCTGAAAAAGCCAGTTTTCCGGTATTGTATGCAGCATAGATGCTCGGGAAGAAAGGAGCACTCACGGTACCTATATACTCCCTTTCAGGAGCTCCGTGAAGATAAGGATAACTGTTCATCACAGACCTTCCCTGCCCGATTGTCTGGTTATTGATGCCAAAATGAAGGCCCGGGGCAAGTTTTGTCAGACCTGCCGGGTTGTAATAGACAGCATCAATATCCATGGAGGCGTTACGGCTGAGCAGCCTTATGTACTGGGCACTCTGGTTCGTATTCGTAACAAGTCCGCCCGCAAAGAGAGAGCCTGTGACAACGAGTACGGAAACAACTGAAATGATTTTTTTCATGAGCTTCGGTTTTAATTACACATTTTGGAGTTTATTGTGCATTATTTCTAAAAGTGGCGTAAAAGTATGAAAAAAAATGAAATATGAAAATTTCGGACGGATATAATATGATATGAATGCCTTATGTTGCCAGGCAGGCACTACCGGCGGAGGAG
>CAYYEH010000103.1:0-8087 GCA_964470815.1 uncultured Rikenella sp.
AGATGACGCCTGATAAAGCACAGGAAATCACAGGTATACCGGCTGACGCAATTATTGAGCTTGCTGTGGCGGCGGCCGGTGCCGGGCGTCTCACAGTTGTTGCCGGTTACGGGTTACAGCGATATACAAACGGCGGGCAGACAATCAGGTCTATCCTCTCCATACCGGTCATTACCGGCATGCTGGGCAAACCCGGATGCGGCTTTAATTTTGCCAATCTCCAGAGCTATATCTTTGACGATGTAAAGGAACCGCTGAGTTATTATCCTGATAAGGAGGCGGATAAGCCCTTCCGACGGGCTATTTCCATGGCAACCTTTGGTCCTGATTTTTTTGCCCTGAGGGAGCCACCGATAGAGGTTGCCTGGATAGAGAGGGGTAATCCGCTGATTCAGCTCCCGGGCACCAGTGAGGTGAGAAAGGCATTTGAATCAATACCCTTCAAGGTTGTTGTCGAGCAGTTCATGACTGATACTGCCGCTATGGCTGACATCATCCTTCCTGCAAAGGGGATCTTTGAGCAGGCTGATGTGGTGGGCTCATACTGGAATCCTTATGCCCAGTACAAGCCCAGGGTCACTGACCTGCCGGGCGAGGTAATTCCCGAGAGTGAGATATACCGGCGGCTGGCACAGCTGACGGGAATTTCCTCCGGGGAAGACAACAGCCTGCCTGCCCCCGGTAATTATGATGCATGGCTCATGGAGCGTATCAGTCACACACCGGGATTCGTAAGGGAGGAGTTGCTTCAGAAACCTGTCATCCCTGAGCAGAATGAGCATCCCGCCTACGCAAACATGAAGTTTGACACCCCTTCCGGCAAGATCGAGCTTTGGTCAGACAATGCCCTGAAGCTATGGGGAGTCAACGCCCTGCCAACCTATGAGCCTCCGGCTGACTTCGGTGAGGCCCATCTGCCGTTCAGGCTTATGACACCCAATATTGCCTCCCGGATCCATTCACAGTTTGGCAACCTGGAGGTCATTAAGAGTGTTGTTGAGGAACCAATGTGGGAGGTTTCTGTTGCCGACGCACGAAAGAAAGGGCTGAAAAGCGGAGACACTATCAGGATCTTCAATTCCCGCGGTGAGATTACCGGCAGGGTAAGGGTCACCGCCAGGGTAAAGAGCGGCAGCCTGGTATTTCCCAACGGAATATGGCTTGGTGAGGGCGGTGGAGTGAACAGGCTCATTGCCCCGTCAGAGACCGACATGGGTCATGGCGCAGCATTTCACAATACCAGGGCTGACATAGAAAAGGTGGAGCAATGAGAAAGGGATTCACATTTGATGCCGCACTCTGCGTCAGTTGCAAGGCCTGCAGCGCAGCCTGCTTCCTCGAGAACGGTCTCCGGCCCGGCACGCGCACCCTCTTCGCCTGGAATGAACACGCCCTTCCGCTTGTCAGCGTTATCAACCTCTCCATGGCCTGCAATCACTGTGCCGTTCCCGCATGTTCCACGGGGTGCCCGGCAATAGCCTACACAATTGACGGTGACGGCGTTGTCATCCACCACCCTGACAGGTGCATGGGGTGCGGGTACTGCACCTGGAGATGTCCCTATGGCGCTCCAAAGATCAATGTCGCACTCGGATACATCGAAAAATGCCATTTCTGCGCCGACAGGACTGCCGAAGGCGTTGAACCGGCCTGTGTGACCGCCTGCCCCACAGGAGCCCTTAAAATGACGGAAAGGGATGAATTTGAAGGATCACTTCCGGCATGGTTCCCCGACACGGGACTCACACCGTCATTGATACTGAAGAATACTGAAAACCTGAACAGCCCGCAGATAATACCCCCTGACATCGAATCGGTTGACGAAGAGGATGAAGTCCGGCACCCGTCAGAAGCAGAGAA
Organism: uncultured Rikenella sp.; assembly: GCA_964470815.1. Classification (GTDB taxonomy): domain Bacteria; phylum Bacteroidota; class Bacteroidia; order Bacteroidales; family VadinHA17; genus SR-FBR-E99. The sequence continues at coordinate 1,861 of CAYYEH010000103.1, forward strand.
TGAATCTGCCGGCAGGCTAAAAAAGGAGTGGAGTCTGGTTGCTTTCTCAGTGCTTGTCATTACCTCCTCCGTCATTATCGGTATCCATGCACTTCAGGGTGCTGTTGCCGGAGGGGTTGTCCCTTTCATTCTCATGGCTGCTGCCATGATTGTGTCAATTGTACATCTTGGCAGACCGGAAAGGGTATGGAGAGCAGTTCTCAATCCTGTATCTTCACCTCTCAGCCGTGAAGTTATAACAGTAATGCTTCTGACAGCCGTAACCATGCTTAACTGGCTGAAACCCGGGCTTATACCTCCGTTAATAACTGCCCTGCTGGTATTGCTTGCCCTGATAGCAATTGACCTTGTCTATTTTGCTGCCGACCGGTCAACGAATCTCAGGCTCCACAGCGGACAGGCATTTTTCTCCGCCATTTATGCTGTCTCATGGTTTGTTGAACCCCGCATAATTTTCATCGCATTCTCGATGCTTGCAGCAGTCTCGGTGGTTATCAGATATGGTTCGGCAGAGAGAGACGGAGTGACGAGGGTACTCTATTACTTCAGGGCAATGTCTCTGCCACTGGTATTCATGCTTATATATCCGGGCAACGGGGCAACGGACATAGCAGCAATGGTGTTTTTCCTCGCCGGGCTTGCAGCTGACCGGCTCTTGTTTTACATTGACTTCACTTCTCCAAAGATCCGGAATACGATTAAGGAGCATTTTAAAAAAGAATGTGAATCTCAGATAAAATAGGATTCGCTGTCACAGATGGCATTATTTCAATCATAGGGGTTGATATGGTATTTGATATCAAATATTTATAATATGAAGAAGAGAGAGATTAACAGTGTGCGGACGCCGGTATATCGTGATTCCGGCTTTGAGCTCCCTACAGCTTCAACAACGTCGGGGGCCTTTGCGTCAGAGATAAACCACGACAGGGAGCCTGATCTTTACATCTATTCACGTTACCGTAACCCTACGGTTGTCGCTGCGGAGGAGGCCGTTATGGAGATTGAGGGATGTGAATGGGCCCTGCTTTCACAGTCGGGAATGGCCGCCATTGACATTGCGCTTTCAATATTCCAGGAGGCAGGCAAACAGAGCACCTGGCTTTTCTTCTCCGAGATATATGGAGGAACGCTCTCATACATAGGAAGCGTACTTCAGAAGCGGCGAGGCATGGAGGTCAGTTTCTTCCGCCCTTCAGATGGCAGGTACGACTACCGTCAGCTTGAAAATGCAATTTCCGATATCCGGCCGGACATACTTTATTTTGAGACCATTTCCAACCCGTTGCTGATAGTGGCAGAAGGGAGGAGGGTCATTGAGCTTGGCAAAAAATACGGTGCAAAGGTCATTGTTGACAACACCTTCGCTACCCCCATGCTCTGGAAGCCGCTTGATGACGGGGCCGACCTGGTGATCCACAGTGCAACCAAGTATCTGTCAGGCCACGGCAACCTTACTGCCGGTGTTATCTGCGGCAACGACAGGGGTCTAATGCAGAATGCTGTCGAGTATCGCAAATTCGTTGGCCACATGCTGTCACCTGATGACGCCTACCGGCTGCAGACGCAGATGGCATCATTCGCGCTCCGTTTCAGGCAGCAGTGTGACAATGCCTCTGCCGTTGCGTCGTTGCTTGAAGCTTCAGGAAAGGTCTCCCGTGTCCTTTATCCGGGACTTGAGACTCATGATACCCATGCCGCCGCAAAAGAGCTTACCGGAGGGAAGGGATATGGTGCAATGATCACATTTGATATTGGCGGTGCATCGCCCGAAGCAAAAAGAAAAAACCGCGACCGTTTCATTGCCTCCGTGTATCCTGAGATCCGGCTTATACCAACACTTGGTGACAACCATACCATTCTGATGCCGGTGGAGTCTGTATGGGGAACAAAGTATCCGGAACCGGGAATGATCAGAATGTCAATAGGTTTTGAAAATACTGGCAGGCTGGCAGAGATTATCAAACGGGGGTTGGAAAGCTGATCTTCATTTCAGTTCCTGAGTCCGCCACACAGGCGTTATTCCCGGCCAAAGCGGGATATCGATTGAGCCAGCGATTGATTCGGAATACATATCAGACCAGGACTTCGTGGCAAAAAGAAACGAAGGGTAGTTCACCATTCAATCGGCTCCAGTCCCCTGGCACTTAGCCATTCGTTGCACCGGCTGAAGTGCGAGCATCCGAAGAAACCGCGCGAGGCGGAGAGAGGTGAGGGATGCACGGTTTTAAGTACCAGGTGCTTTGACTCGTCTATCGAGGCTCCTTTGTTCTGTGCATAGGCGCCCCAAAGCATGAATACAAGGTTCTTCCGGTGATGATTCAGGGCACTGATTGCTGCATCGGTGAACCGTTCCCATCCTTTGTTCTGGTGTGACAGAGCCTGGTGGGCTCTGACCGTCAGTATTGCATTGAGAAGCAGTACACCCTGACGTGCCCAATGCTCAAGATTCCCTGACCGGGGCACGGGTACGCCAAGATCACGGTTAAGTTCCTTGAAAATATTTATCAGGCTGGGGGGAAAGCCAGTCCCGTCTGTGACTGAAAAACAGAGCCCGTGAGCCTGGCCGTAGTTATGATACGGATCCTGCCCGATGATCACCACCCTGACCCTGTCAAAAGGGCAGAGGTCAAATGCATTGAAGATCTTGTTGCCGGGCGGAAAGACCTGCTTCGTGCGGTATTCCTCCCTTATAAAAGCTGTGAGTGCAGAGAAATAATCCTTCTCAAACTCTCCCTGCAGCTTCTCTTTCCAGCCTGCTTCAATTTTTACTTCCATGCTGACATTCACAATATGCTGTTAAATATATCGATTTTCGCCGTAAGTGAATTTGTTTCAGGAACCGGGTCGGAAAATAAGCTAATTTAGGGCCTCAAACCATAACTGAAATGATTGACCTGCGCAGTGACACCGTAACCAAACCCTCAGCCGGGATGCTTGATTTCATGATGAATGCCGGGGTCGGCGACATGGTATTCGGCGAAGATCCGGCGGTGAATGAACTGGAAGCGATGGCAGCAGACATGTTCGGGATGGAGGCATCCCTGTATTGTCCTTCCGGAACCATGACCAACCAGATAGCGATAAATGTGCACACGAGGCCTGGCGACGAGGTCATCTGCAGCCACATGGCCCACATCTACCTCTTCGAGGGAGGCGGCGTGGCCTTCAACTCAGGTGCATCGGTAGCACTCATCCATTCTGACAACGGTACTTTCACAGCTGAGGAAGTAAGGCAGCATATAAATAATCCGGATGACCCTCATAAGGCCTATACAAGACTTGTTGAAGTGGAGAACACGGTCAATCGTGGTGCCGGCGCCTGTTGGGATTTCAGCGAGATGGTAAGGATCAGGGAATTGTGTGACCAGAGGCACCTGGGATATCATCTTGACGGAGCCCGCCTGTTCAACGCCATTGTGGCTGAAGAAAGAAAACCAAAAGATTACGGTTCTCTTTTTGACTCAATATCCATCTGTCTCTCCAAGGGATTGGGCGCTCCTGTGGGGTCGCTCCTTATCGGGAACAGGGATTTCATCAGGCAGGGCGCCCGTGTGAGAAAGCTGTTCGGGGGCGCCATGAGACAGGCAGGCTATATCGCTGCTGCAGGCATATACGCACTGAAAAACAACGTGGTACGGCTGGCTGATGACCATCGCAATGCCTCAACACTTGCTGAGGCCATGAAGCAATGCAGCCTGACCGAAAGTGTCAGTTATGGCGGCACCAACATCGTGATCTTCACCCTCAGGCCAGGGATGAAGGCCTCAGAGTTCCTGGAAAAGATAAAAGCCAGGGGCATTCTTGCCCTGAAAACCGGTGAGAGAAGCATCAGGATGGTCACACACCTCGATGTGAGTGACAGTCAGATAGGGGAAGCCTGTGATATTCTTGCTAGCCTTTGAAGGTAAAGTAAATGGCACCCAGGATACAGAGGAATGCAAAGAGATGATTGAGCTTGAAAGTCTCCGAACGGAAGAAGAGCAGTGTAAAGACCACAAACACCGATATTGAGATCACCTCCTGGATGATCTTCAGCTCTACCAGTGAGAAGGGGCCACCTGTGCCACGGTAACCGATCCTGTTGGCCGGCACCTGGAAGAAGTATTCGAACAGCGCTATGCCCCAGCTGGCCAGCACAATGCCAAAAAGCCCCAGCAGGGCATTTTTCGAAACGTTCTGGTACTTGAGATGGCCGTACCAGGCTATGGTCATAAAGGAATTGGATACGATCAGCAGCAGTATGGACCAGAGACCTTTCATAACTCTTTCCGGTATACAAGTTTTGGGTCGCCTGGGCCATAGAACTCGCGCAGGGTTGCCTCCAGTTCATAGCCGTTCCTGATGTAGAAGTGCCTTGTCGGCTCGTACAGCGGCCTGCCTGAGGTCTCTATCCAGAGTATCTTCGCGCCAAGCGACCTGACTCTTTGTTCCGCCTCCTTCAGGATGACAGAACCATAGTGCTTTTGCCTGTGTTCTTCCTGGATGGCAATCCAGTACAGGTCCCAGGAATGGACTGAGGACGGATTGGGGCCAAAGTTTGCAAAACCGATCACTTTGCCCTCCTCCAGCAACCGTACCCAGTAATAGCCGCTTTTCTCCTGACCCTGTGCCAGGGTCTCATCGGCAAGGGAGAGTGCCACCTCTATTTCAAAGTCATAGAAATAACCTGAGGATTTAAGTATCTTCTCAAGTTCAGGCCTGTCAGCCGGGTACAGTTCAAATGATATTTCAGGCATGGTTTCTCTATCTGTTCAGATCATTGATAATATGTCTGATTATGTCCTGGTGGGTATAACCGGCATGAATTGCTGCGGAAATGAAACCGCTGTCAGGTGAGATGCACGGATTTGCGTTCACCTCGAGCACATAAACATTTTCATCGGCATCAACTCTCATGTCAACCCGGGCATAACCTTTCAGTCCGAATATATTCCAGCATCCGGTAACAGCATCCTTCAGGTTCTTAAGCAGTCTTTCACTCAGGTCACCTGGAAAGTGTCGTTTGCTGTTCTCATACTGGAAGGTCTCTTCCATCCATTTGGCCTTGTAGCTTACAATGCGGGGTATGTCATCCGGATAATTATGGAAAACCATTTCTGCGGGCGGAAGCATCTCCGGGCCTTCGGGACCGGCTTTGACACTGACATTGAACTCCCTGCCGTCAATGAATTCCTCGATGAACCAGTGGTGGTCGTTTTTATCTTTGAGAATATCAGGGATCGTACCTGTAAAAGTAAAGACTGACTCTTCCGTTATGCCCAGGGAGCCGTCTTCCCAGACAGGCTTCAGGATATACTTCTTTCCTGGTGTAAGCAGTTCTGCTTCAGAAACCTTAAAGCCACCGGCAACGGGTATGCCGTTGGCTTTCATAATCTTGCGTGCCAGAACCTTACTCCCGGTTACGAATGCAGCTTCAACGGGGCACCCGGTATAGGGGATGTGATGCATATTAAGAAGGCCCGGGATGAAATAAAGTATCTCAGCCTTTTTGCCGACAGATTCAACCAGGTTGAAGACAAATTCATAATTCCCTTCGGCAATCTCTGCAATTTCACTGAAGAAATTGTCTGTAATGCCGCGGCACTCCACCATATATCCGAGCTTCTGCAGTGTCTCATCAATGAAATTGACCTGATCAAGCACATCCAGTTCGTCAGGCAGGGCGTCGGCAGCAGGTTCATTGTATATTATCAGGCATCTTCTGCTCATCATGCAAGTCCGTAACGTTTCTTTGCCGAGTTCATTATCATTTCCATCAGCGTGGTGAACTCCAAACCGTTCATTCGTGACAGCATCGGCAGATCTGAATGGACCGGGTTCAGTCCGGCCAGCGGATTTGCCTCGATGAAGCACATCCTGCCGTGACGGTCGGCTTTCATGTCAACACGACCGGCATCCACCGCCCCCAGGGCACGCCATGCGCCCAGCGCCACGGCATCACACTCTGCACTTATATCTTCGTCATATACCCTGTACCTGACAAAATTCTCGTAATTCTCCTTTACCTCCACGGAGTAGGGAAGGTTATCCCTGCAGATCACCTCCATCCCTCCTGTAACCTTCGCCTCTGCACCCTGGCCGGTAACGCCTACGGTAAATTCCCTTCCCGGAAGGTACTCTTCAATGAGTACCGGCTGCCTGTATGTGTCAAGCAGTTCGGTGACCAGTGTCACCAGTGCCTCACGGTCCCTGACCACACTCCTGGTCGTTATTCCCTTGCCTGT
>CAYYEH010000104.1:0-5009 GCA_964470815.1 uncultured Rikenella sp.
ACAACCGGGATTTTTTTGTCCGGGAAATGCATTTTCATATCTTTAGCTCCGAAAATTGTCCGGCTGGTGACCATAACAACAGAGAATATCCTGCTCATTGGTTCAGTACTCCTGTTCATAAGCGTACTGGCAGGGAAGACCTCTTTTCGCATTGGCGTCCCCACACTGATTTTTTTCCTTGTGATTGGAATGCTGGCAGGATCAGAAGGGATCGGTGGTATCCCCTTCAGTGACCCGGGGCTGGCACAGTTTATCGGTATCGTCGCCCTCAATTTCATTCTCTTTTCAGGAGGATTTGAGACCGACTGGTATGCCGTCAGGCCAATCATCTGGCAGGGTGTTGCACTGTCAGTTCTGGGTGTCTTGCTTACCACCATAACTCTTGGCCTGTTTGTCTGGTGGGTAACTGACTTCTCCATTTATGAAGGGCTCCTTCTCGGAGCAATAGTCTCATCCACTGATGCCGCGGCGGTATTTTCAATACTCAGATCCAAAAGCCTTGCCCTCAAAGGGAACATAAGGCCCACCCTCGAGTTCGAGAGCGGAAGCAATGACCCGATGGCTTACATCCTTACCATCGTGTTCATCGGTCTGGTGCAGAATGCTGACAGGTCAATCTGGTCTGTTCTGCCAATGTTTTTTACCCAGTTGCTGCTCGGCGGCGCCCTCGGATTTCTGTTTGGCATCGGCAGCAAGTATGTCATCAATAACATCAGGCTTGACTACGAAGGGCTCTACCCCGTGCTCTCCATAACCCTCATGCTCCTCACCTATTCGGTGACCACCGCCGTTGGCGGGAACGGGTTTCTTGCAGTATATGTCTCAGCAATCTACCTCGGCAACCAGGACCTGCTGCACAAAAGAACCATAATGAAGATGTTCGACGGCCTTGCCTGGCTGATGCAGATCGTACTGTTCGTCATCCTGGGACTTCTGGTCTTCCCGAGTCATATATTGCCGGTTATTGGAATCGGGCTGCTTATATCTGCCTTCCTGATCTTCGTTGCACGGCCGTTGAGTGTTTTTCTGACCCTGTCTCCATTCAGGCTGATGACACGGACAAAACTATTCATTTCATGGGTGGGGCTGCGCGGCGCCGTCCCCATCGTATTTGCCACCTTCCCTCTTATGGCAGGACTGGAAAAGGCTGACATGATATTCAATATCGTCTTTTTTATCTCACTGACTTCGGTACTTCTGCAGGGAACAACCATACCGGTGATTGCAAAGTGGCTGCATGTATCGCTTCCGGCACGGGTAAAAACCGTTACCGCTGCGGATATTCTGCTATCAGACCAGATAAACTCGGAAATGGCAGAATTTACCATCGCCCCGGAAAGCGTTGTCGCCGGGATGAAGATTGTAGATCTCGGGTTCCCGCAAAACGCACGCATCGCCCTGATAAAGAGAGACAACAAATACCTCATACCTGACGGAATGACGGTAATACAGCCTGGTGACAGGCTGATTGTCCTTGCAGGCAACAAGAATATCCTTGAAGCGGTGACCGAGTGCCTCCTCTCTGACAATCCGGTCTGCAGTGATGACCAGAAGCTTTCCGGAGCCTCCGGTGCCAGGTAATCCGCCCGAACAACCAATCGCCATCTTTTCCTATCTTTATTCTTTAAACTGATACGCAGGCATGGAACCGGGTGTCCTCAGGGATATCGTAATCATTTTTGCCCTCTCCACCTTTGTGAATTTCATATTCACCCGGATACGTATTCCTGCAATTATAGGCTACCTGATAACCGGTGTAATTGCCGGTCCGCACCTGCTGAAACTCATCAGCTCCCCTGAGAATGTGGAGGTAATGGCCGAGATAGGTGTAATACTGCTCATGTTCACCATCGGGCTTGAATTCTCCCTGAATCACCTTCTGAACATAAGACGACTGGTTTTCCTGGGGGGATTTATGCAACTGCTGCTGACTGCAACAGTGACAATGCTCACGGCAAGGGTTTTTCACTTTGAATGGACCGAGGCAGTGTTTGTCGGATTTCTGACCGCCCTGAGCAGTACCGCGGTGGTACTCAAACTGCTCCAGGAAAGGTCCGAACTGACAACCCATTATGGAAAAACCATAGTGGGAATACTGATATTCCAGGATATCATACTGATTCCGCTGCTTCTTTTTGCCCCGATGCTTGGCGGAGCCACTGCCGATGTGGGGCATGACCTTCTTGTGCTTATGCTGAAGGCAGCCGGGATAATGATCTTTATATGGGTGGGAACAAGGTGGCTGATGCCACGGCTTCTAAAGCTGATTGCAATGACCCGGAGTCACGAGCTTTTTCTTATGTGCCTGCTGCTGATCTGCCTCGCCGTGGCCATGCTGACCCATGAACTTGGCATGTCACTGGCCTTCGGGGCATTCCTCGCAGGACTCATGATATCAGACACCGAGTACAGCCACAGCGCCTTCGGAAACCTTATCCCTTTCAAGGATGTATTTACCAGCTTTTTCTTTGTTTCAATCGGGATGCTGCTCGATCTGGGGTTCGTGGTTGATCACCCGTGGCTGGTTATCGGAGCCGTTATTCTGGTAATCATCCTCAAGGCCGCCATTGCCGGCATGACAGCCTTCGCACTCGGGCATACCTTTTTCGGTACGGTGGTGGTAGGACTGTCGCTGGCACAGGTTGGTGAATTTTCATTCATCCTGGCAGGGGTGGGACTTCTAAACAATATCATTACTCCGGAACATTACCAGCTGTTTCTCGCGGTGGCCATAACCTCAATGGCTCTCTCCCCCATGCTGATCCAGGCTTCCAAACCCCTGGCAAACCTGATCCTCAGATTGCCGCTGCCTCCATTCATCATTAACGGACTATTCCCGTTAAGACAGGTTGAGATACCCGAAATCAGCAAACATGTTGTGCTGATAGGCAAAGACTCCCGGGCAATTAACCTTGCATCCATGGTCAGATCAATGGAGCTCCCTTTTACCTCCATAGTGTTTGACACTGACCGTGCACGGACTGAAATGGATAAGGGAAACCTGGTTGTCTTCGGAGATGCAACATGCGAACCGGTGCTGCGCCAGGCCTTCGTCCAAAACGCTGAACTGGTTGTTGTCTCTGTAGGCAACCTTATCACTGCCCTGTCAATAGTGGAACATACAAGGTCAATGAACAAGCACGCCCACATCATTGTCCGTACAAGACACGTTACCGACATTGAGGAACTCTACAGGCTTGGCGCCACACAGGTCATCCCCGAGGAGTTCGAGACGGCTATCGACTTCTTCGAGAGGATCCTTGGCAAATATCTTATCCCCAGGATGGACATCGAACGGGCTATTGCCCGGACCAGGGAAGACAATTACGGCATCTTCCGCGATAAGGGTACAGTTGGCGGGTACTCCCTTCTGAAGGATATCCCTGATATCGAGGTTGCAGCCGTCAAAGTTGCTGACAAATCATTGTTTGCAGGAAATACAATAGCCCGGACCGCCATGCGCAAGACCGCCGGCGTTACAATTGTAGCCATCAACCACGAAGGGAAAATAACCGCAAACCCGGAGCCTTCAACTGTCATTTACGGTAATGATATCCTGTACCTTATGGGAAAACCGGAGATGATCGCCCTGGCAAGCAACATCCTCTCGGAACCCCGGCCTGACTGAAGGTCTCGCTCCGGATGATGGTGACCCCTGTCTTCCTGAAGACCTCGCTCCGGAAGATGGTGACCCCTGTCTTCCTGAAGACCTCGCTCCGGAAGATGGTGACCCCTGTCTTCCTGAAGACCTCGCTCCGGAAGATGGTGACCCCGGCCGGATGACCTGACGGCCTCATTCCGGCGATCTGCAGTACCTCCCTCCCACGGTATTCCGGAACAATTACACCATGACAATTGTTGCTTAATCAAATGAAACAAAGAATTATATTGCATCGGTTTACCGATATGCATAATTTTACATATTGAAATTAATACAGGAGATATGAATAATGCCATCTACTCTATTCAAAGGCCGGGAAACGAGCCTGTTATGACCTATGCACCGGGCACGCCGGAACGGGCCGGGCTTATTAAGGAGCTGAAGAGGCTGTCTTCAGAAACAATTGAGATACCGCTGATTATCAACGGGAAGCCTGTCACTACCGGGAAGACCGGCAAGGTGGTGATGCCCCATGACCATGGACATGTGCTGGCAACCTATCATATGGCCGGGGAGAAGGAGACTCGCGATGCCATTGATGCAGCCCTTAAGGCCAAAGAGGCATGGATGTCCATATCATATATTGAGAGGTCATCAGTCATGCTGAAGGTGGCAGAGCTGATCTCAAAGAAATATCGTTATACAATTGTGGCCGCCACCATGCTGGGACAAAGCAAGAGTGTGCAGCAGGCCGAGATAGAGGCGGCCTGTGAGACTATAGACTTCCTTAGATTTAATTCATATTTCGCAGGCCAGATATATGAAGAGCAGCCCGCCTCCGGAACTGATCAGCTCAACAGGGTCGAGTACAGGCCGCTGGAGGGATTCGTGTACACTATATCTCCGTTCAATTTCACCGCCATTGCATCAAACCTGAACATGTCAGTGGCGCTCATGGGCAACACAACCGTCTGGAAACCGGCAACAACATCTTTGCTCTCAAGCTGGATCCTTATGAAGATTTTCATGGAAGCCGGAGTACCCGCAGGCGTCGTAAACTTCCTGCCAGGGAAGGGTTCGGTCATAAGCTCAATTGCAATGAGTCATCCTGATCTCGGTGGCATACACTTTACCGGTTCAAACGGAACTTTCAACGAGTTGTGGAAGATGGTTGCCGCCAACCTTGAGAACTACAGGTCATATCCCAGGGTTGTTGGTGAAACCGGTGGAAAGGATTTCATCATAGTTCACCCCACAGGCGACCCGCTTTCTGTCGCAACTGCAATCGTCAGGGGTTCATTTGAATACCAGGGGCAGAAGTGCTCCGCCTCATCAAGGGCTTATATTCCCCGATCACTCTGGCCGGAGATCTCATCAAATCTTGACAGGCAGATGTCAGAGCTGAAGA
>CAYYEH010000104.1:5109-8031 GCA_964470815.1 uncultured Rikenella sp.
TCACTCTGGCCGGAGATCTCATCAAATCTTGACAGGCAGATGTCAGAGCTGAAGACCGGTGACCCGGCCGATTTCAGCACATTCATGAATGCAGTTATAGATGAGAAATCTTTCGATAATATAATGAGATACATCTCACTTGCCAGGGATTCCTCTGAATGCAGTATCCTGCACGGAGGAAAAGGTGACAAGAGCAGGGGATGGTTCGTAGAACCGACAATCATCCTGACAACCAATCCGAAATTCGTAACGATGCAGGAGGAGATCTTCGGTCCCGTGATGACTATTTATGTCTATGAAGATGAAAGATATGAGGAGACCCTCCACCTGGTAAACGAGACCTCTCCCTATGGTCTTACCGGAGCTGTCTTCTCAACTGACCGGCAGGGTCTGGTAAGGGCATGCCAGGTTCTTCGCTTTGCAGCGGGCAATTTCTATTACAATGACAAGCCCACCGGGGCTATGGTAGGCTTGCAGCCCTTCGGTGGTGCAAGGGCTTCAGGCACCAATGACAAGGCGGGCGGACGGCTTAACCTCCTGAGGTGGGTCTCACCGAGGACAATCAAGGAGACATTTCTTCCGGCCACCGACTTCAGGTACCCTTATATGGGATAGAAATTCTGAAGGCCCCGACACCTTTCGGGTCCGTCACAGGTGATCCGGACGGCACCGATGACCCGATCATGCACAAATACATTTGACCTGAATGTAAAACCCCTGTTTGCCCGTGTTTCTTTTCATTTTACCCCGGGTGAATAACAGCTGAATATTTATCTCACTTAAAACAGTGAATAAAAAAACGTGAGGGCTACAAACAATCATTTTATCCTAATAGCTGACTTTCACAAAACGAACACTCCGGCCGTCAGAAGTCATCAGGATATATATTCCCGGAGATAACCCGCTGACATCAATTTCTGTCATGCTGAATCCTGCAAAGACCAACATTCCTGACGGGCTGTAGAGCCTGACGTCTGCCGGTTCGCTGAGCATTAAGATGCCTGAGGAAACAGGATTGGGGTAAACAGTCAGCTTACGTTCTGAACTGATCCCGTTATCAGCCGAAGTCGGATTATTCGACCGGCCCGGGGTGGCAACAGCCAGGAAAATGATCTCCTCTGACCCGTCGCGCCTACGGCCGGTGCTTACATCCTCCTGCTGAGGACCGAAGGAAAGGGTGTCAACCACCAGCAGGTCCGGAGAGTAAATGCCTATCTCCTCCCCCTCCTTACTAAGCTTAAAGGAAGCATGGTGATTGCCTGCAGCCGTATTACCATCGGCCCAGATAAGCAGGAATCCTCCGGCTCTGACAGTCACCGGTGGCAATCTCCACTTGTCCGGGTCATCAAAATTGTCTGTCAGGTAGTAATCACCCAGGAACAGATCCCGGGTATCGCCATTGTATAGTTCAACCCAGTCACTGTAAGTGCCGTTTCCATCGGCTATGGTCTCCTCGTTGTCAGCCATGAACTCATTGATAAATAGCATGGGAGTGTCTCCTGCCACAGGGGCTGTTTTGACCGGATTGCATGGCATAAGCACTGTCTGGCCGTTTCCGTCCGTAACTCTGACCTGGTATCTAACTTCCGCCATATCAGATATCCCGCTTACTTCTGCAGAGTAATAGCCTGTCCCGTCACCGGTCATGGCTGATTGCTGAAAAGCGCCCCCGTCAGCAGACCAAAGCAGCGTTACCGTCACAGGCGGAGCAGCTGTCTCAACAAAAGCGGATACCCTGAGGGGAGACTCCGCCTTCCTGATATGAGTGAGATACTTTATAACAGGATCTGCCAAACCTGTTTCGAGCTGTTCTGCCATGGACTGCTTCCTTGCCTCAAGGTAAGGGTACAGGCCCCATTTGACATGTGCCCCCGTTGCTGATGAAAATGAGGAAAGAAAGTCGTTATGATCATATCCGTAATCCCGGGGGTAAAATGGATCAACAGCGACATACGGGGATATCATCTCTTTCCGCTCTTCAATGGATTGTATGAGAGAATCAATATCGAGCATGTTTCCGATCAGCTGTGCAGCATAAAAACTGAACTGGTCCCGGAGAACCGGGTTGTTGATTATCCGGTCATACAGGGGCCTCTGCTGGTCTCCTCCCGGCTGCCATGTGTAAATATTCCTCGTGGCCCAGTCTATCCCAAACCAGTCGATCCCGAAAGTATTGTCCACATCATAGGGTATATATTCAAACTTCCCTGTACGGGTGTTGTGGTACAGGTAGAAATTGTTCTTGTTATAGATATACCCGTCCCAGTCACCGCAGAAGATCTGCGCAGCAATGATCTTCAGGTAATCCGGGGTGTTGAAGGCCCGGTCAAGATTGCATGTCAGGGCTGCATCATCTGAATTATGCAGGATACCGATGAATTCCGCCAGATCCGAGAAGTCAGCCTCCTCCTCGTTGGTTGTAAGCTCATAGACCCATCGTGAGCCGTTCCATATCTTGTAGCTGGCGGGATCAGCTCCCCTGTAGTTCAGGTCAGCAGGATAAAGACATTTGTACAGGTTGCCGTCATTGTTGCCAAAGCGTGACTTCACGAACTCCTCGTCTATGTGTTCAACGTTGATATAGAGGCCGTAATAGCTTCCGTTGATATATACCCTCACATGGTTCGCCCGCGGAGCGGGAATATTCCATTTGCGCAGGATATCCCACATGATCTTGGAACGCATTACCGAAGGGTCATTGTGCTCACCGTTGAGGTTCATCTTTTCAATGCCATGATATTTCCCGCCATCGGTGAAGGTATTGAAGGAGATTTTGAACGATTTCTTCCGGGATGCGCGTGAGGTATTCCCCCGAAGCCTGAACCCAACCGGTTGAATTGTGTCGCGGATTGTTCCGTTGTCAAAAACAAATGTTGCCCGGAACTCCCTGTCGCTGTAAGGATTGGCATAAATCCAGGCTAA
>CAYYEH010000105.1:0-7716 GCA_964470815.1 uncultured Rikenella sp.
GGCCCCGCCGGATCTCTGTTTTTCGGACTGCAAAGATATAAAAATTAACTTATTTACAAATTGCCCGCATTAATTTATCAGCATCATCTTGTGGATAAAAATTTCACCGTGGGGAATGATAAAGATTCATATTATTTATATTTGTCGTATCGGCCTGTCAGGCAGTAAATCTGGTATATGATGCAGAATAAGCTTATTCGTCTGAAGGTCATAGGCATTTCTTACAGCCAGACCCAGTCCGGCGCCTATGCCCTTATACTGGCGGAGGAAAACGGTGAGCGGAGGATTCCCATAATTATCGGGGGATTCGAGGCTCAGGCAATAGTCATAAAGCTTGAGAACCTGGAACCGCCCCGGCCTCTCACGCATGATCTCTTCAGAAGCTTCGCCGAAGCGTGCGGTGTCACCGTGGAACAGGTACTCATCAACAGGCTTCGTGAAGGTATTTTCTATTCTGAAATAGTATGTACTGATGGAGACAGACGTTTCAGCATAGATTCACGAACATCTGATGCCGTAGCACTCGCACTCCGTTTTGAATGTCCTATATTCATCGAACCCCAGATACTCAGCGAGGCAGGCATAGTCATGAGCGCCACACCGGAGGAGGAACAGAAGAAACAGGCTGAGCCACTGCGGGAGAAGAAAGCACCTGTTACCAGCGAATACAGCGAATACTCGGTTGATGAACTTAAGGATATGCTCTCTGACGCCATATCACGTGAAGACTATGAGCAGGCAGCAGCCATCCGTGACGAAATGGCAAGAAGGAAAGGACAAGGATAAAATACCATGGCGGTGGATGGAGAAAACTGAAATTGCGGAGAGATAAGGAAGGAACAGAGGATGAAGCAATATCTTGACCTGCTTGACCATGTCATGAAACATGGTGTTGAAAAGAGAGACCGTACAGGTACGGGCACTGTCAGCACTTTTGGTTACCAGATGCGATTTGACCTCACTGACAGGTTCCCGCTGATGACCACCAAAAAACTGCATCTTAAGTCAATTATCCATGAGCTGCTGTGGTTCCTGAGCGGAGACACCAACGTGAAGTATCTCCGGGAAAACGGTGTGAGAATATGGAATGAGTGGGCTGATGCTGACGGAAACCTGGGACCGGTTTACGGTTACCAGTGGCGCTCATGGCCTGCCGCCGACGGACGGACGATAGACCAGGTAAAGACAGTGGTTGAATCTCTGAAGGGCAATCCTGACTCCCGCAGGCACATCATCTCAGCCTGGAATGTTGGAGAGATCGGGAAGATGGCCCTGCCGCCGTGCCATATACTTTTCCAGTTCTATGTGGCTGACGGGAAACTCTCATGCCAGCTCTACCAGAGAAGTGCAGACATCTTTCTGGGTGTACCATTTAATATTGCATCCTATTCACTGCTCACAATGATGATGGCGCAGGTGACAGGTTATAAACCTGGCGAATTTATCCATACCCTGGGAGACGCCCATATTTACCTTAATCATGTCGAACAGGTCAGGCTTCAGCTTTCCCGCGAGCCACGGCGCCTGCCCCGGATGACAATCAACCCGGAGATCAGGGATATCCTCGGATTTACTTACGGGGATTTCTCTCTAACGGAATATGATCCACACCCAGCCATAAAAGGGGAAATCTCAGTCTGAAATGATCACTATAATTGTAGCAACAGACCGAAATAACGGAATAGGTTACAACAACAGCCTGCTGGCAAATATCCCGGGTGACCTCAGGAGATTCAGGGAGATCACCATGGGCCATTGCCTCATCATGGGTAAAAAGACATGGGAGTCACTTCCCAATAAACCTCTTGCCGGAAGAAAGAATATAGTCCTTACCGATAACGAACTCGACTGCTTTGACTGTGCAGAAACGGCTCGGTCGACAGAAGAGGCCCTTTGTCTGTGCGAACCGGACAAAGAGATATTCATCATCGGAGGCGGCTCCGTATACAGGCAGTTCATGCAGCTGGCCGACAGGCTGATGGTGACACACATTCACGCCGAATTCACTGCTGACACTTTCTTCCCGGAGATCAGCTCCGACGAATGGTATGTCTCGGAAAATGAAGATTTCATGTCAGACGATCCTTCCCGGATAAGCTTCTCATACACAACCTATATCCGTCGCAGGTAGGTTTTCCGTGATGAGCCTGTCTCCGTCGCAGTCAGGTCTCCTGTGATAAGCCTGTCCCTGTCGCAGGTAAGTTTTCCCCTGTCAGCACTTCCACGGTGCGAAGGCTTTTCCTTCGTAACTCCTTGTCCCCGGCAGGTAACTTTTTTTTTGTTTGCCCGTTAAACCGTTAGTGTTTTCTGCTGTCAAAGCAATACAGACACGAAAGAACACTTAAATTGAACTATTATGAAAACAAAGACACTAATCCTCTCCATGGCCGTGGCAGGCATCATTATGACATCCTGCAGCAAGCAGGAGCCTATTGATGCAAGAGTCACTGAATCAGCTGATGATGTTGTGCTCAGTGAAGCTGTTTATGATGATGCCTTCGCCTCGCTCGAAATAGCAACCGTTTTTGCAGAGGTTGGCAAGAAGTCTTCCTCAGTGCAGGACAGCTGTCCGCTCATCACCATCACCTCTCCGGGCCAGGAGTTCTGGCCGCGGCATATTGAGATCAATTACGGCACCGGATGCACTGGTCTCTTTGATGTGGTACGCAGCGGGAAAATAATGATCACCCTCTCCGGACCGAGGGGAACAACCGGGTCGGAGCGCGTTCTTACCTTTGACAATTATTATATTAACGGTGCAAAGGTTGAAGGCACATTCACCATAGAAAACATGGGTCCCAACAGTAACCGGAATGCCGTCTTTGCCGTCAGCCTCGAGGGAGGAAAGATTACCTTCCCTGATGACAAGGTAATCACCCGTGAGTTTGCCCGTGAGCGTGAATACATTGCAGGATACGGCACATGGAGCCCATGGGACGATAAATGCCTGATAACAGGTATGTCAGCCGGAACTACCCTCGAAGGGAAGTCATACACCCTGACCATTCTCAATCCCCTTGAATGGCATGCAGCCTGCAGGTTCCTTGTCAGAGGGACTATAGGCTTTGATGTGGAGGGGATCGAGCCGTTTGAGCTTGACTACGGTACCGGTGAATGTGACGCGACAGCGACACTCTCAAGGGGCGATGAAACCAAGGAGATAACCCTTCGCTACCGGCATCCGAAGTACAATGATATTTAGTGATCTTCCCTGACCTTCCCTGACCTGCCCCGATCTTTCAGGAACTGTCCCTGCAGGAGACTTCCCGTCAGACAAAGAAAGGTCCGGCGAGGCTGATAAAAAGAAATCCCGGTCATCGGAGACCGGGATTTCTTTTGTAATATTCTGTTGTTCTGTCAGGCACGTAGTATTTTCATCACCACCTTCAGCCTCTTTTATGATGCCTTGAGCACCTTCATGTCCACCCTTTCGAGCTTATGGGCCGCATATTCGGTTGTAACGGTGAACTCCTTAGCTTCGGCAGAAGGCAGTTCGAACATTGCATCCATCATGATGGCCTCGCAGATGGCACGCAGGCCTCTTGCACCCAGCCTGAACTCAACAGCTTTGTCAACGATATAATCCAGTGCCTCGGGGGTAAAGTTCAGCTCAATGTTGTCCATGGCAAAGAGCTTGACATATTGTTTTGTAATGGCGTTCTTCGGATCGGTGAGGATGGCTCTCAGCGCCTTGGGGTCAAGAGGTGAGAGGTGTGTCAGCACCGGAAGCCTGCCCACTATCTCCGGGATGAGGCCATATGCACGGAGGTCTTGCGGGGAGATATACTTTAACAGATCATCCTTGTCGTAACGGTCACGCGACCGGCTCGCGGTGTATCCCACCACGGTTGTGTTGAGCCGGTGGGCAATCTTTTTTTCTATTCCCTCGAAGGCGCCTCCGCAGATGAAGAGGATATTTCGCGTATCAACAGGGATCATTTTTTGCTCCGGATGCTTCCTGCCTCCCTGGGGCGGCACGTTGACAACCGACCCTTCGAGCAGCTTGAGAAGACCCTGCTGCACACCCTCGCCGGAGACATCCCGGGTGATGGAGGGATTGTCACCCTTACGGGCGATCTTGTCGATCTCGTCAATGAAAACGATGCCTTTTTCGGCGGCCTTGACATCGTAGTCAGCGTTCTGCAGCAGGCGGGTAAGAAGGCTTTCAATATCCTCACCAACGTATCCGGCTTCTGTCAGGACAGTAGCATCGACGATGGTGAATGGCACATGAAGCATTCGTGCAATGGTTCTGGCCAGAAGTGTCTTGCCGGTGCCGGTCTCGCCTACAAGGATGATATTCGATTTTTCAATCTCCACATCATCGCTGTCAGCCTTCTGCATCAGCCTCTTGTAATGATTGTAGACGGCAACCGAAAGAATCTTCTTGGCCTTATCCTGCCCTATGACATACTGATCCAGAAACTTCTTGATCTCCTCAGGTTTGCGCAGCTTGATGCCGTCAAGGTTGAAGTTCGATTTGCCTCCCAGTTCCTCAACCATGATGTTATGGGCCTGTTCTATGCAGTGATCGCATATATGACCCTCAAGACCCGCAATGAGAAGGTTAGCCTCCTTCTTAGTGCGTCCGCAGAACGAGCATTTATCCATCAGGAGAAGATTAATTCTTGTTTCTTACAAGGACCTCATCGATCATCCCGTATTCCTTTGCCTCGAAAGCTGTCATCCAGTAGTCGCGATCGGAATCCTTTTCAACCTTTTCGACGGGTTTGCCGGTATGAAATGCGATAATCTCATAAAGTTCCCTTTTGGCCTTCAGTATCTCCCTGACAGCGATTTCTATATCAGATGCCTGGCCTTCCGCGCCGCCCATCGGCTGGTGGATCATGATACGGGAGTGCTTGAGCGCCGAGCGCTTTCCCTTTGTACCGGCAGTAAGCAGCACGGCGCCCATCGAGGCTGCCATCCCGGTGCAGATGGTGGCAATATCTGCAGATATGTACTGCATGGTGTCATAAATGCCCAGTCCGGCATGGACCGCCCCGCCGGGAGTGTTGAGGTAAATCTGGATATCCTTGCCCGGATCTGCCGAGTCAAGATAGAGAAGCTGCGCCTGTATGATATTGGCAACATAGTCGTCAATGGGCAGCCCCAGGAAGATGATGCGGTCCATCATCAGGCGTGAGAATACGTCCATTGAGGCTACGTTAAGCTGACGCTCCTCAATGATGGTGGGTGAGATGTAACTGTTGGCAGCCGAAACGTAACGGTGCATTGTCATGCTGCTGATGCCAAAGCGGTCAGCTGCATATTTTCTGAAATCCTTCATATCTGACATGATGTGATACTTTGATTGGATGTCAAATATACGCAATAATTGGCTTTTGGTTTCACTTATTGCCGAAGAGCTTGTTGAACTCCTCAGGTGTTACAGTCTTGTCATCAACCTTAACCGAGTCAATGATTATGCCAAGCACCCTGGTGTCAAGCACTTTTTCAGCGATGCGGCGGGCCTCTTCCTCCTTCTTCAGGAAGTCCCTGGCAAAGGATGTGATCTGCTCATCTGTTGCATAATGGAGGCCATACTGGGCGAACTGGGCACGGGTGAAAGCCTTCGCCTCATCCAGGATCTCCTCTTCCGTTATCTTAAGATCATTGTTCTTTGCCACCCTGTTCTTGATGAGCTGCCAGCGCAGATCTTTGCGGAAATGATCAAAATCCTTTTCAATATCCTCGGCAGTGGCCTTCTCATTCACCTTCAGAAGCCATCTCTTCAGAAAATCCTCCGGAACCTCGAACGGGGTCTTCTCCAGCACCAGGTCACGTGCGTCGGTGTGCAGCTTGTATTCGGTTTCGCGGTTGAAGAATTCCTTTATTTCATCGGTTACTTTTGCCTCGAATTCGGCAGCTGATTTCACAGTACCTTCTCCATAGATCTTATCCCACAGTTCCTGGTCATTTTCGGCCGGGACGAACCGTGAAATCTCAACAATTTTAATAGAGTAGCTACCGTCCAGATCTTTGACTTCATCCTTCTGCTTCTTAAGCAGGCCGGCTATCTCATAATCATTCGGGAATGCCTTCCGAAGGTCGAAGCCAATTACGTCTCCCGGGCTCTTGCCCAGAAAATTTTTCTTTAACTCCTCATCCTTTACCATTTCCACCGACAGGGTGGCAGCCTCATTTATTACTGATCCGTCGGCGGACTCCACGGTACCTTTTAGAAGGTCCTTCTCCTCCGATTTCTCTGCCGTTACGAACTGGCCATGCCTGCGTGCATAGTTGTCAACATAATCGGCCACCATTTTGGTGTCGGGCTCAATGAGGTAACGGGTCAGCTTCTGCTTTTTTGTCAGGTTCACTTCAAACTCCGGTGCCAGCCCCAGCTCAAAGGTGAAGCTGAAGTCTTCTGAGTTTTCCGGGTCAAATGAGTGCCCCTCATGTTTCGGAAGCGGGTCACCCAGTATGTCAAGGCTCTCATTTTTAATATATTCTGAAAGGCTTTCCGAGACGATGTTGTTGATCTCATCTACAAGGACGGTTGTGCCGTACATCTTCCTTATCATCTGGATGGGTACATGCCCGGGGCGGAATCCCCTGATGCTGGCTGTCCTGCGGTATTCCCTCAGCTTTTTGTCGACTTTCTCCTCGTAGTCGGCCTTGGCGATATCAATTCTGACTGTTACGTTCAGTGCGTCAATGTTCTCTCTGGTGACATTCATATTTATAACGGTTTACTATCGATTTAAAAACCGCCTTAACCTGCGCCATGCGGCGGGGTATAAGGGCGGTTCTGTTCTCTGGTGCGGATGAAGGGACTCGAACCCCCACGCCCTGAGGCACAAGATCCTAAGTCTTGCTCGGCTACCAATTACGACACATCCGCAAAAAGTGGTGCAAAATTAGTAAAATTTACAAAGATGCCAAAGCGGTGGGGTTAAATTACCGCCTGAGTTCGAAGTTCTTACCGAGGTAAACGTTTCTTACCTGTTCATCGTCAGCAAGCTGTGAGGCGGTACCCTGCTTGAGTATCTTACCCTCGAAGAGAAGGTAGGCCCTGTCGGTGATGGAGAGGGTTTCGTGGACGTTATGGTCGGTTATAAGGATCCCTATGTTCTTGTCTTTCAGGTGTGAGACGATCATCTGTATATCTTCCACGGCTATGGGGTCAACGCCGGCGAAGGGTTCGTCAAGGAGGATGAAGTTGGGTTTGAGGGCCAGTGCGCGGGCTATCTCGGTACGGCGTCGTTCGCCACCGGAGAGCTGTATGCCGAGGCTCTTGCGTATGCGTGTCAGCCCGAACTCGTCCAGGAGCATCTCCTGCCGTTCCTTCCTCTCCTCCCTGGTCATGTCTGACAGTTCCATTACTGCCATCAGGTTATCTTCCACGCTCAGCTTACGGAAGACAGAAGCTTCCTGTGCCAGGTAACCTATGCCCAGTCGTGACCTCCGGTACATGGGGAAGTCGGTGATCTCGGTGTCGTCAAGCCAGATATGGCCTCCATTGGGGCGGATCAGTCCGACGATCATGTAGAAGGTGGTAGTCTTGCCGGCGCCATTGGGTCCGAGGAGGCCAACAATCTCACCCTGCTCAACCTCCACGGAGACTTCGTTCACCACTGTCCGCGCCTTGTATCGTTTAACCAGGTCTGTTGTATGTAGTTTCATGGTCTCACTGTTTATCGCCGGGTGATCCCTCACTTCCCGGTTCCGGTGTCTCCGTTCCGGCCTTTGCTTCTCTCTCGGCTGCTGCCT
>CAYYEH010000106.1:0-5763 GCA_964470815.1 uncultured Rikenella sp.
GCAGTTCCCTGATCTCAACACTTTTGTTCAGTTTCATATTTGTCCTCCATTTAATAGTTTGTAATTCGGGACAAAAATAGGGGACGGCCTTAGCTTCGGCTTGACTGCTCTTGCTGTCCGTTTGACTTAAATTGCTATTCTGTGGTTTGTTCGCCCTGTACCGGGAGGGGGATACCCCGAAAAAACTTCTGAAATTACGTGAAAAGACAGATATATCAGGAAAGCCGGTTTTAAGTGCCACCTCGGAAATTGTCATCTTCCTGTTTGTCAGAATCAGCATGGCTGCTTTTTCGATCCTCACCCGCTGGATGAACTGAAACGGCGTTTCGCGCACTATCGAGTGGAATATCCTGTTGAAATGGTACTTTGAGAAGCTTGCTACCGCAGCCAGTTCCTCAAGGGTAATGGGACTGTCAAGGTGTGAATCGATATAATCAAACGTCTTGTTTATCCTGGAGATATATTCAGCCCTTAAGGTTACGTTGTCATTCATACGATTAAAAGATCAGCATTATATTTTTAATATGGAAAAGCCGGAGACATGTGGTTTCTAATCAAGGGGCATGTTCGATATCTTTTCTGCCTCCGCCGGTCAACAGGTTCCTGAAATACCTGATGCTTGAGAGGAGCAGGCCAATACCTATACCCAGGTAAATCACCGAGAGGTATTGCTTCGGAACGGGGGAGTGGCGAAGGGTTATACCCATGGTTACCATAACAAGAATGATGAAATAACTCTTCCACGAGATGAATGAGAAAGCGCAGGGCTGCTCAGGCAGTTGCGATATCCGCCCCAGGTTTTTATCCACAATCCTGAGAAATCCGAAATGATGGATCATAAGGGCGGCGACAAATCCGGGCACCGCAAACAGCCAAGCCTGGCCCTCATACGCTGACAGCCATCCATAAGCCATGGCAGACAGCATTATTCCAACACCGAACCACATCGCCCCTGCGAGCAGCAACAACATCTTTCTTGGTAATGCAGGTTTGTACCTCTCCTTGAAAGGGGACATTAATCGCGTATAATACAACGGATGCAAATTTCAGATTTTATTCCAGTCAAAACAACAGCATATTTTTATTCCCCGGCAAATTCACCTTCCGCATCGTATAACCCTCAGATTGAGACCCGGAGGGTCGAAACCCCGTATCCGCCGGCTGGCGGATCGGGGCCCTCCGGTCTTTACTCCCTCTTCAGTGTTTCCACGGGGTTGCTTCCTGCAGCCCGGAGGGAGACGAGACTGGTGGTAATGAATGCTATCACCAGCGTGATTACCAGCGAGGCCAGGAAAGGTACCAGTGTCGCCGCCACAAAAGGACTGAGCCCGAAATCCATCCTGTATGCGAATCCCTGCAGCCACTTGTCCATGAAGTAGTATGCCACCGGCCACGAAACGATGTTGGAGATCAGCACCAGTATGAGGAAGTCGCGGTTCAGCAACCATACCACCTGCTTCACTTCGGCACCCATTATCTTACGTATGCCTATCTCCTTTGACCGCTGCTCGGTAACATATGATGTAAGCCCCAGCAACCCGAGGCAGGCAATGAAAATGGTGAGTATTGAGAATATGTTGAAGAGCGAATTCAGCTTGTTTTCTGCAGTGTACATCTCATCAAGCTTGTCGGCAAAGAAGAAATAATTGAAAGGTAAATTATTGCCCATCTCGGTCATCTTTTTTGATACAAAATCAACTGTGGAAGGTATATTCTCGCCGGCAATTCTGACGTAGAAGTTTCCGTTCGGGTTTCTGCTGACCACGAAGATGAAAGGTTCAATCTTATTATGAATAGAGGAGAAGTGGAAGTCCTTCACCACGCCAATGACCTCCCCGTCGCGGGCTGCCTGCCCTGTATTGGGGTCAAGGCCGAACCTGACCCTTTTTCCCAGCGGTTTATCTCCCCATCCGAAGGCTTTGACGGCTTCCTCGTTGACAATAAAAGCTCCAGTCAGGTCTGCAGGTCTTTCCCTGTCGAAATTCCTGCCCTGCAGAATCTCTATTCCCATGACATCAATGAACTCATGATCAACAATGGAGAAACTGGTTGCCAGTTCCACCATCCCCTCTTCCTTTTCAATCTGGAAGACCACCTTGCTGGCCATAAGAGGCGGGACAAGCTGTGAGGAGGCAACTCCCAGGACGGCAGGATTCTCTCTCAGCGCATTTTTGAATGGCTGCAATTGCCTGTTGATGAAAGCCGTGTCCCTCATCGGGATGATCATGACATTCTCCTTGTTCAGTCCCAGGTCCTTTTTATGGATATAATTCTGTTGTCTTGCCACAACGATGGTACAGACGATCAACGCACCTGCCACGGCAAACTGAAAGACCACAAGTATCTTTCTCATAAGCCCTTTTCCATGTTGCCTGCTGCCATTGCTCTTGAGGACCTGCACCGGCATGAATGAGGAGAGATAGAACGAGGGGTAGCTTCCTGATATCAGCCCCACCACGAGGGTTATTGCAAAGACCATCAGCAGTGTCACAGGCCTGAAGAGCTCTCCGATTGAAATAGCCTTACCGGTAAGGGTATTGAAGTAGGGGAGGCAGAGGACGGATATTGCAAGGGCAAGGATGAGGGCAAGAATAACCAGCACCATCGATTCACTCAGGAATTGCCTAATAAGAGCCCCTTTGCCTGCCCCGATAACCTTCCGCATCCCTACCTCTTTTGCCCGGTTCACTGACCTGGCCGTTGCCATGTTCATATAATTCAGGCTTGCTATCAGGATCATGAAGATACCCACAAGCGAGAAGATGATTATGTAACTGAAATTGCCAACCGGAAGGTCGAACTCGAGGCCCGGGTTATAGTGTACCTTGTCAATGCGCGTGGCTCTCAGTGAAAACGAAGCGTTTATCTGGTTCCCCAGTGCACTCATGTATTTCTCGTAAAACTCGGGGAACTTGCCCAGAAGTGTCTGTATATCAGCATTCTTGTGAAGCTTGATATAGGCAAAAGCCGAAATATTCCAGAAGGCCGGGGCCGAACGTGAGTTGAAATTGTCTACTCCAACGAGCTCCACAATAGTCGCCATTGAAAGGAGGCAATCAAACTTAAGGTGCGAGTTGGAGGGGACATCCTCTATTACCCCGGTAACCCTGAAATTGCCGAAGTTGCTTGATTTCAGTTCCTCACCCATCGGGTTTTTCTTCCCGAAATACTTAGATGCAAAGCTCTCCGTGATTACAATTGTGTTGGGTTCGGTAAGCGCGCCCTCCGGCGACCCGAGAACAAATTTGTAATTGAAGATGTCAAAGACTGTGGAATCTGTGAAATAGATGTTGTCCTCAAAGAATTTAAGGTCACCGTATTCAAACAGCACATCATTGATCCCGAACCCGGCGAAACGCGCATAGGTCTCTATGTCAGGATACTCATCCCTGAGCGTTGGAGCCATGGGCATGGGAACCAGTCCTGCCACCGTGTTTTTGCCTGAGATGTTGAAATCACTTTCAATGCGGTACACTCTCTGGTAGTCAGGACTGTGCCGGTCGAAGGTGAGTTCATCCTTCACATATAGCAGTATGAGTATTGCACAGGCAATGCCGATTGCAGGGCCGATTACATTCAGAACCGAGTAGAATTTGTTCTTTACGATGTTACGCCAGGCGGTAAGAAGGTAGCTTTTTATCATTGGGGAGGTGTTTAATAAATAGACGGTTTTTACCCTCGAGTGTTGCAGCTTTTTCAGACTTTCTGCAAAAAAAATGTCAAAAATTAAGACATGGTGGAAACGGTATACCTGATCTGAAAAACCGAGAGGCCGCCCCATTGTGATCCGGGGCAGCCTCTTTCAGCAACTCAGCTTTACCGCGATAAATTATACTTTACCTCAACGGTTACATTGCCCTTAACCATTGACCATACCGGGCAGTAGGTAGCTTCAGACAGTTGAATAACCTTTTCGATTTCAGCATCTTCCAGGGTATCAGCGCAGATATCCATCTCCATAATGATCAGTGAGAACCCGGTGGGGTGCTCCTGCTTCCTGAATCCATGTGACCTGATTTCAAATCCGGTGATTGTTTTTCCCATCCTTCTGAGAAAGGTCAGCACCGAACTGCCCAGGCATGAAGAGAGGCTCAGCAGTAACAGCTCCAGTGATGTGTATCCCAGGTTGTCCCCAAGAGGCGGTGTGTAGTCAATAGAGACCGGTGCATTCCCCTCAACGGTACCTGCAAAATTCAGTTTGTCGTTGATGAGTTTAACGGTGGCTGTCAGTTCTTTTGATTTGTCCATGGCAAGCAAAAAAATTAATGGTTTATAGAGATAATTGATTTATAACCAGGGAAGTAATACTTTTTTTCGATAGCTGTCCCATTTTTCCCCGAAAATCCGGGCCAGTATCTTCTCCTCGTCCGGAGCGTACAGCCTTGACCCTGTATACAGAACCAGCCCGATTAGCAC
Source organism: uncultured Rikenella sp. (assembly GCA_964470815.1). Lineage (GTDB taxonomy): Bacteria > Bacteroidota > Bacteroidia > Bacteroidales > VadinHA17 > SR-FBR-E99. Next base: position 4,417 of record CAYYEH010000106.1, read on the forward strand.
ACCCAGCCAGGTATTCAGAATGAATCCCAGCCAGGGCAGTACAAGCAGCGCCACCCCGGTATAGAGGGGGTGCAGGACAAGGGCGTAAGGCCCTGTTGTGATGAGTTCGTGCCGTGGCACTTTTACCAGGATAAGCACTACAGACCATATCCAGATTACGATGCCAGGGACCAGGATGGCAACGGATACCCATTTGAGGGTGTCCGGCGGACCGCCAACCCTGAAGAACTGAGGGAAAAGGATGTTAAGCATTACTCCTGCGACAAGGAAGGGGAGGGTGAATATCCCTATCTTCCTGCCGCTGCCGACTAAAATTTTCAGTTTCATGATTCCTGTTTATTATTGTTGTTTGGATTTCCTGCACCACAATGCTGGTCACCAGCTTTTAACCTTTTGATGGAATGAGACCTTCATGCTGTCAGGTTCTATGAGAGGCATCAACTCTCCGAAGAGCCTGATGTTGCGGATCTTTTCACCCACCGCCTTCAGTTTTTCCATGTTCTCAATGTGGTAGATGAAGTACCATGTGTTTCCTTCAACAGCCCTGACAAGCTCGGAGTCAATAAATCCGTCCTGCTGACTGATGAATGAGTTTATCAAATCGGCTTTTTCAACAACCTGCTCCGGTGTGGTTCCCGGTAGTACTTCAATTTTCAATAACTCGGTGATAACATTGTTTTTCATAACGCATCTGGTTTTAAGTTACGAGGCAAAATTATCCCGGCCGGAAATGGTAAAATAGTATGAGAACGACATCTAGGCAAGTTTTCCGATCTGAAGGATTGAGTTACCGTTTTTGACGAATCTGCCAGGAGTGTTTCCGGCAAACCGTTTGAATTCCTTTATAAAATGCGTCTGGTCAAAGAAATCATTGTCAAATGCCAGGTCAGACAGTTTTGTATAGTCTGTCCGCAGTAGCTGGTTCAGGCTGTGGTGGAACCTGTTGAGCGAGCAGTATGTGCTTGCCGATAACCCCACATACCTGTTGTACATTCGTTCAACCTGGCGCAGGCTGATGTTGTAACGGCTGCAAAAGGTGTTTATGCTATGGAAGTTGCAGGGTTGTTTCAGTGCTTCAAAAATATGCCTGAAATTTCCGGGAGGCTGGCATGCGGGGTTCAGCAGGAGCAGTAGTTCACGTTCCAGGATATTACGTCGCGCATCTGTGCCGGATGCCTCCTTCAGTTGTTCGGCAATCCTGTTTGCCACCTGCAGGCCAATTTCGCCGGCACCAAGCACCTGGTCCCTGAATTCAGTACCTGGCATCTTAAGAAATGGATGAAATCCGTCAGGAGCAAAGCAGATCCCCATTACATCTACCTTGCCGCTTACCTTCAGGCTGGAGTT
>CAYYEH010000106.1:5863-7648 GCA_964470815.1 uncultured Rikenella sp.
CGTCGGATAGAACGAGTCAAATGTCGGAAATGTATCCCTTTCAGATTCATACAGCCGTATGTTTTTCAGCAACTCGTCAAGACAGTTTACGCCGCGCGATTTTTCCCTTGCATATGCCTTGTTCCCGGCTTCCTCTGAATCATAATAGGCAAGGCAGGTTGTGATGGCCCTGATCACGAATTCGTTGATGCACTCCTGCCAGTCGCCGCAGACATTCTTCCGGGCAACCTCCGGAATCAATTCATAACCGGCGGCGAAATCCCTGATGAGATCCCGGTATTTTTCCGTAAGCGGGTTGATGTACGGATGGCTGAATTCATGCCTTATCATGTGCCTGAGATATTCCTCGTCGCCGAAGAAGGGTCGGCCATCCTTTACAGACCTGGGGCCCATTGTATTGTAGATCTCTCTTTTCCGGTCGGAGTGAAGGAGGGAATTCCCGAAACCTACCGGGCCGTACAATGAAACTAATGCAATATTATATGATCTCTGACTGCTCCCGTAAAAGTCTTCAAGCTCAGCAATATAGTTTACCGGACCCATTGAACTGACGGTCTCCTCCGCCAGTGACAGGTAGAATTCCCTGTGTTCGCTGAAGAATTCAGTGAAGGAGGACTTGACGGCGAAGTCGCGAAGCAGCTCCAGGAAAACAATGAGTGAATCGGGGCCGCCAGCCCGCCTGATAACGAACTCATCCGTTTCAATATCGCTTCTCAGGCAGAGTGACTCATCAGCCAGGAGCATGATATTCGACGGGGCGCTGAAGTTCAGCATCCCGGGCTGAAGGCTGAGCCTGTCGAGCATCCTCATCGCAGGATGGTCACTGTACGGGCCGAAATGCCGTGCCGCATCCATCCTGTATTCCGATGAATCCCTCGCCATGAGGAAAGGAAAGGTTTGAGGGTATTTGCTGATAGATTGCACAATCGATATGAGCTCAACCTGCGGGAATACTCCAACGGTGATCCGGTTATGCTCCAGAATGACCGGCTCCGGGAGCCTGAAGTCATTGGTTGAGGTGATGGCAGGGAGGGTGAATGGAAGACCGGAGAGCATCAGTATTATGAGAAGCCTTTTCATAGTGTCTGCATGGTTATAGATTTCTCCAAAGACAGGAAATGAGAATCTTTGCTGCAAAGCTCGTCCCTGGCTACAACTTTCGGATCATTTCAAACTGTTTGCCCGTAACAGGAATATTCTTTGATTGCAGGAATCCGGTGATTGACTCACAGCCAATATCCGCATTTACAATCTTGATCATACTGCCCCGGTTAAGCCGCAGCGCCTCCCGGAGGAGGAGGCTTCCGATTCCTTTCCTGCGGCTCTCTTTTTTCACTGCCAGTTGCGGAATATCACCAGATGCAGGTTCAAGAATACAGCAACCGAGCAATTTCTCTTCTTCGAATGCACCCAGGGCGACAAAGTGGTCAGGCACCCTGCTGATCGATTCGTAACTGTTCTGCCACGAGGGGGCAAAGGCAGCAAACCCTTCTGTAGCGGCGGCCGCCAGGGGATCAATCTGTCTGACAGAAAAGCGGTTGCCGGCCTGGTCTTCTCCCGGTCTTACTTCACTGCACTTCTGAACGAAGTAGTTGAATTCACGCGTCACCATAAACCCCAGCTTCCTGTAGACAGAGACTGCCCCTGTGTTGTGCTGCAGCACCTCAGGCAGGTACTGTTCCAGGTTTCTCTCCTTCAGGAACGGAAGGGAGTGTTAGAATATCCTGGTGGCCAGCCCTTTGCCCCGGTGCTCCTTCACGGTGCCGGTGCCTGTGTCATAGGCAG
>CAYYEH010000107.1:0-7588 GCA_964470815.1 uncultured Rikenella sp.
GTATTGAAGCTCTGACCGTTGCTTACAACGGTGGTGTCAACAGATGAAAGAAGTACATGCCTTTCACCTCCCAGCTCATCAACGGGGCATACAAGCCAGCCGTGATATTTCCGCGTATTGCATCCGACAATGGTAGTTGACGAGTAACTGCCGGCCCTGTTGCTGCGCAAAATCTCGCGGGTCAGGGAATATTCCAGGTTAACTACCTGGGCCTTATCAAATTTAATGTATCCCATATCTTCAGGAGTTCCGTTTTACTGCTAAAGAAAAGCAGGAGAATTAACTCTATTAATTTAACAACAATTCGCTTCAGGTGCAAAGAAAAGCAAAAAATTCAGATTATTAATATTCAGCCGGGACAGCCATTGTCCCCTGAAGGCTCTGAAAAATAGATATCTTTGCACATCTGAAAAAGAACCTGCGTGCGGTAAAAAAGTTCGAGAGCCATGATAGATTTTAAGAATCCTATGAAACAAAAATTTAACAAAATGTATCGCGGAGTGACAGGCAGTAGAGTTCTCCGTTTTTTAGCAGTCCTGCTGTTCGTGGTTACAGGGTGCGATACTGAAAAGGTTACGATCAGCGGAATCATCGAAGGAGCCGCAAGTGATGAATACCTTCTTCTCAGGGAGGTAAAACCGGGATTCCTGGAGCCGGTTGATTCGGTAATTCCGGTAAGAGACGGAAGATTCAGTTTCAGAACCGAAACAGAGTGGCCTGCCTTTTATATGCTGAGCATGGATGAAGATGACTTCCTGACGCTGCTGGCCACTCCGGGCGAAAAAATTGAGGTACACGCAAAACGAAAATCCTTGGCAACGCCGACGTCGGTGAAGGGATCCGAAGGCACTTCCGTAATTATTAAATTCCGTGAGGAACAGGAGGAGGTAAAAACCCGGCTTATGGAACTGACTGAAACATATAATGACAGCATTGACAGTCCCCGCCGGCCATTTCTGATGGACAGCCTTGACAGGAAAGCGGCGGAAATTGTAACCGCATTCCGTGAAAAATCAACGGGCATGCTTAAGGATAACCAGGCATCAATGGTTTCTATATATCTTTTAAATCAGCATCTTGTGCCCGGGCTTCAGCTCTTTGAGCCGGCAAAAAACCCGGAACTGTTCTATATGGTTGATTCAGCCCTCTATGCCCGTTACCCGGGTTCAGATCTGGTGATCGATCTGCATACCTTTGTTGCAGGGCTTCGTAAATCAGTTACGGTAGGAAGGATGGATGGCGAAAAACCGCTCCCCGGTGACCAGTTGCCTGATATTGCCCTCCCCGGTCCCGATGGCGACACACTTCGTCTTTCATCACTTAAAGGGCGTGTCGTACTGGTAGATTTCTGGGCAGCATGGTGCCCGCCGTGCCGTGAGGAGAACCCCAACCTGGTAAAGCTCTATGAGATGTACCACTATAAGGGATTTGATATCTTCCAGGTCTCCCTGGACCTCAGGAAGGAAGAGTGGGTGGAAGCGATCAGGAAAGACCGGCTTGGAAGATGGATGCATGTCAGCGACCTTAAATATCGTGACTCTGAGGTAGTGAAGCAGTTCGGACTGACAGAGATTCCTGCCAGCTTCCTCATTGGCCGTGACGGAAGGGTGATAGCGGTAAACCTCAGGGGTGATGACCTTATGAAAAAACTTGAGGAGGTAATTTCCGCACAGTAGCCAATCCTGATTTTTAGTTTATTTGTACCGGAAATAATAAAAGATGATGAACAGGTTTGCTCCGCTGCTTTTTGTCGCAGCATTGCTGGCAGGTTGCAGCAACGAAAACAAAATAACCATAACAGGCAGCTTCACAAATCTCATGGAAGGAATGGTCTATCTTGACCAGTCTGATGTTGACCGTTCAGTCATGGTCGATTCATCCGGGATAAAGAGGGGACGCTTCAGGTTCACCAGGGAGGTGACTGGCCCTGAATTCTTCCAGGTGCGATTCCCGGGAAATGAGTTTGTTGGCCTTCTTGTCATGCCCGGGGAGAAAATCAGCCTTGAATTCGGGAAAAGCCCGCTCGCAATGAACTACACCGTATCTGGTTCACCCGGTTCAGAAGATATCAGGTTCCTTGACCAGCAACTGCTGGTCACCAAAACAAGGCTCGATTCGGTACGTGGCATCTATAATGCCCTCAGCAGTGAGGGGATTGCTCTCCGCGGCGGGGAGCTCGAACAGGCCTATATTGACATTGTGGATGCCCAGCGCAAATTCAATATCGAATTCATCATCGGGAATATCAGCTCAATGTCAGCCATACAGGCACTTTACCAGCGGATAGATGAAAATACCTATGTTCTCTACCAGCCGAGAGACCTCCAGTACCTGAAGATTGTTTCAGACTCACTGTCAGTCAGGTATCCTGTTTCGCGCCATGTGCGAGCGCTGAAGGAAAATGTCACCACAGAGCTTAACCGCATGTACATTGACCGTATAGCCAGCCTGGCATCACAGCTGCCGGGGACCAGCAGCAAGCCTGAACTGCCTGACGTAAACGACCGGATGGTCAGCGTGGCTTCCCTTAAAGGAAAGTATGTACTGGTCTCTTTCTGGAGTACAACCTCGCCTGAATCAATGAATGAACTTCCGCTGCTCAGGTCTGTATATGAAACATACCGCAGCAGGGGACTGGAGATATACCAGGTGAGCCTCGACACAGATATTGAGAGATGGAAAAACGTTGTAAGGTTCGAGGAGATACCATGGATCAGTGTAAGGGAAGCTGACCCGGAGAGACCGGTTTACTCCAGGATGATGAATATAACAAGGTTGCCATCCAATCTGCTTTATGACCGTGAGGGCAATATCATAAACACCAATCTGTCAGGTCGCAATCTCATGATAAGGATGGACCAGATCTTTAACAAATAACCGGCGTTTTGAAAGGGGGAAAAGCATACTTCGCATCCGATTTTCACCTGGGATTGGCTGCAGGGACAGACCCTCTTGAGAGGGAAAGGAGAGTCATTGCATGGCTTGACCGTGTCTCAGCCGAGGCAGAATCAATATGGTTGCTTGGTGATGTGTTCGACTTCTGGTGGGAATACAGTAAGGTAATTCCGAAAGGTTTCACCAGGTTCCTGGGCAGGCTTGCATCACTCACTGACAGCGGTATTGAGGTTCATATCTTTACCGGTAACCACGATATGTGGATGAAGGGCTACCTGGGCATGGAGTGCGGCGTCAAGGTTCACCATGAGCCTTTTGTTGCAGAAATCGGAGACAGACTTTTTTATCTTGCTCACGGTGAAGGACTGGGCAGCAGAAGGATTGGCGGAAGGATCCTCTTCGGCATCTTTCGGAGCAAAGTAGCCCGTATCCTTTTCTCCGCCATCCATCCCCGCTGGGGTGTGGCAATAGGACATGCCTGGTCAAAGAGCAGCAGGCTGGCCAAACATGTCTCTCTCCCTTTCATGGGCGAAAACGAGGAAGACCTCATCAGGCACACACGGAAGATTGCCGCAGGCGGTTGCCGAGCCAGATACTTCATCTATGGCCACAGACACCTGCCCATGATTTTCGATGAGGAAGGAAGGAAGATGATAATACTGGGTGATTGGTTCAGCTGCCGGGAGAGCTATGCCGTTTTTAACGGCAATGAGGTGGAACTGGTGACAGTTCAGTAAGACGGAAAAGAGCATTGACCGGAGCTGTAACCGGAGTCACGAAATTCGTGAAAAACACCTCCTGGGCAGACAGGCATGCGGGTCCTTGAATACGGGAAGAGCATTTACTGAAGCAGTAACCCCGGCTTCATGAGAACGGAAAGAAATGTGCCGGTGATTCTGAGACCTGTTTAATCCTGTGACGGGCCCCGGAATCCTTTTGCCCTGACCCTTACCGTAACGGTATAATAGGCAAAATCATCGCTGACTTCATCAAACCTGTATGTAAGTCGGCCGCCCGATCGCCGCGCCATCTCCAGGAGGCCCATATATCCGGTTGAGACCTTTGACATATCCTGCCCCATGAGTGCCACCTTAAGCAGTTTTTTCAGACCCTCCTCATCATACCGGTTTACCATGTCAAGCTTCTGGGTAAGGTGATCAATGTCGTTCCTTCTGATAAGGTTTCCGGATGTGATAATGAATGAAGCCTGTGTTTTGCGTATCATGGCAAGCGGGATGCCGTGCTCCTTCTCAGCCTCAAACCCGGGACTGTGCTGTGCGACATTCTGCAGCAGCTCGATGAGTGTTGCAAATACTCTTTTGTGAAGGTTCTGCTCCATCTCGGCCTCACGCATGGTTGTTTCACTGAAATTGAGCAGTTCTTTGCTGATGGCATGTGTCAGCGGCCCTGCCCAGATGAAGAAGATACCGCTCGACTTCATCATGCGCTCCAGCTGCATAATCCTTTTTGAGTCGAAGGCGCCCTGCCCTGAAGCCGGCTCACTCATCCCCTTGCCCCCGGAATCAATTGTCTTGCTCAGTATGAAGTATGAAAACCGGTCGTTAATGGGATAGAAGTCATAATCGAGCCTGTTGCCGGTCTTGCGGGCCATCTCCATAAGGCCCAGTCCTGCTCCCCCCTTTTGCCCTATGTTGGAGTCCTGGAGCATTGTCCGGTATACCTCTCTGATCTTGTCAGGATCAAGGCTGTTTATCTTCTGTAGGTTACGCCTGAGGCCCGGCACTTCGTTCTTTCTCAGGGCGTTTCCGGTACTTACGGTATAGCCCTCGGCTGTTTTGCTGTAAACCACGAGCGATGTAATCTCATTGCTCTTGGTAATTCCATGCCTGGTGATATTCTGCAGGTTCTCAAGAACGAACATGAAGAGCCGCTTACGACCAAGTATGCTGAAGTCAGAGAATTCCATCTCCCGTTCCAGGAGAGTCAGAAGGTTGACCGAGTTATCACCGGTTACTTCACCGCGGTAGGCGAACATCAAATGCTCGTCTGAAAGCTTTTGCCTTAGTCTGTTAAGAAGTTCCATACATTCCGACGAAAGGGATTGATATCATTCCCCGGAGGCAAATTAAACAAAAAGAAATGTGTTAAGCTACTGTTGTGATAAATTTCATCCTGCCCATCCCTCCCGGTCTAGGTTTCTGTAGTTTATGGCCTCTGACAGGTGATCAGGCCGGATACCTTCAGAATTGTCAAGGTCAGCTATGGTACGGGCTACTTTTAATATCCTGTCATAGGCGCGGGCAGAGAGTCCTCGTTTACCCATGGCAGCCCTCAGGAGTCTTCCTCCTGCTTCATCAAGATGGCAGTGCCGGCGTATCATGGCCGGTGTCATCTGTGCATTGGAGCGGATGCTGTCACTGCCCGCAAAGCGGGCTGACTGGATGTTGCGTGCCGCCACAACCCGCCGGCGTATCATCAGGGAGCTTTCAGGAACAGATGTCACTGCGAGCTTTTCATAGTCTGCCGGGACCACCTCGATATGTATGTCTATCCGGTCAAGAAGCGGCCCGGAAATACGGCTGAGGTATCTCTGAACCATTCCCGGGGCACATGTGCATTCCTTTGAGGGGTGATTATGATATCCGCAAGGACATGGATTCATGGAGGCTATCAGCATCACAGAAGCAGGGAAATTGCAGCTCATGCGGGCCCGTGAGATGGTTATGACCCTGTCTTCCAGGGGCTGTCGCAGCACCTCAAGGACGCTTCTTTTGAATTCAGGCAGCTCATCCAGGAAGAGGATTCCGTTATGTGCAAGGCTGATCTCACCCGGCTGGGGAACAGGACCACCGCCAATCAGGGCAATATCTGAACTTGTATGATGAGGACTGCGGAACGGTCGCCGTGTCATCAATGGAATGTGATTTTCTGTCTTGCCGGCAACAGAATGTATCCTGGTTGTCTCCAGCGCTTCCTCCGGGGTAAGTGGCGGAAGAATACCGGGCAGCCTGCGGGCAAGCATCGTCTTTCCCGAACCCGGGGGGCCGATCATAATTGCATTATGTGAACCTGCAACGGCAACCTCAAGAGCCCTCTTGACATTCTCCTGCCCCTTGACATCAGCAAAGTCGGTGTCATAGATATTTCCCTCGCGGCTGAATAATTCCTTGAGGTCAACCCTGAACGGAGCAGGCGCCCGGTCTCCCGCGAGATATGCCATTACCTCGGTCAGGCTGTTAACACCGTAAATGTCAATACCCTCAACCACCGCCGCCTCAGGGGCATTCAGTGCAGGCACCATCATACTCCTGAAACCCTCCTCACGGGCACGCAGGGCCATGGGAAGAACACCACGGACAGGCCTTACAGCTCCGTCAAGTGACAGTTCACCGGTAATCAGCAGGCCGTCAAGCCTGCCTCCGCTGACCATCTCCGAGGCTACGAGTATACCTACCGCAAGTGGAAGGTCATAGGATGAACCCTCCTTCCTTATGTCAGCCGGCGCCATGTTGATAATCACCTGCCTGCCCGGCCAGTGCAGTCCCGCAGCACGCAGAGCAGACTCTATCCGCTGCTGGCTCTCCTTGACGGCTGCATCAGGCAACCCGACAAGCATGTAACGAACACCACGGTTTACATCAACCTCTATGGTTACCGGAACAGCATCAATGCCTGAGACGGCAGCGCTGAAGGTCTTGACCAGCATGACTCAGTATTTATGTTGCACAATAAAGGAGGAAATGCACCATAAATTTATGAAATCCGGTTGAATGATGCAACAAAAGGTAAACGAATGACAGCAGCCCGGTTTCCAGGACCGGCAGGCTAATCGTTCTCAAAAATGAATATCTCCTCAATCGGCACACCGAAAATAACGGCAATGTCATGAGCCAGCTTCAGGGAGGGATTATATTTGTTCTTCTCCAGGAAGACAATGGTCTCCCTCCTCACATTCACCCTTTTTGCGAGTTCATCCTGTGTGAGATCAAGCCGGGCCCTGTACTCCCTTATTCGGTTATTCATGACGCAATCCCCTTAACCTGTGAAAGATAAAGCACAGCATAAAGATGACCGCCATGGAGAGGATACCGGCACCCAGTACCTCCTCGGTATCCATCGTAACCCGGTCCTTCAGCCAGATCATGAATACCCACATGTAGAGAGAGATGTAATAAGACCATGCTGCGGTCTTCTGCACTATCCGCTTTGAAAGTTCATCCTCCTGGGGCTCGCCTTTATAAGCCGATGAAAATCTCCTTATGGCAAACCAGATCCCGAATCCCACCAGGACGATGATAATCCCAAAGCTTAAAATATCATGGGAATTTACGGATTTCTCCATGCCAAAGAACCATAATGCCGTTGTAGCCAGCACTGTGGCCGATACCAGTAAAGCAATAACTCCTCTTTTCATGATCGATTGTGTTAATTATTTCTAACACAAAGTTAGATATAAATAACATTAACTTCCAAATTTTTTTTGAATTTTTTTTGAATACTTGTCGTTAACCGACTAACAGGTCAAATACTCATGTTTGCAATTAGCTGATTATATGCGACTTGCTCCGATGGCTATTTCAGGGTTGCTTAAATCTGCCAATCATTGATGCCGGCCTCCATTATAATGGTCACCGGAGGGGGGCGGGAGTCGGGCTATTTCAGGGTTGCTTAAATCTGCCAATCATTGATGTCGGCACCCTTATAATGGTCACCGGAGGGGGGCGGGAGTCGG
>CAYYEH010000108.1:0-4153 GCA_964470815.1 uncultured Rikenella sp.
CGGGAAACCGGTTAAGAGGTTTGCCCCTACGACAAAGCCGGAGAGCATGGAAGAGAGCATTAAGAAGTTGCTTGAAAAACAATAATGACTAACTGCAGGCCGCAGGATCACTGTTATCATATGGTGACACAGCGCCTGCCCTGAACTCTCGCAAATGGGTTATGACCAATTAAAACTTGAAAACCAGCTTTGTTTTCCGGTATATGCGGCATCACGGCTGATAACACGGGAGTATCAGCCTCTCCTGGACAGGCTGGGGATTACCTATCCGCAGTACCTGGTTCTGATGATACTGTGGGAGGAAGATGGAGTGCCGGTAAATGATATTGCGAAAAAGCTGATACTAAACACGAACACAATCACTCCTCTTCTCAAGCGGATGGAAAAGGACGGCATCGTAAAACGGAAGCGCTCCGCGGAGGATGAGAGGAAGGTTATTGTACAGCTGACCGCGAAAGGGCGCGATTTGCAGGAGGGGGCCGCACAGATACCTGAGCAGCTTGCCGGCCGTCTTCTTCAGGGAGAACTGAATGTTGAAGACCTTGTCAGGCTGAAGGAGATGCTTGATTCGATAATAAGATCCATATCGAAATAATCTGATGAAGACCGGCTGTATGAACGATACTCCCCGGGTGAGGTATCAAGGAGCCGGTTATCTGCCATCGCTAATTGATCCCATCACCGCTGACGGCCCGCCTGTTCTGATCATGGATTGTTCCCGGCGTGCCTGTTTCATCGGGTTAACCCTGCCTGATCGTTGAGATCAGGGGTGATGGTTCTATCCTGACCCGGTAGGATCAGACCGGATGCAAAGGCAATTGTTATTCCATAGGAGAGTCAGCCGGAGGTTCTGACATCGATTGATGGTCATCCGGTGCTTTTGCCGTGGACTCCCGTTTTTCATGGGTTATGCTGTTCACGGCAGACAGCATCTCATCCCGGAGGAGTGCATAGACAAGGTCATCAACCCACACTCCGTTAAGCATCCTGCACTTACGGAAGTGTGCTTCCTTCCGGAATCCCAGTCGCTCAAACAGATTTATTGATCTTGAATTCTCCGGGTCGATGACGGCTATCAGCCTGTGTTTGTCAAGGGTGCTGAACAGGTAGCTGATGACTTCGCTGAGGGCCTCCCTGGCGTATCCCTTGCACTGGTAATCACCGGCCAGGGTGCATCCCAGTTCCACCTGGCTGTTCTCATTATCAAAGAAGTGCAGCCCGATATCCCCGATTATTTTGCCCGTTGCTTTAAGGATGACTGCATATTGGAACCATGTACCCTGGATGTTGATGACAGGCGACACCCTTGTTTTTATGAATTGCTCTGCATCTTCCGGGCACGCAGGTACCCATCCCTGGTACCTGTTAATGACAGGGTCAGAGCGGTAGTTGAACAACTCCATAGCGTCAGCCGGCACAAGAGGCCTCAGGTACAGTCTCGCGGCAGATATCTGGACGGATTGCTTCATTCCCGGTATTATCCTGTTCTTCCCGGGTCTGTCAGATCAGGCTGAGAGGGAAGAAATTCACATAAATATAGCAAAGAAGAAATGAAAGAAATCCATTGTCAGACATGAAAGTTTGCCGCATGGCCTGATAAATGACACATCAAGCCGGAGAATTCTTATATTTGCATCGTCTTAAAACTTTGGATGCTTAAGTTTAAAAAGGATCGTGTATTGTAAATAACCACAGTGATTGCTCCCGTGGTTATCCATTTGTCACCCCGGCGGCAGTGCCGGTGGTGAAATACCTGTTTTATAGTTAACTTTAATTTTTTGTTGCCCGGAAACTGAATTGTTCACGGGCGAAAAATGCAATCATTAAACATTTATCATCATGAGTGACGAAAACAAATCAATACACGAATTCGATTTTGATCTTATATGCGAATATTTTTCTTCCATGGAAAGGCAGGGGCCCGGAAGCCCGGAAATGACACTCAGGGCTCTGAGTTTCATTGACAACCTTTCTGCGGGATCACGCATCGCCGACCTGGGCTGCGGCACCGGTGGTCAGACCATGACCCTGGCACAGAACATCCCTGCTAAGATCACGGGAATAGACCTTTTTCCTGTTTTCATTGACCTTTTCAACGCCGCCGCACAGAGGCTGAATGTGAATGACAGGGTGAAAGGTGTTGTCGGATCAATGGATGACCTTCCGTTTGCAGAAGGTGAAATCGACCTTATCTGGTCAGAGGGGGCTATCTACAATATCGGCTTTGAGAAGGGATTGACATACTGGCGGAAATTTCTGAAACCGGGAGGTTACGTGGCTGTGACCGAGGCATCGTGGTTTACGGAAGAGAGGCCTGAAGAGATCGATTCCTTCTGGCGGGATGCCTATGCCGGCATTGACACCATTCCCGAAAAGGTTGCCGTGCTGCAGAAAGCAGGGTACATTCCGGTGGCATCCTTTATCCTTCCTGAAAACTGCTGGACTGAGCACTTTTATGACCATCAGGTGAAGGCGCAGGAAGTTTTCCTTGCGAGGCACCGGGGAAATAAAACCGCTGAGGAGCTTGTTGAAAACGAGAGACGCGAAGCTGTCCTCTATTCAAAATACAAGGATTATTACGGTTATGTCTTCTATATAGGGAAGAAGATCTGAACAGTTAATCCGGGAGGGGACTGGCATATTAAACCGGCTCCCTCCCGGTTTTATCCGGATACATGGAGAATCGGCCTATATTTATCAATCAAAATACCGGATGAATTTTTCAATAAAGGGACTTTTTTACAGGATCTTCATAGACCCTCTTATAAACGGGTTGAGGCGAAGCGTCACTTCACGGATAATTCCCGGAGAGAAGGTAATCGATGTAGCATGCGGTACGGGAGCACTTTCGGTTCGTATGGCTGCCAGGGCCGGAAGCGTAACGGGCATCGATCTCTCTGAAGATATGATCTTAACCGCCCGGAACGTGGTGCGGAGGCGCCGTATCCGTAATGTCAGCTTTGAATTGCTTGATGCCACGGATCTTGGATGTTATGCTGACAAAAGCTTCGATACAGCCGTCTCCACCCTGGCGATGCACCAGTTTGACCCGGAGACGGGGGTAAGAGTGCTTAAGGAGATGAAACGCATATCGAAGCGACTGATCGTTGCAGATTATAACTGCCCCATGCGAAACGGACCGGCTGCGTGGCTTGCCAGGTCGATAGAACGAGCTGCCGCCGGTGACCATTACCGCAATTTCAGGAAATACATGGACAGGGGAGGGCCGGACAGGCTTGCCGAAGAAGCCGGTCTTGAGATAATTTCACGGGAGGAGAGGGGCGAGGGGGTGTTTATCATAACAGCAATGTCACCTTTACCTGCCTTCTGATGACCGCTGCATGCAGTCATTGACCCGCCATGGCATTAATTATAGCCGGCCCCGGCATAAATAATAATCCGTGTTTACCGGAGCTGCGGCGGGGCGAGATCACCGGACAATCAAGGTTACCTTTTTTCAGCAAATATCCTTGTGGCAAAGAGATATCTTTCGCTCCACCACGGGTCATCAATGGGGGTGACAACTACTCCACGGCTGGAGGAAGTGTGAATAAAGGAGCCATCTCCAAGGTATATGCCGGAGTGGGTGACAAGCCGGCTGGTGTTGTAGGTCCTGATGAAGAAGACAAGGTCGCCAGGCAACAGGCTGGCCCTATCCCCGATGACCTTTCCGTATCTTGCCTGTTCCTCGGAACTGTGTGGCAGGGTTATCCCATGATCAGCGAATACCCTGACAAGCAACCCTGAACAGTCCATGCATTTTGTGGTTGTGCCACCCATACAATGCGGCACACCCAGGTAACCACGTGCTGTCCGGATGATCTCATCAGGAGTAGTACCCTTTGTATCAACGGAGGCTTCCACCCCTGTTTCCACGAACTGCTCAAGGCGTTTCTTCTCAGATGAACTGATTGTTGACCCGGGGATTTTAAGCGTGATCCCGGACGTCTTCAGCTCGATGCCGGCATTGCCTTTCCCGGTTTCCGAAGTTCCCGAGGCGGCGGGATGGGTACGCCGTGAACAGGATACGGTTGCCAGCATTATCACTGCTGCCATCAGGGGAAGTGCTTTTGTCATGTGTTGTTCCAGGCAGAATCTTGCTTATAACGTAAAAATACCGGCGAATCATGCCCCATCCGTCAAAATACCGGCG
>CAYYEH010000108.1:4253-7575 GCA_964470815.1 uncultured Rikenella sp.
CGTCAAAATACCGGCGGGCGATTCAAGCTGAACCATCTGGCTGTTTTGTTGCTGTCATTTTGCGGAGGGATCCCCCTTCCATAAGCCCTTATTCTGGCGGCGGGCCTTTGAAGCCATTTCGGCAAATGTTTCAGCGTATTTAACATTGGGAGGGACTGTCATCACCATGGCATAACCGTTTTTCACCAGTTCAGCGTTGACGAAGGTGCCGTCTTCAAGCCAGGCATATGCGAGGGTTCTCCCGTATCGGTCATGCTTCGCAACATCATACTCCAGCCTGACCCTCTTTCCGGTCAGCATCTGGTGAAGGTAACCGGTTGATTCAGTGCCGAAATACCCTTTCGGCCTGGTGCCGGTGTTTCGCGGTTCTGGCGCATCAATCCCTATAAGCCTGATCTTAATCCCCTTCTCACTGCCATCATCAACCCAGAAGGTGTCGCCGTCAACCACACGGGTGACGGCGAACCATGCTTCGGGGTCCTTCGGCGCTGCCTGTCCTGACGAGATCAGAGGCAGAACGATGAGTGTAATGAAAATAATATGTTTCACAAATTCATGGAGTTACCCCTTAATCTCCGGGCTGCTGTCTTACCATGTAAAACGAATGCCGAGGGCAGCGCCCCAGCCAAGGCCGTTGACATCACCAAGAAAGTCCCAGATTGGGCGTGAGTCAAGACTGACCAGTACCGGCAGGTCGCGGAACTTATATTCTATGCCAATCTGTCCGCCAACACCCACATTGACATATGCGTTGTCATCAAAGTTGTCATATGCTATGGTTGCTCCGGGGCCGACATACCAGTTGAATCCTCCTGCAATATTCCAGTTCCAGTGATAGATCCCTACCAGGGCAAGCCTGGTAAAATCGTGCCTGAAGCCAAAACTGGCATCAAGTTCCAGCCTGTTCCTGTCATTGAGTCCTTTCTGGTACGAGAGTTCAGCACCGCTGAAGGTGTCACCTCCGTAAAGGCGGGCGCCAAGCGCATTGGAACTGACCTGTGCCCCGGCAATGGCGGTAAGACTTATCAATGCAACAAAAAATAGCAGTTTCTTCATGATCAAATAGTTTAATGTTTTCCTACTCTTATGGCTTTTCGGTTCCGCCCCGTTTGATTAAAGTCATCACGGAAAAATCAAGTTTTAAAAATAACACCTCCTGTCAAACAGGCGGCCGCAGAGGTTAAACAAAATTCATTCCAAAAAGATCAGAAGCTCCCGGATTTGCGAATTGCGACGTGCGAACCGGGATTAATCAATGCCTGAATAGCGTATACCTGGCACCGGTAACGGAATCGTTGAAACTCTGCATAAATTGAACTAACTTTGTATGTTGATTTACAATATTTTGAATTTTTATCCGAAGTGACTAAAGGATTTGCGGTATGGATACTGAACAGAAGAGGAGCGTAAGACCTGAGTGGATTGAGATCGTATCCAGGTACAACAAGCCTGAACACCTGAAAAGCTGGTGGCAGGTCATTAATTCCGCAGGCTCGTATATCCTCATGTGGATACTGATGATCTGGTCACTTAAAATCTCATACTGGATCACCCTGGCTCTGGCTATACCTGCTGCAGGGTTCCTGGTAAGGACATTCATCATCTTCCACGACTGCGGACACGGATCGTTTTTCAGATCTGAACGGCTGAACACCGTAGTGGGTGTCATGACAGGGCTCCTGGTTTTTACTCCCTACCACAGGTGGCATCGTGATCACCATATTCATCACCAGACGGTCGGAAACCTTGACAGGCGAGGCATAGGGGATGTGGCCACCCTGACCGTGGACGAATACCAGAACAGCAGCGGGTGGAAGCGATTTCTTTACCGCTTTTACCGCAATCCGTTCTTCCTGTTTGGCCTGGCACCCTTGTTGCTGTTTGTTGTTCTGTACCGCTTCCCGAAAAGATACATGTCACTCAGGGAACATATCTATGTTCATCTGACAAATCTTGCCCTGGTCATTATTGTGCTCCTGATGATCATGTCCATAGGCTGGAAAGCCTATCTGATGATCCAGCTTCCTGTCCTGTATATTGCCACGGTACACGGAGTATGGCTTTTTTATGTCCAGCACCAGTTCAGGCATGTCCGGTGGAGTGATTCAGTCTCATGGGACTACAAGACAATGGCTTTGCAGGGGAGCTCGTTCTTCAGACTTCCTGCTGCCCTCAACTGGTTTACGGGCAGTATAGGGTATCACCACATCCATCATCTCAGCCCCCTGATACCAAATTATAACCTGAAGAAATGCAATGACGAGAATGATTTATTCAGGGAGATCAGGCCCATCACATTCTGGTCTGCTTTTGAATCACTGATTCTCCGGCTATGGGATGAAAAGCGGGGAATGCTGGTAAGCTTCAGGGAGAGATACGGGGCATCACATTCAACAGCTTGATTTTAACTGGTACCTGTCAGAGAAAAGTAATTCTGTATACTTTTATGACCTGTCCGGCTCAGGACTTTTGATGATCAATGTAATGACCTATGGAAATACCACTCCGGCCAGGCGATAAACCCCCCGGGCCTTTATCAAACCGGCATCAGATGATGTCATTAATACCGCTTCTGGCAAGCAGGATGATGTTATTCCTGTTTTTTCAGTCATTGATAGCCATTTTACTGGGTTCGTGGAGCAGGTCAGAGGGATACTGGCTGCTAACTGCCACACTGACCAACATTGTCAGCATCTTTTTACTCGTCCGCCTGTTCAGGGCGGAGGGCGGAAACTACCTGGAAATATTTCGTTTCAGGGGTGATACCTTAAAAAAGGATATCCTGATTTTCCTGGGACTGACACTGCTATGCGGACCTCTGGTATTCGGGCCGAACTATCTTCTCTCGAACTGGCTCTGGCATGATCCGGAGATACCCTTCGGGATGATGTTCCGGCCGGTTGAGAAGTGGCTGTCAATATTGCTGGCCATTACATTCCCTGTCACTATTGCCTTTGCCGAACTGGCAACCTATTTCGGTTATATCATGCCAAAACTGAGATCCGGGTTCAGGTCAGGGCTGCCTGCACTTCTCCTGCCGGTATTGTTTCTGTCACTGCAGCACATAACACTCCCCTTCATACCTGACCTGACCTTTGTCCTTTACCGTGCCGTGGTTTTCCTCCCGTTCGCATTGCTGATAGGTATTGCGATTTACCGCCGGCCGTCATTATTTCCATATTTTGCTATACTGCATGGGATAATGGATTTCGGTACGGCTATGATGTTCCTCATCCGCTGACATTCCACGTCCCTGCCCGCCGGTTTCCGGTTGAGGAGCCAAGAGGCCGGTTAATTAAAACTCCTGCCGACCGGATAGAAA
>CAYYEH010000109.1:0-7537 GCA_964470815.1 uncultured Rikenella sp.
TCGATCTTGTCTGACTGGAAATTGAATGAGTAGTTATAGGGCAGGAAGACTCTCACTTCCGTTCCGGCGGGCTTGCCATTATCATACAGGTCAGTGAGATCGAAGGTTATCTTTTCCCTGTTGGCCCGGTTGATGGTATCAATTATCCCCCTGATGTTTTTCAACCCGGTACCCGCACCGGCGGTATGGAGCCTTGCTGCTGCCGCTCGCCCGATGCCATTATCGCGGATTGTAACTTCCACCCCGCTGTCGAGGTTGCTGATCCTGATATCCATGGTACCCTGGCCTGCCTTGTTCTCAAGGCCATGTTTTACCGCATTCTCGGCAAACGACTGGATTATCATCTTCGGGACCGGGCTCTTAAGGTTGACTTCGGGGGCAACGTCAATATTGTAAGTGAATCTCTCCCCGAAACGGAGCTTCTGCAATTCGCAATACCGTTTCACGAACTCCAGTTCCTCCATGAGCGGCTTGAGAAGAAGGTTGCTGTCGGTGATGATTGAGCGAAGAAGATTAGACAGCTTAATGAAATAGTTGTATGCCTTCTCCTTTTCGCCTTTCATTATCAGTGATCCTACAGAGGTGACCGCATTGAATGTGAAGTGAGGGTCAAACTGTTTTATAACCGAGTTCAGCTGCAGCCTGTAGGTCTCAGCCTGTATGCGGGCTGCGGCGACCCTTCTTTCCAGGACGCTCTTCCTGATCTGCCACGAGAGAAACACTATCAGCGAAAGGGTAAGAAACACGAACATTACAATGGCGAAAGTTGACTGTAAGAACGTCGGCACAACATTTATATAGAGGCTGTCAGGGCTAACAGAATAGACACCATCGGCATTGATGGCCTGTACCTCGAATGTATAACTGCGGGTCGGAAGGTCAGTGTAAACGACGCTTCGCTCTGCGGTCATTTTCGACCAGTTATCACTCAGACCCTTCATCCTGTACTGGTACCTGACATTTTCAGGATTCATGGTTGAAATACCGGTGTAGCTGATTCTGATGCTGTTCTGCCTTCCCCTTATCTTCAGGAAGCTGGTGCTGTCATAAAACAGGGAGGCTTCAAGGGCCGTTTCCCAGACAGTGGAATCACCGGGGATCTCAACCCGGGTGATGTGGTTCATCGGCGGATTGATCTTTTTTGTGACCATGTCGGGATCGAAGCGTATCAGCTTGCCTGTGGTAAGTATCCACCAGTCTCCGTCACTGTCCCTGACTATACCGTTATCCTGGCAATCATTACCCAGGAACCCCCGGCTGCGGTCTATGATCTTATAGTAGTCTGGTTGTCCCGTATAGTATTTTTCAAGGTCGATGATGCAGATATCCATCATTCTTCCCACGATCAGCCGGTGGTCACCGAGGTCACGTATAACATTGGCGGGGAGGTTTATCTCATGAGGCAGAGCCTCGTCAAATGCCGGTTTATCAGGATCGCAGATGAATATTCCGTCAGAGCCTGCGCTCCAGATGTTTCCCCTGTAATCACAGATGACACCCCAGACCATCTCTGCCGGGGCGGGGGCAGAGCGGAAAGGGACAAAGTTCTTTCCGTCAAAAAATACGATGCCATAATGACCTGCAAGCCAGTAATGGCCTTCATGATCGCGGGCGATACCTTCCACGATGCCGTAACCGGGCCACGACATCTGCGGGTAATGCATCACCTTCCCGTCCCTGATGTGGTACAGGCCCTGGTCAGCCCCTACCAATATGCTCTTATCAACAGGATCTTCATAGATGATGCAGATCTGGATATTTTCAGGCGTAATTTCCGGAATCCTGAATTTTTTACCGTCCCATGCAAGTATTCCCTCCTGTGTTGAAAACCATATTTCGCCGTTGCTTAGCAGGGTGCTGCCCCTGTAGAACGTTGCAGGTTTGCCATAAATATCCCGGTAATCATTCCTGGAGATGAATTTTTTACCATCAAAGTATCTCAGTTCCCCATATATTGAGCCTGTCCATAACCCACCCCGGTGGTCTGCAACCACAGCCCAGGTCTCTTCCGGCAGCCCGTTCTCCCTGTCGTATTCAACAAATGCCCGGGATATAAGCCTGTAAACGCTTGTCTCCGTTCCGGCCCACACTGTCCCATCCCTGTCAGCAAAGTAAAGTGATAATCCCCCTTTTTCCCAGTAAAATGGTTCTGTTGTCTGAGGTGACCAGATTGTCCGGTTTTCAAAGTGAGGCTTGCCGTCTTTGAACTGAATATTGGTGACCGGCCCCTGGTGTTCCTTTCTGAGAATGCCGTCGTCGAATGAGTAGGCAGCAGATTTTTCGTCGATCAGATAAATAATCCTGTCCTCCGGGTCTCTGGCTATGGCAGTCAGTTTTCTTCCCTGTAATTGCGGATTGGCTGCTGTAAAATTACTGTAGATGCCGTTTTCAAAGAGGAGCAGGATCTGGTTGTCAAAGTCTATTGATGCGCTAAGGAGAAATGATGACGTGTCAAGGATAACCGGGATGCTGCCTACCTGTTTGATGCCTAAAGAATCAGGGATGGGGTAGCCGATGAAGCTTTTACCGTTGAACCTCGCAACGCCGTTAATGGTGACTGCCCAGACAGTTCCGTTTTTATCCTCTTCAACCCTGTTGACCATGTTTGACGGCAGGCCGTCTTTACGAAGGTATGATATAAAACTGTTGCCGTCAAACCTAGCCAGTCCGTTCCGTGTCGGTATCCACAGGTATCCCCGGCTGTCCTGCATCATATTCATTGACTGCGTCTGAGGCAGGCCGTCGTCAGAGGTGTACTCCCTGAAGGGATAAGTCTGGGCAAGGAGTGAGACGCCCGCCGTCATGAGTGCGAGTGTGAGCGCAATTGCTGCCGCCGGGTGGTTTGCCCTGATGACTCTCGCTGCAGCATGCATCAGTGCCGGTAACTTTGGTGCCGCCGGCCGCATCACCCCTCGTACTCTCTTTTCCAGCTTCATTATCAGCGTTCCGTACGTAAATATATCGATTCCGCAAGAGATAAAAAAGCTCCGCACGGGTATACTTTTACCCTGTTTCCACGGCACATCAGGAGAGAGTAAATACACTACTCCCCGTGTTTTATTTTTTATGGGAACGCTGGTTATTCCGGGGCAAGCAGCCAGGCGTCAGGAAAACCGCTCTGCCTTACATTTTCGAGGGCGCCTTCCGCCTCCCCGGCTGAAGAATATCTTCCGTAGCTTATCCTGTAGAACCCGGTGGAAGTGGGAGGCAAAATAAAAATATCAGCATGGGATTGTGCAGTATATGCGTCTGCTGTTTTCCGGGCCTGTTCAAGGTCGCCGAAGCTTGCAATTATAATGTATGCAGAAGGAGCCCGGACAGAAACCTGATCCACAGGGGCCACATCATCCATGGCGGGCAGTTCTGATTTTTTCGTTTCTGCCAGGGAGCTGACGTTCATGGATGGATATACCATCTCAAAGGAGTTTTCGTCCTTCGTGAATGTATTCACCCAGAAATATACCACCAGGAACAGGACTCCGCTGATCAGGGCAAATTTCTTCATCAGTCTTTTCCGGTCAGTCTAACATATAACATCTTCCGTGCGTATAAGGTTGTTTCCCGTAACACATTATCAAAGTTATTTCAGCACGTGTATGATGTCAATTTTTTTTATTCACAATTGTTGCAAAACTTGATTTATATTTGAACAGATACGGGCAAAAAGGCTGATTGTTAACCGGTACCGGCATTTTGACCCTTTCACAGTACTGTATGTGAGGATGTACTGATTTTTTTTACTTCAATTAATAAGCGTAAAATGAACACTTTATTCAGAATAGCGATCTTACTGGTTCCGGCTGTTTCACTTGTTGCAGGCATCAGCTGTAAAAGAGAATCAGAATATGAAAAGACTACTGGTTTTACGAGTGACAGGCCGGCTTCATCGTGGGAAGAGGCCCTTGTAACAGGAAACGGAACGATGGGAGCCATGGTGATGGGCCATCCATATTCAGACACTGTGATTATAAACCATGCACTCCTATACCTTCCGCTCAACAGGCCTCTGAAACCTGTTTCACAGGGGATCCGTCTCGACAGTATAAGGGGCATGATGCTCAGGTGCGATTATGGCAGGGCATCACAGTTTGTGGTTGACCTGTCACGCACCGAGGGATACGGGGCAAAACGATGGACTGATCCTTTCATACCTGCCTTTCAGCTTGTGATCGATATGAACAGGGACTCGCTGCTTCAATACTCGAGGGGTGTCAATTTCAGTACGGGCGAAGCCACTGTGAAATGGCGTGGCAGGAACGGGGAATTTACCAGGAGCACATTCGTTTCCAGGAAGGACAACCTGGTTATTACGAGGATTCTGTCTGACGGCGCAATGATAAACTGCGATATCTCACTTCTGAAAAGAGACCGCTACAACTGGTGGGAAAACATAGACAAGCGTGCGTCAACCGGGATTAATCCCGAGTCGGTCAGCGTAGCCGGAAATACAATCTCATTCCATGCAGACTTCGAAAACCAATGGGGGGGATTGATCAAAGGATATGAAGGAGGAACAATGGTTCTGAATAAGGACGGGCAGCTTGAAAGTGACGGCAAAAGCATAACCGTCTCTGGTGCAACCGAAATCCTGCTGATCACATGGGTAGACCCGGTCAGCGAAAGCAGGGAAAGCTCTGGCGGGGAGAATCTAAACCGGAAGGGTCTCAACCGGGAGGGTCTCAACCGGGAGAGGATCGCCGGTCTTGCAGACAACCCCAAAGACTATGACAGGTACCTGGAAGACCATGTGGCCATTCACGGGGAACTTTTCAACCGTGTTTCACTGAAGCTGAACGGAGATCCGGGTCTCAGGGGAAAGCCAGTTGAAGAGATTTTTGAAGCAGGTATCGGGTCGCCCGATCCGTCACTGGTTGAACTGGCTTTCGATGCAGCCAGGTACAATATAATATCCGCAACCGGGATAAATCCTCCCAATCTTCAGGGTATCTGGAGCGGGATTCTTACACCCCCATGGTCAGGAGACTACACCACGAACGGGAACCTGCCGGTTGCCATATCCGGATTGCTTTCAACCGGCACGCCGGAGCTCATGCTTTCAGCTTTTGACATGCTTGAGAGATATATTTCCGACTTTGAAACCAATGCCAGGGAATTGTTTGGTTGCCGCGGTATCCATGTGCCGTCGCGGATGAGCTCCCACGGCCTCAACAACCACTTTGACGCCATATGGCCGATGACTTTCTGGACAGGTGGTGCCGGCTGGTATTCGATGTTTTATTATGATTATTTTTTGCATACATGTGACACATCCTTCCTGGTAGGCAGGGCTCTTCCATTCATGGAAAAAGCGGTTGAGTTCTATGAGGATTTCCTGATCAGGGATCAGGGCGGGAAGTATATAATGGTGCCATCCTATTCCCCGGAGAATAATCCTTCGAATATCCCCTTCCAGGCATCTGTCAATGCAACGATGGATTTTATGATACTCAAGCAGCTGTTGAGGAATATCATCGAAGCCTCCGGTACTGCCGGCGTTAACCAGGAGAAATTACCCGGATGGCAGGCCATGCTTGATGAGCTGCCTCCCTATGAATTAAACGGAAAGGGAGAACTCAGGGAGTGGATGTGGCCGGGTGTGGAGGAAAACCACGCCCACAGGCATGTCTCACACCTATATGGACTCTTTGATATCATGGACCCGGATATCAGGAGTAATCCTGCCCTGGTTAAAGGAGCCCGTGCCGTGATAAATGAAAAAATGAGTTACCGCAGGAGTACCGCCGGCGGGGAGATGGCATTCGGGCTTGCCCAGCTCGGGTTTGCTGCCGCCATGCTGGGCGACGGACATACCTGCTATGAGATTCTGACATGGCTCTCAACCAGGTACTGGAATAATAATATGGTAACCACCCATGACCCGGGAAGCCTCTTTAATCTTGACCTCAGCGGAGGATATCCCGCGCTGCTGTCAAAGATGATGATTTATTCGGAACCCGGACTGATATCCCTGCTGCCTGCGATGCCAGCAGAACTGGGTCCGGGAACTGTAAAAGGACTCCTGCTCCGAGGCGGTATCAAAGTGGATATGATGTCATGGGACTATGAACGGGTAAGGGTGGAGCTTTCGTCTCCGCATTGGCTCGATTTCACCCTGAAAGTGCCGGGTGATATCAGGAAGATCAGGGTAAGCGGTGCCAGGTCAAAACAGGGGAGTATCGGCTCTGAACGAATCATTGCCTCACCCGGCGGAAAGGTGAAACTGGATATCACCTTTACCAGGGATGACAGAAAGGATTTCTTTTACAGGAATCCCAACACTCAGCTTCCGTTCAGGGACACACATATAGTTCCACATGATTCGGTCTTTTATGCAATCGGCACATCACCTCCCTACTGGGGCGGTCCGAATGCCGGCATCAAACTCTACAAGTCACCCGATCTCAAAAACTGGGAATATGTAAACCTGCTTATTGATGCCGCTGCCCTCGATGAGGACGTGTGGTACAAGGACAGGTTCTGGGCGCCTGAGCTGCACCGGATCAACAACCGCTTCTTCCTTACCTTCAACTGCCAGAACAGCGGAGGAGGAAACTATGCCTCCGAAAACATGAAACACTTTCATGCTTGCGGACTGGCAATAGCAGATAACATTGAAGGACCTTACCGGGTTGTGACGCACGAAAGGCCTCTGACATCCTTTCCTTCGAATGACATGACACTGTTTAAGGATGATGACGGCAGGATTTTCTGCTTCTTCAACAACGGATGGACTGACATGCACAGGATTTATGTCGCCGGGCTTGATACGGTCAATTATGTTCTAAAGGAAGAGCCCGTTATGCTTTTCAGCCAGGAGCCCGGGAAATGGGACGGAGCCGGGATAGAGGGAGCTCATGTGATCAAACATGAAGGCACTTACTATATGTTTTACTCATCATGGACACAGGGATATGCAGTAGGGTATGCCACAGCCGAAAATGTTTACGGACCCTGGATCAAGTATGAGGGTAACCCTTTGTTTGGCGCCTTTATGAGGAATGATTCAACCTTTGTTTTCAGGGAAGGGAAGGCATATTATGACCCTGACTCTCCATATACAACCGTGGGTCACAACCAGGTATTTACCGGTCCTGACGGATCGGTATGGATCTCATGCCATGGCTACAGGAAGGGAGATGAAAATGCATCGATGATAATGGATCCGATCTGGTTTGAGGGTGGAAAGATAAAGACCAATGCCCCCACATACAAGACACAGATTGTTCCCCTGACCAGGGAGATGGAGAAAAAGTATCCGGGGCTGGCAAAATAGGAGAAGGTTAGCCCTGTGAGAGACATCTATATTCTATCTGGTTGGAATTTGTTTGCAATAAATCTGAAAGAAGAAAGACAAACCTTATCCCTCAGCTCTCTTAATTCTTGGCGAGATATTTATCCGGCATCTGCCGCCAAAACAACGGTGGCTGAAAGATGACAAAAAGTCAGCCAACCCTCATGTTCCTCGTGAAGGATCTTACCTGACGGAAACGGGATTAGTGCTTCGGCTGTATGTTGTCAGGGAGCGGTTGCAACTATT
>CAYYEH010000110.1:0-7516 GCA_964470815.1 uncultured Rikenella sp.
CCGCATTCCCGTACCATACAGATATCATTGTCACTGTCTCCGATCGCTGTGATATTGCTAATGTCAACACCATAACTCGCTGATAGTTGCCTGATTACGTTTGACTTGCAATACTCATGGCTGCACTGGCTCTGCTTCGTCCTGAGGAAGTACGACGGAATTTTCACCTCTCCGGTTGCCACGCTCCTTGAAAACTCAAGCTCATTGGCCACCGAGAAATCCATTCCGAGCTTATTCTTGACATGATTGGTGACCACATCATAGCTGTCGCTGATTATCCCGCAGATATACCCGTTCTTCTTCAGCTCCGTAACCACCTCAAGGGCATCTTCAACTACCGGAATAGTGTCAACAACGTCAAGCACCTCCTTGACGGTATGGCCTTTCATGAGGGTGGCAATGAGCTTTGTCCTCATTATGGCGGTGTCATTATGGGTCACGATGTTGATCAACTCCTCCTCAAACCCCAGTGCCTGCG
Source organism: uncultured Rikenella sp. (assembly GCA_964470815.1). Lineage (GTDB taxonomy): Bacteria > Bacteroidota > Bacteroidia > Bacteroidales > VadinHA17 > SR-FBR-E99. The sequence goes on from CAYYEH010000110.1 coordinate 479, forward strand.
AAGCGGTGGTTATGAAACTCCCCTTCAGCAGGGTGTTATCCATGTCAAAGATCACCATCCTGGAGAATCCCTGCCTGTTCTCCCGTACTGCATACTCCATCTGGGTCCTGAGTGCGTTTACCTTCTTCAGCGTCTCTCCTTCCTTTGCCTGCATCGGTTCCCCTCTGCTGATGATAGCCCTGGAGACCTCAAGAGACATTTTCGAAAGCTGTTCCCATGACTGCATCCGGTTTTCTATATACCCGATATTCACCTCGGTAATCCTCGAACCCAGAAGATGCACGTCAATCAGCATACCGATATCGACGCCATAGTCGTTCTCCAGTTCCAGTTTCTGAAGCATGGATTTTTTGCCGGCAACCATACCGCTCAGAGGCTGTGCGAACCGAGCCAAATCAGGGAACAGAAGCCTGAGTAAAGGTTTCGCAACGAGTTCTGTGACCCTTCCCGCCTGTCGGGTGAATACGGATTTGACAAAATCTGCTGTCCCGGAAACAAGGGGAGCGGTCATAAGCTCAACAATATTTTCAGGATAGGTTGTTATGTCGGCATCCAGAAACAGGAGAAACTCATTCTTCGAGAACAGTATTCCTTCACGCATCGAAGCACCTTTGCCAAGGGTCGTGCTTGTATAAACTGCCGCACCTGCTTCCTTTGAAACGGACACGGTATTGTCATGTGACTTGTCATCCATGACTATTATCTCTGAAACCGCAGGCGATTTTTTTACCATGCTGATCACGGTTCCTATGGTTTCAGCCTCATTCAGTGCCGGAATTATAACAGTTACCATTATTTTATCATTTCAGTTGTTTTTAGCGCCACCCGGCGGCAGAAATCAACGTCAAGCTGGTCAGTCATCATTAAAATGACATCCTCGCCCCACCCGTCCCGGATGGATATCACGCCGGGAATTGTCTCCGGCAGCTCACCTGTGATAGTTGCAACAAAAACACATGCATTGAGATACGTGCCCAGTGCTGAAGGGTGTGTTCCGTCAGGGTTATAAAGACGAAAGTCCGGCCGCAGGGCACGTGCTTCAGCCCATGCCTCACCTGCGGGAACGACTGTCGCCCTGTTCAGCGCCGCCGTCTCTCGATATACTCTGCTTATTGTCTCCTGCTGCTGGGGAACCTTTTCCCTGGCCCATGTAAGATAATAGAAAGGTCTTGCGCCTGTTTTCCTTGCCAGTTCACTGAAAAGCCCAAGGTACAACACCGCACTGTCCGTCTCGCTGACAGTCCCGAGACTCCATTCCTGAAGGACAATGATGTCATAGTTCCCATTCTTGATTCTTTCCCTGGTGGTCAGTCCCCGGGCACCTCTCCAGTGTTCGCTGAGCTTCGCCCCTCCGATGGTCATCTTCTCCGTGACAAGCTTCGTTCCTGTTTGTTCCGAGAGTACTGACACTACCTGGGGAAGGTTTTCAAAATATGTGTAACTGTTACCCACAAAAAGTATCCTGAGGGTATCCATCGCGGTCTGCCCGTGTCCGCTGAGAGTCACCAGGCTTAGCAGCCCGATGAGCATGGTGCTGATAATTCTTCCTGACATATTTATTTTCTTTTGTTGTATTCACTGATCATTTCCTCCCTGCTGACCGGTTTGCCGTGACCGGGAAGAAAAGAGGTGCAACCTGTATCGATAATTCTCTTCCAGCTGCTTATAAGCAGCGGAACATCATCGGCAAACGGCGGGAACGGCGAGCCTGGAATGGTCCCGATGACCGAGTCACCCGCAATGGCTATCTCATCGTCAATCACCACCGTTGCCCCACCGGGCGAATGACCCGGTGTATGTATAATAAACCCGTTAATGCCAAAACGGTTCAGATCAAAATGATCGGAGAAAACGTGATCTGCTGTGCAGGGATCATATTTAAACACCGGAGCAACCTTCCTGCCTATGCTCACCAGTCCCCGGGTAACTGAATAGGTACCCTCCGGAATGGGAGTATCTCCGGTGGCGAGCATTCTGCCTTCAGCTTCCTGCACCACCACTTCGGCACCGTACTCAACCTGAAGCCATGCTGCATTGCCGGCATGGTCAAAATGGGTGTGGGTGAGGATCACCGCTTCGGGAATAAGGCCTTTTCGCTCCAGCGCATGAGCTATCCTGCTGCGGTCAAATGAGATGCCTGTATCAACCAATAATGTGCGGCCGTTCCTCGTAATGGCCCATATATTGCACCTGGCAGGAGTCAGCCTTTTCACCGAGGTGCCTTTCCCGGTGTCAGGTATATCAATCATGATACTAAGATAACACTACCGTCAATTCTGTTGTTATTATTGAACTAAACAATGATAACTTTGGATCTGAAAAACCAATTCCATTGATGAAGACAAGTCCGATTTTTCAGGTAGACGCTTTCACGCATGGCCCGTTCACCGGCAATCCGGCCGCCGTCTGTGTCCTGACTGACCCGGTCACTGAGGATACAATGCAGAAAATAGCCATGGAAAACAACCTCTCGGAAACAGCATTCATCACCCGCGGAAAAGACGAATGGCTCATCAGGTGGTTTACTCCTGCCGCGGAAGTTGACCTCTGCGGTCATGCAACCCTCGCCTCGGCATTTGTGGTTCTTAACCTGCTTGAGCCGCAATGTGAAAAGGTTGTTTTTCGCTCAAGGGTCATGGGTCATCTTATTGTCAGAAGGAAAAACAAACTCCTGGAACTGGATTTTCCGGTTGATAATCCGGCGAAATGTGAGTTACCCCCTTTCATCAGTGAAAGCCTTGGCGGTGTGCCCATGGAAGCCTACATGGGAAGAAATGATTATATGCTCGTTTATGGCAGTGAATCAGAGATCAGGGAAATGAAGCCCGACTTCAGGGGGCTGTCACAGACTGAAAGCAGGGGCGTTATAGTAACTGCTCCCGGAGATTCAGTCGATTTTGTGTCAAGATTTTTCTGTCCCCAGATCGGGATTGATGAAGACCCCGTCACGGGCTCGGCACATACCACGCTGACACCCTACTGGTCAGGGAAAACAGGGAAAAAGGCCCTGTCTGCCCGGCAGCTTTCCGCAAGGGGCGGCGTTCTTGAATGCACCCTTGACGGTGACCGTGTCCGCATCGCAGGCTCAGCGCTGCTCTATCTTAAAGGCGAGATTTTCATCTGATTCAGATCAAAAACGATTAAGTTTGCCGGCGAAACAGAAAAATATGACAAAAAAGGATGCTATCCACCCATACGGGGAAAAGCAGGACCAGTTTGACAGGCGCTACCTGCGAATGGCAGGTATATGGTCTGAAAACTCTTATTGCAATAGAAGAAAAGTAGGGGCACTCATTGTCAAGGACAAGATGATAATTTCAGACGGTTACAACGGGACCCCTGCAGGATTTGAAAATGTATGCGAGGATGAGAATAATGTAACCAAACCATACGTTCTACATGCTGAAGCCAACGCCATCACCAAGGTTGCAAGGTCCAACAACTCGAGTGAGAACGCCACACTCTATATAACCGACTCTCCCTGCATGGAATGCGCAAAACTGATAATACAGTCAGGGATCAGGCGCGTTGTATACAGCAACCAGTACCGCAACCTTGACGGCATAGAGCTTCTTAAACGCGCAGGAATTGAGCTTTTATTTATTGACCTCGGAGAAAAGAAAAATGAAATATAACAGAGCATACCTGCCCCTGATTATCGGGGTCTCCATTGCCATTGGCATACTGATTGGCTTTTACATGCCGCACCCACAAACCGGACTTTATACCAATTTCCCGGCTTCAAATGACAAGCTCAGCCGGGTGCTTGATATTATCGAATCGGACTATGTGGATACCGTCAACCGCAATGCCCTCATAGAGGAGGCCATTCCGGTCATGCTTCGCAAGCTTGACCCCCATTCGGTCTATATTCCTGCAACTGACCTGGCACAGGCCAATGAGCCTCTTCAGGGAAACTTTGACGGAATCGGCGTTTCATTCAACATGCTTACTGACACTGTGCTGATTATAAGCACAATACCTGGAGGACCATCAGAAAAGGCCGGCATCACCCCGGGTGACAAGATCATATATGTCAATGATTCACTCATAGCAGGCAGGAAGATACCAGATGAGGACGTGGTCAAGATGCTCAAAGGCCCCCGGGGTACTAAGGTTGACCTGAAGATTGAACGCAAGGGCGCTGTCAACCTGCTTCCATTTACCATTATCCGCGACAAGATCCCTATCTACAGCGTAGATGTTTCATACATGATGTCTGACAGGGTGGGATACATCAAGATCTCCAACTTCGCGCTTACCACCCATGATGAATTCAGGAAGGGCCTCCGCGAACTGAAGGATCAGGGGATGACAAAACTGATCCTTGACCTCAGGGGCAACTCGGGAGGAGTGATGGATGCCGCAACCATGATAGCAGACGAGTTCCTGTCAGACGGAAAACTCATTGTATTCACCATGGGAAAATCAACCCCCCGCCAGGATGTCAGGGCTACAGCTCAGGGCGAATTCGAATCAGGTGAACTGGTGGTGCTGATAGACGAGTGGAGCGCATCAGCAAGTGAAATCCTTGCCGGAGCAGTACAGGACAATGACCGGGGTACCATAATAGGCAGGCGATCATTTGGCAAAGGACTTGTACAGGAACCGGTGATGTTCAGGGACGGCTCAGGAATGAGACTCACAATCGCCCGGTATTATACACCGACTGGCAGATCAATCCAGAAACCCTACGACCAGGGAGTTGACAAATACTACGAAGACCTGGGTAACAGGCTTATGCATGGCGAATTCGAGGAGGCTGATTCAATCAGGCATGCTGACTCCCTCCGCTTTATAACCCCCGGTGGAAAAGTGGTCTACGGCGGCGGCGGGATAATGCCCGACATCTTTATTCCGATAGACACTGCAGGAATTTCAGACTATTTCCTTGCGATAAGAAACACGGGGCTGATTTACAGGTATGCCCTCAAATTTACCGAGGATAACCGCGGGACACTCACTAAATTAAGTGACCTTCCGACCCTTACCAAATGGCTTGACAGCCAGAACCTGTTGTCAAAGTTCGTTACTTATGCCGGCCAGAACGGAGTGCCGGCCAGGAATGACCAGATCGCTGTCTCCGGCAAAATTATCGATGTCCAGCTGAAGGCCTACATAGTGAGGAACATGCTTGACAACAAGGGATTTTATCCCGTCTGGCAGGAAATTGACAAAACACTTATGGAGGCGCTCAACTATATTGGAGGAATCTGATTTAAGCTCACCACTCCAGTCTTTCTGAAAAGCTCTCAATTAACTCCGCAGATCTCCCGGTCTCTTCGATGAAGCCGAGATGACCTGACTTTTCAAGGATCACTACCCCGGCATTATGGGGAAGACCTGTGTCACGCATTGCCTTCTCGGGAGAAAAATAGAGGTCGTGCCTCCCGAGTATCCAAAGAAGGGGAACATTACCGTTCTCAAGTATATACTGGCGTGAGGGCCGGGCTATCATGCCGTTCAGCATTGCTATTATCCCTTTGCCCGGATTCCGGGAGGCAATCTTCTTTGATCGCTCAAGTTCCGCAGTCATAGACTTAAGGTTTTCCTTCGCGAACATCATGCTGACATTCCCCGGGTACATGATATTCTTTCTTCCGGCTTTTACAACTGCTATCTCTCTGTTCCGCCTTTCAATTGCTTCTGGGGTGTCAGCATGCGGATGAGAGTGAAAGAGTACATACCCTGACAGTAACTCCGGAAAAAGTTCCACGAAGGCCAGGGTGGCATAACCTCCAAGCGAGTGGCCCACCATCATCACCTTCTGTTCCCCGGCATCCCTGATCACCTCCCTGACAGCCCCGGCCAGGAATTCCATTGTGTGAACTTCACCCTTTATCCCTGATCTTCCATGCCCCGGGAGGTCGGGAACGATGATCCGGTACTTCGCTTCCAGCCTCTCGGCAAGCGGATCCCAGACTTCACCAGCTTCCAGGTAACCATGCAGAAGCACAAGAGGTTTACCGCTTCCCTTTATACTGTAAGAAACCTTTATCCCATCAAATTCTATGTTCCTGATCATTGTTACTTTGCTTTGGGAGAAAAACTTTTTAAATTTACAAGTAAGTAATGATTTTACCTGATCTTTCAAACAACCCTGAAATATAAAGTAAAAAGCCGATGAACAAGATTCTTTTTTCAGCCGTCTCGAAGAAATTCGTGATGGCACTGGCTGGTTTGTTCCTGCTGATTTTTCTCCCGGTGCATCTCGGAATTAACCTCATGCTCCTCAGGAGTGACCCGGAGCCCTTCAACAGTGCCGCGCACTTCATGGCTACCTTCCCCCTTGTGAAAGTCGTTGAGATACTGCTGTTCCTTACTATAATTGTACACATAACCTACGGCCTCCTGCTCCAGGTACAGAACTGGCTCTCACGACCTGTGGGTTACAGCGTGAGAAACAAGTCCGAGACCTCGGCTTTTTCAAGATTCATGATATGGACCGGAGGTTCGGTGCTTATCTTCCTGGTGATTCACTTCTTCAACTTTTATTTCATTAAACTGGGAATAGTGGAAGGAGATCCCGAAAACTTCTACTCAGTTGCATACCAGCTTTTTAATGTCCCCGGTTACGTTATCCTCTACTGGGTATGCTTCCTTGTTCTCGGGCTTCATCTATACCACGCACTGCAATCAGCCTTCCAGACCCTCGGCCTTTCAAACGAATTCTGGACCCCTTTGATAAAAATTATCTCCCTTATTTATGCGATAGCCGTTCCGGTGGGATTTGCCATCATACCTCTTGTCATATGGCTTTTTAAATAACCTGAAGAAATCACAACCAATGGTAACCCTCAATTCAAAAATTCCCGATGGTCCCCTGGAGGACAAGTGGACAAAATACAAGGCAAATGCCAGGCGTGTCAATCCGGCAAACAAGAAGAAGCTTGACATAATAGTCGTCGGAACCGGTATTTCAGGTGCTCCTGCAGCCTCTGCACTCGGAGAGCTTGGATATAATGTAAAGGTGTTCTGCTACCAGGATACCCCCCGCCGGGCACATTCCGTTGCCGCCCAGGGTGGCATCAATGCCGC
>CAYYEH010000111.1:0-1194 GCA_964470815.1 uncultured Rikenella sp.
AAGCGACGGGTGAGCCGATAACATATAACCTCATCAGGAAGTTTGACATAATGGTTAACATTGTCAAAGCTGACGTGTCACCGGGGCAGGTGGGCCACCTGGTGATGGAGATGACCGCCCCGTCGAAGATCCTGAAGGAGGGGATGGAATACATGAAACAGCAGAATGTTGAGTGCGTACCGATTGACCGCAAGATAACCTACAATGACGATCTGTGCATCCACTGCGGAGCATGTTCGGCTGTATGCTTTGCGGGTGCACTGACAATGAACCGCAGAACGGCTGAACTGGAGTTTGAACCTGAGAAATGCGTGATGTGTGAACTCTGTCTCACAGCCTGTCCGTTGAAACTTTTTTCTATCGACCTTGGCTAAAAGCACTGCATATCAACCCCGTCTCTACAGAGACGCCATGGGCAACAGCCGCTGGATAAGCTTCCGCTCTGCCTGGCGAGAGACTGACCTGTGGGTTGCGATTGACAGGGAGCACTACCATAAGGAGGCTGAAAGATTCACCATGGACCGGATACTGTTTTACAGGAGGATTCTGGAGGAACATATAGGCCGGTACCCGGAGTTCAGGGATTCTCTTGCACCGGTTGTCGCTGCCGGGGGTGTTCATCCGTTGATAAAAGCCATGAGTGATGCAGCCATTGCAGCAGGTACCGGGCCCATGAGCGCCGTGGCCGGCGCCATGGCTGAATACGTCTGCAGGGATCTGCTCATAGAATTCCGAGCTGATGAAGTTGTGGTGGAGAACGGAGGTGACATATTCATGAAGCTGACAGCCCCGGCAACGGTGGCGGTATACGCGGGGGCATCGCCACTCTCGGAGAAGATAGCCCTGCATCCCGACCCGGCTGATACCCCCCTTGCCCTCTGTTGCTCCTCCGGGACAGTCGGCCATTCGCTCAGCTTCGGGGTGGCTGATGCATGTATGATAGGCTGTCATGACGGCGCGCTGGCAGACGCATACGCAACTGCATTCTGCAACGAAGTAAAGGACAAGACATTGGCCGGTCCGGTAACTGAAAAAGCAATTGGAACCGCCGGTATCCTGGCAGTCGTCATAATCAAGGATGATAAGGTATCAATGGGAGGTTCCATTGAAATAAGGATTTTATGACAACAGGAAAGATAATCACCTGAGAAGTTTGTCATCACCGGTTTGGCCGCAAAACTTATCACTCCCGGC
>CAYYEH010000111.1:1294-2614 GCA_964470815.1 uncultured Rikenella sp.
CTCCCGGCACTGCCTGATTAACAAATCAATTCCAGTTCTTCCGGTTGAACTTCCTTACCCTGATAAGTCTCTTTTCAGTTCCCTCCTGGTAAACAATATTCAGATTCCTTCCTTGGATGAGCAGTCCCTGCTCCGGTATGTTCAGCTTTCTTTTGGGGATATTGACGTCAATGACTCTGCCATCGAAGAAGTACTTGATTGAATCAACCTCCGTATGGCCAATGACCAGCGCATCACAATCGTAAAACTCAAGACACTCTGCCAGTGATTCACGGTCAATGACATCCCATGAGGGATTCTCATCAACAAGTCCCCTGTACCATAACAAACCTGATCCTCCAAGGATAATCTGCCTCAGCCCGGTGTCAGCAGGATTCTCTCTTCCGTTAAGATATCTCCATACAAGCCGGTTAACTGAATCGAGACTGACTTCTCTTTCGATAAACTCAGGTGAAAAACCTGCATGGACAAACACATAGTTATTAATTCTGATGCCGGCCGGTTTTTGTCTCAGCCAGTATCCAATAAGGCTTTTGCTGTCAAACAGATCGCTGTAGTTCAGCCCGAGGTTATCACATAAGGAATAATAGTTGCCTGTGACATATCGAAGGTCATTGTTGAAGATCATAGGCTCATGATTGCCAAGAACCATGTGCACCCGTCCCCCGCTCAGACCAGCCTGTTTTTCAAGCCTGTAAATCATCCACAGGGCTTCCGTCACCTCACTTCCCCTGTCGAAAATATCACCCATGAAGACGAGATGACCTTTGCCCCAGGCCCAGTTTCCGTTCTCATCAACTATTCCATTGTTTTTAAGCATGTCGGCAGTTCTTGAATACTCTCCGTGCATGTCGCCTACGACGAATATTTTTCCTCCTGTTTTAAATCCTGTAACGGGTTCCCTGCAGGCTTCATTGATCCCAAAATCAGCCGGAGTGATTGAAACGCCGTTAACTATTGCCGGCATTTCAGCAAATAATATCGTATCACGGAGGGTCAACGACCGGCCGGCGATGGTATCATGTACCAGGTAATATACCTCAGCGCCCAGATTATCTATCAGCCTTACATGAGGGCCGTCCTTCATAGCGGGGATGGACTTAGCGAAGGTTACTGCTCCCGATGCAAGGAGAAGATCACTGATCTCCTTTCTGTTATTCTTACGCGCATAATCAAGCGGAGACCAGCCATTCTGATCCCTGATGTTGATATCCGCCCCCCTGCGTATCAGGTCTCTAATCAATACTGCATCACCAGAACGGACAGCGAAAAAGACACTGTCACTGGAAATCAAGCCTCCCGGGAGGGATCCTTCTCCTG
>CAYYEH010000111.1:2714-7437 GCA_964470815.1 uncultured Rikenella sp.
AACTTCAGCGGGCTGACTAATCAGCTGTTCCGCAAACAGTCTTTCAATCTGTCAGTTAATACTGGCAGAAAACCTAACGTGAATAGCCCGGATTCTGTTCCATTTTCTCATTCGCGTCCATTTCGTAGCGCGGAATGGGAAGTATGGCATGAAAATAATCCCTGTTATAGCTTTTTACCTCATCAATAAGTCCTGACACGTGCCATCCTCCTGACCTGTTTAACGTTTCATTGTTTCTCAGGGCGTCAAACTGCCTGTGACCTTCTCCCACAAACTCCTTGCGTCTTTCCTTTATAACCCGTTCAAGAGTCACAGTGGTTCCTTCAACTGTGTTGGCTGGATTGGCCCTTTTAACAATTGGTTCGAGGTATTGTATCGCCTTATCGTTGTCTGTAAGCTTGACGGCGCTTTCAGCTGCATTCAGATATGCTTCCGAGATTCTGATAACAGGTATATTTGCATTGCGCACATCAGTTTCCGGTCCTGTGTATTTAAGCAGATAAACAGGCCTGGTCCTGTTGTAGGCGCTGCTCGAGGTTTCCAGTTTTGTGATTCCATGCCTGACATCCGATGGATCTTCATTCAGGAGAGTAAGGAAAGCCTCGGTAAGGACGATATCATTGTATCCGCTTCTGAGCATCAGGTATGCAATCCCGTCATTGCCAGCCCTGTCACTGACATTATTGACCACTTCGAACAGGACTTCCGGGGTAAACTTACTTTTCCATGCTGCAGTTGCTGAAGCATACTCGGCATTTGTCCAAAGCCTGTAACCCTTTGTCAAGGCGCCGGCTATGGCTTCTTCTGCCTGGGTAAGTGCATTGGCATTATCACCTTTGTAAAGGTAAACCCTGCTGAGCAGTGTTTTTGCCGCCCAACGGTTGATCTTTCCGTCATTTTTTGACTCGCTCAGCAACGGGATAGCAGCATTAAGGTCACTGATAATCTGGGCATAGCACTCACTTACTGTATTTCTCTCAGGCATATAGTCAGGCCCGACAGGCTCAGTTATTATGCAACCTCCCAGGGATGCCCCGTTGTCCTTAAGGTAAGTGTTTCCGAAAACACGTGTCAGGTCAAAAAGGGCAAGTGCCCTCAAAGCAAGAGCCTGTCCTTTTATGTCATTCTTTTTTGCCTCCTCGGAAGGGGTTACCACAAGGCCGTCAATCTGGGAAAGTATGTTGTTGGAAAAACGCATTACCCTTAACGGCAGGGCCCAGAGAGATGTATAGACATTATCTGTATTGCTTATCATCATGTAGAACTGGGAGCTTCTCTTGTTTGTCCCAGTTGCCTGCATGTCATCACCGGTAACATCGGCATAATACTGCATCCTGGCCCCGTAGTATTCATAATTCTGGAATGTAGAGTAAATGCCATTTATAGCGTAATCGGCATCGACAAGGTTCTTTATCGCTTCAAGCGAGACTACCTCGGTGGTCGGCTTGAGATCAACCCAGTCTTCACTGCATGAGTACAGGAAGAATGGAAGAAGGATCAAAACGTATAGTATCTTTTTCATCTTGTTCATATTTAAAATGTAAGATCCAGTCCAAAAGTTAAAGTCTTCAGCGGAGGAGTCTGCCATGCCATAACACCATCGCTTCCAACCTCCGGGTCGTACATATCCCAGCTTGCAAGCGTCCAGATGTTGCTTGCTGAGGCGAAGACCCTGGCACGTTCTATCCTTGCATAGTCAGTATACTTTGAGGGGATGGTAATCCCGAGGCTAATATTCTTGAGCCTGAGATGATCTGTGCTGTGTATCCTTCTTGAGTTTGAATAACCGTCAGCAAGGTCCCACCTGTTGTTGGCAATATAGATGCCATACCTGGATTCATCTCCCGGCTTTCTCCATCTGTCACGATAGTAGATGGGGATATTTGCATCGAGACCGTTTGTCGTTCCCTCCTTGTCAAGCTTGCCTGCTGCAGAATCATAGGAATAGCCTCCCAGTGAATAAGTGAATGTAAAACCAAGATCCACAAAGAAGATCCTGAAATTATTAACCAGCCCTCCAAGCACCTTTGGATAAGGACTCTGAAGAGGGATTGCATTGGCTGTATTCAGGTCCTTTGTTTTCTCCTTGACATAATTGCCATCAGCATCAACGGTGTTGGTATAGAACCAAGTCATTCCGTCAGCGGGATCGACTCCGGCAAACTCACGGAGATAGAAGGTATGATAAGGCTTACCCACCATCCTGATCTGGGTTCCGCTGATGATGGAAGTCTGTATGCCGTCAAGCACCAGAATCTCGTTATTATTGTGGGAAATATTAAAACTTGAAGTCCAGTTGAAGTTCCTGTTCGAAATGTTATTCGTCATGACTTCAAATTCAAATCCCCGGTTCCTCATTTCACCGATATTGCTCAGGATAGAACTGAATCCCGTTGTAAGGGATGTGGGTTCATTCATGAGAAGGTCCTTGGTAAGCCTGTTGTAAAGCTCAAGTGAGAACCTTACAATATTCTTTACATTCACGTCAAGGCCTAAGTTGGTATTGTAGTTGGTTTCCCACTTAAGGTTGTTGTTGAAGAACTGGGTCTCGACAATTCCGGGCTGGCCGTTATAATCGGCACCATAGCTTGATAGTCCCATGTATTCATAATAACCTGACGGCAGTGTTCCGTTAACCCCGTATGAAGCTCTGAGTTTCACTTCCGGGAAAAGATCACTGAGCGATTCGAAGAAAGGTTCCGCTGAGACTTTCCATGCGGCAGAAACAGACCAGAAGTTACCCCAGCGGCTCTCCGGCGCCAGCCTTGAACTTCCGTCTCTCCTGAAACTGAATCCGGCATAATATTTTTTGTTATAGTCATAATTGAACCTTGAAACATAGGAGATCATCCTGTATCCTCTTTCATAACCTTCCACATACCTTGAAACCGAGAAGTTGTCAAGCTCTACCAGGTTCCAGTTCGCCAGGTTCTCTTTTGAGGCATAGATATTGTCCTTGGTATAGTCAGTTGTTTCATATGCAATAAGCCCGTCAAAGTTGTGCACCTTTGCAAAGGTTTTTACATACTGGAGGCTGTTTGACCATACTGTACTCCTGACATCATCAAAGGATTTGTAAATCGTCCCCAGGTTCGGGGGATATGAAGTAAGAGGATGAGTAAACTGATCTCCCTTTACCATATTGAAATCATAACTCAGCGTTGACCTGAATTCAAGATTGTCAATAATCCTGTAACCTGCAAATATGGTGTTGAATGCCCTGGTTATGTTCTCAATCTGATAGTTGAGGTCTGCATAAGCCTTTGGGTTTCTCCCCGTGCCATTCCTGGGAAATTCGAAGGCATAACTGCCGTCAGGAAGGAAAGGAACATCCCTGGGAGTTACTGTATTAAATACCGAATAGAAGGGGCTGAGATAGGCGGTACCCTCTGTGTTGGTGCTCTGCTTTACATTGGAAAAGAGCAGGTTGGCACCTACAGACAGCCTTTTTGTGGCGTCATAACTCAGGTTGAAACGGCCAGACAGCCGTTTCAGGAAACCCATCACGGATATTCCTTTCTGATCTGTATAACCCAGTGAAGAAAAATATTTTATTTTATCCGTTCCGCCGGCAACCGAGACTTCATGACTCGTGTAACTGCCTTTCCTGAAGAGAATTGATTTCCAGTCAGTCCATTCCCCTGTCCAGGGTAAGGCAGCATATTCATCGATGTTTGCATCTGCATGGGCTATACTCTGTGCCTCGTCCAACCCGAGATAATACTTGCCTTCATTGATCAACCCTTCATAAATTGTTTCACGCCTCTCATCACCATCCATAAAGGGCCTGTACTCAACTGCAAAATCCGAAAATCCGAACTCGGTCTTGAGACTGATCTTTGCATCACCCGAACTTCCTTTCTTCGTTGTAATGATTATAACACCGTTGGCAGCTCTCGATCCATAAAGTGATGCAGCCGCTGCATCCTTGATAATTGAGATACTTTCGATGTCCGATGGGTTCATCGTTGCAAGAATATCGAGCCCGGAACTGGTTCCCAGGGTGGATACGTTCCCTGATATGATCGGAACGCCATCAACGACATACAACGGATCGTTGGAAGCATTGAATGAGCCTGTTCCCCTGATCCTGATCTGGGTGGCTGCCCCGGGCTGGCCCGAGGTACTGGTGAACTGAACACCTGCAGTCGATCCCTGCAGTAACTGACCTAGGTTGGTCACAGGTACATCGGCAAGATTGTCCATCTTAATGATGCTTGCTGATCCTGCATAAGCCTCCTTTTTAAGAGACCCGTAACCGGTGACAATCACCTCCTCAAGATTAAAGTTGTCCTCCTGCAGGGAAACAACCAGAGGTGATTGTATCGCTGAAACCGTGAATTCAAATGGCTTCATACCCATGAATGATACCACAACCACCGACCTTTCACCGGATACTGAAATGGTAAACCGGCCAGCCTGATCAGTTGTGGTTGCATTGAGAGTTCCCTTTTCCACAACAGCCGCACCCGGCAGCGGCAAACCATCTGACTGTGAGAGAACAGTACCGGTGACTGTGACTTTCTGCTGACTGAGAATTATCCCAGTTGTTTCTTCGTCCGTATTTGAGCCGGCCCCCACGGCATAAATCATACAAGGTGCCAGCCACAAAAACAGCACTAATGAAGCAAGCAGGACCCTGTGGCCCTGTACATACAGGATATTTCGCATGCAAATATCCCGAAATCCGATAGTTTTCTTCATTGCGAGTTGTTTTAGGTTA
>CAYYEH010000112.1:0-2370 GCA_964470815.1 uncultured Rikenella sp.
AATGTTGTTCAAAAACATGAAAAGGGGTATCCTCCCGAAGTGATCTTTATTATTTTTGAATGTTTATTCAAAATGAAAGTCCATAATGGTTATACAGGCCTTTCGTTCAGGGACCCGGTTATCACCATGGGTGTCTTTGACGGTGTTCATCTTGGCCACAGGATGCTGCTCAGGCGCGTGACGGAGGAAGCCACACTGACCGGAAGTGATTCAGTGGCGGTCACCTTTGACCCCCATCCGAGGATAGTCCTTACAGGTGATCCGGGCCACCTCAGTTTCCTTACCGACCTGGAGGAGAGGATACCTATGCTGCAGGAGACCGGCATCGGGCACCTTGTTGTCATTCCGTTTACCCCTGAACTGAGCCGGATGACAGCACCGGCATTTGTCGATTCCATACTCTGCCGTCATCTCGGGGTACGTCATCTCATTACGGGGTATAATCACCATTTTGGACGGCGGCATGAGGGCGACAGCATTACAATACTCGAATGTTCCGCCAGGATGGATTTCAGGGTCACCCGCGAGGAAGCCTACCTGGTTGACGGGGAACCGGTCAGCTCATCGCTTATAAGAAAAGCACTGGGAGAAGGAAGAATAGAAAAGGGAGCAAAAATGCTGGGCTATGATTACTTCATCAGGGGAAAGGTTGTCTCAGGGAAAAAAATAGGACGCAACATCGGCTTCCCCACGGCAAATATCGTTCCGCTCTTTAACCATAAGCTGATCCCCCGGACAGGCGTATATGCAGTTGAAGCTGACATCCCCGGCGAGAGCGGCAGGTATATCGGAATGCTGAATATAGGCCACAGGCCTACCATCAGTGACACTGACGGAATACGGACCATTGAGGTGCATCTTATCGATTTCAGCGGTGACCTGTACGGGAGGGAAATCACCGTCAGATTCCGTCACCGGTTGAGGGATGAGATGAAATTCAGTGATGTGGATGCACTGGCGGCACAACTCATTAAGGACAGGGATATGACAATTGCCCTGATTCATAACTGAACAAAAACTGATTATTTTAGTTAACTTTGCAGTCCAAAAATTCAGAAACATGTCATTCATCAACCACGATCTCGGGTACAGGGTAAAGGATATATCACAGGCTGATTTCGGCCGGAAGGAGATAGAGATAGCAGAGAAGGAGATGCCGGGACTTCTTTCGATCAGGCACAGGTATTCAGCCACAAAGCCGCTGAAAGGGGCACGGATCACCGGTTCATTGCACATGACCATTCAGACGGCAGTGCTCATCGAGACCCTCAGGGATCTGGGCGCTGATGTCAGGTGGGCAAGCTGCAACATTTTCTCAACACAGGATCATGCCGCTGCCGCCATTGCAGCTGCAGGTATACCCGTCTTTGCATGGAAGGGTGAGACGCTGGAAGAGTACTGGTGGTGCACAGCCCAGGCTCTCTCATTCCCTGGCGGAAAGGGACCGAACCTCATTGTGGATGACGGAGGCGATGCTTCACTTATGGTACATCTGGGATACAAGGCGGAAAAGGACCGGTCAGTGCTTGAGGCAAAACCCGCAAGCAGGGAAGAGGCTATAGTGCTTGACACCCTTAAAAAGATCCTTGCCGAAGACCCGGAGAAATGGCACAGGACCGTAAAGGAGATGAAGGGAATTTCCGAGGAGACAACCACCGGCGTTCATCGTCTGTACCAGATGCTGGAGGCCGGCGAACTCCTTGTCCCTGCAATCAACGTCAATGATTCAGTAACCAAAAGCAAGTTTGACAATCTCTATGGCTGCCGTGAGTCGCTCGCTGACGGCATCAAAAGGGCAACGGATGTCATGCTTGCAGGGAAGGTGGTTGTCGTCTGTGGTTATGGAGATGTAGGAAAGGGATCTGCAAGATCGATGAGGTCATACGGCGCCAGGGTCATTGTAACGGAAATAGATCCCATATGCGCACTGCAGGCTGCCATGGAAGGGTTTGAGGTGAAAACGGTGGAAGAGGCACTTCCTGAAGGAAATATCTTCGTGACTGCAACCGGCAACCGGGATGTCATTACCATTGAGCACCTGGAAAAAATGAAGGACCAGGCCATCGTGTGCAATATAGGCCATTTTGACAACGAGATACAGGTTGATGCCCTCAATGACTACAAAGGTATCACGAAGATCAATATCAAGCCCCAGGTAGACAAGTATGTTTTTCCTGACGGTCATGCAATTTTTCTCCTGGCAGAAGGCAGGCTGGTGAACCTGGGCTGCGCTACAGGACACCCGTCTTTTGTTATGAGCAATTCATTCAGCAACCAGACACTGGCACAGATCGACCTCTGGACCGGCAACTATGAGATTGGTGTTTACAGGCTGCCGAAGCAGCTTGACGAGGAGGTGGCCCGTCTTCA
>CAYYEH010000112.1:2470-7413 GCA_964470815.1 uncultured Rikenella sp.
TATTTTTGAAACTGACATGGGCTTGTTTCCGTTTCTGTAAATGTAGTTATTTCTCTTCTGAGCCGGATTAGTTAAGAACGAAATGAAGAAAGGGTTAGTATCAGTAAGCTTTGTTACCGCGCTTGTGGTACTGTTTCTCTCGGTGCAGGTCACTGACTGCAATGCCCAGCGCAATGCATCAAAGCGGTTTGAGAAAGAGACCTTTGGCAAATCGCGCCGCAGTGCACCCTTGAAGCAGGGAGGTGAAAGCAGGGCTGCCGAAAAGGCCATGAAGGAACAGGAGAAGAAGGAGGCAAAGCGTGACAGGGAGGATGCAAAAGCCATTGAGGAAAAGAGGGAGAGGCACCGGGAGATCCAGAGCGAGCAGACAAAGATGCGGATGGAAAACAACAGCAGGAACACTGCAGAGAAGTACAAGGTAAAAAAACAGAAACAGCGAAAGGATCAGACAAAACCGGAACTGGATAAACCACGGCAACCTGACCGTGATAAGGTCAATACAAAAGTAAAAACAAAGGATCCGGCCAGGCAGCCTGAACTTAAGCAGCAAAAGAAAAAGGCAAAGACCGTGGATCCGAAGAAACAATCAAGACTTAAACAGCACAGGATAAAGAAATACTGAATAAGATGGAAGATATTGGCAGTTTGGTTTTTTACATAATACTGGGGATCATTGCCCTGGCAGGCTCCGTTCAGGGCAAGGGGAAAAAGAAATCTGCAGGACCAAAACCGGCAGCACCAAAACAGGTACAGCGCAGGCCGGAGGCCACTGCCTCCAGGCCAACGGCCAGGAACACCACTGCAACAACCCGGGCCGAACCATCTCCGGCAAGACCGGCCCCACCGGCATCAAAACCCTCACCATGGTTTATCCCGGCCGGGACTTCAATGGAAGGGAGATACAAGGAACCGATGGCTTCGGAGTTTGAAAGAGAGGGAACAATAGGCGAACCCATGGCCGGAGACTTCAGTTATGAAGGATCATACAGAAACACCCTGGCTGAAGCCTTCGCCGGTGAGGGCTCCATCGCTGACTCAATGGCCGCTGCATTTTCTTCTGAAGGGGTTTCGTCACTGGGAGGATACGGATCAGGCGATTTTGTTCATACCGAGATATCTGACAGTGAGATAGGAGATGCTCCGGAGTTTGATTACGATGCAAGGCCGGGTGCCGATATCCATAAAGATGGTTTTGACCTGAAAAAGGCTGTAATTTTTTCATCTGTTCTTGACAGAAAAGAGTACTCACGCTGATTTACTGATAATTGCTTCAGGAGAGGGATTTGTTTTTTAATTAAAAAATCATTATATTTGTTCTTTGAAGAGTTCCGGTAATGCCGGGATTCTTCTTATTTTTTAACCTTTTAAGTAAAATTATGTCGGAATTTGTATATGTAACGGAAGAAGGGCTCCAGAAGATGAAGGAGGAGCTTGACCATCTCCGTAATGAAAGGCCGGCTATTGCAAGAATGATTGCCGATGCGCGTGACAAGGGCGACCTTACCGAGAATGCCGAATACTCTGCTGCCAAGGAGGCTCAGGGCATGCTCGAGATGAAGATCGCCCGGCTGGAAGACCAGGTAGCAAGATCTCGCATCATCGACGGCTCCAGGATCAATACCATAACGGTGCAGATCCTCAATAAGGTCAGGATTCGCAACAGGGCCAGCGGTGCTGTTATGGCCTATCAGCTGGTGCCTGAAGGCGAAGCCAATCTCAAGGAAGGAAAGATTGCCGCAACCTCTCCCATTGCACAGGGAATCATGGGCAGAAAAGTTGGTGACGTGGTTGAGGTGAAGGTGCCTGCCGGTACAATCCCGTTTGAGATTATTGAGATATCAATCTGAAAATTTCACATTATGGCATCTGTCTTCACACGGATCATTAACGGTGAGATCCCCTGTTACAGAGTGGCAGAGGATGACCGTTACCTGGCTTTCCTTGACGTGAGGCCGCTCAAACCGGGTCATACCCTTGTGGTACCGAAGAATGAGGTAGACTATATCTTCGAGATGGACGAAGATGCCCTTGCCGGAATGATGCTCTTTGCACAGAAGGTAGCCAGGGCAATGAAGGAGGTTATTGCATGCAACAGAATCGGTGTGGCGGTTATTGGGCTCGAGGTACCTCATGCCCATATTCACCTTGTCCCTATCACAAGGGAAGGCGATATGCTCCTTTCCAATCCGAGGGTATCACTTTCAAAGGAGGAAAATGAAAGACTTGCCATGGAGATAGGAGCCCATGTGAGACTCTGACAGGCAGTAAAGGACAAAAAAAAGAGGCTGTCTCGTCTGAGGCAGCCTTCTTTTTTATTATCAGCAACTTGTTACTTCTTGCCTGCGCAGCAGGGAGCAGCAGCCGCAGTACCTTCCTTGGCCGGAACCACTTCACCCTTCTTATCGCCGCATCCTGCAGCTGATGGACACTTAGAACAGTCTGTGCCTTTAACGGCAGCAGCGCCCTCTTTCTTGCATGCATCAGCGGTTGAGCCGCATACATCACACTTGCTGTCTTTGTTCTTATCGACAAAGGTGCACTCACTCTTCTTGTGCTTCTTTTCATTGTCGGTAGTCTGGGCATAGACACCTGCAGCCACAACCATCAGAGCGATGAGTATAAGGCTGCCAATCATCCATTTCTTCATAAAGATCTTTAATTGATTTATTAATAAACGTCTGCAATATAAAAAAGTTTTGCATACGACAATCAGTTCCATACAAAAATCATACCTTTATTAATCGGGTCCCGCTGCAAAGTGTCTTATATCAAAGATATTACTGACGACTTTCTGAGTCTGTTCCTGCCACGGCCATGCCTGGCCTGCGGGGTTCACCTGGTAAGGGGAGAGGAGGTGCTGTGCACAGGCTGTTTCCTTGACATGGCGCGCACTGACTTCCACCTTCACCGTGGAAACATGCTTGAGCAGGCCTTCTGGGGCAGATGCCCGGTGGAAAAGGCAGCCGCTTTCTCGGTCTACAACCGCGGCAGCCGTATAAGAAAGCTCATTCACATGCTCAAGTATTCGGGGAGGAAGGATGTCGGCATCATGCTCGGGACACTCTACGGATCAGTGCTGGCAGGCAGCGGATTCACAGAGGGAATGGATATGATAATCCCCGTGCCGCTTGATCCTGCAAGGGAAAGACGAAGGGGCTACAACCAGAGCCGGTGTATAGCTGACGGGTTGGCTTCACGATGCCACCTGCAGGTCAGGAGTGACATCCTGTTCCGGTCCGGCCGGTCTGACTCACAGACCAGGAGAGGAAGATATGAGAGGTGGGAGAATGTAGAAGGACTTTTTGGTGTAAGGAAACCAAACGAAATTACCGGCAGGCACCTGCTGCTGGTGGATGATGTCATAACCACCGGCTCAACGGTGGAAGCATGCGTGACTGCACTTCTGTCGGCTGACGGTGTAAAGGTCAGTGTTGCGGCACTGGCAGCAGCCCGGAAACTTTCCGTCTGATTTTATATGTCCGCAACGCAACAGGTTGCGAATATGCTGCATGGCGCTGAGAAACTTTCAGGATTAAGACCTGAGGATTACTGCTTGATCCTGTCGCTGTTCTTCCTGAGATAATCTGACCAGTTCCTGTATTCCCTTGCCGCCACTGGCTTGCAGCTCTGGTAATAGTGACACAGGGCTGCTCCCAGCGCATCGGTGGCATCAAGCACCATTGCCTCACCCCGGAATGAAAGGATCGTACGGAGCATCGAAGCCACCTGCTCCTTGCTGGCCTGCCCCTGGCCGGTGATTGACATCTTGATCATTCGCGGGGCATACTCAAAGACTGGCAGGTCACGGTATAACGCCGCAGCAATGGCGGCACCCTGGGCCCTGCCCAGCTTGAGCATGCTCTGTACGTTCTTCCCGAAAAACGGAGCCTCAACCGCAAATTCATCCGGATGATGCCTGTCAATGAGCTCAAGAGTCTGCTCAAAAATGGTCCGTATCTTCCTGAAATGGTCTTGTTCCTTACGGAGATCAATGATCCCCAGCGTTATAAGCACAGGAGTCCTCCCTGAGACACTTATCAGCCCGTAACCTGTTACAGTTGTACCGGGGTCAATGCCCAGGATGATCCTTTCTTGCTTATCCTCCTTCACTTCCTGAACGGTTGCGGTGGGCCAAGGAAGAGCTCAGTCGGTAACTGGTCTCCTTCTGACCATATGCGGTTCCGCATCACCGGAACTGCCGTGGCCGACTTGGTGCCGGCAAGGACCCCGATGGCAGCGCTGAGAGATGCTTCCTGGGGATCACCGAAATCGCGGGTTATGTCATCAACCGCCCTGACATCCGGTGGAATCCCGTCGTAGAAACGACCCTGATCTGATGCATTGAGGTATTCAAACGTGATGGGGGCAAAGACATATTCGTAATCCGGGTCCGGATTACTGTCCGACGGGAACGGGAAACCCCATATGTTCATCCCTGCCGGCTTGCCATGGGTGGTGTCACCAACAATCTTAACATCTATATACGGCCGAAGGCTGTTGATTACAACCTCGCTCGCCGAAGCTGAACTGCGGGTCGTGATGAAAACAACACGGTCAAGGCCCAGAGGACTCGCCGTCCTTACAAACTTGTAGCTCTCATTCCACTCGGGCCCGACAAGGCTGTTGTACGTCAGCTTGTAGCACACTTTGGTGGTGTCATCCCACTTCAGCACAAGGCTTGAAAGCTGCTGTGCTATATCCATGTAACCTCCGGTATTGTAACGGAGGTCGATGATAAGATCGGAGACATTGTTGGCCTTGAAATTGGCAAAAGCTTCATTCAGTTCCTGCTCCGAAGGCTCGATGAAGGTCTCAAAGCAGAGATAACCTGTTTTGCCGCTGGCAAGGTCAAGTATCTTTGTGGCTGTCACCGAGTTGATGGTAAAGCTTGACTTGGTGGATGTGTATGTCAGTTCCTGCCCGGAAGGATTGACAAACTTGAA
>CAYYEH010000113.1:0-7156 GCA_964470815.1 uncultured Rikenella sp.
GATACAAAAAGGTATTGTCAATTCTGCAGCAATCAGTCCCGTTATTGATATTTTGCGGATTAACCGGATTCAGGAGCCGGTCCGTCAGGCGGAAACACGGTCAGTGGTGACAGATGCCTTTGTATTCAGTTTTCCGGAAAGTCACAGAGGCAGGAAAAAGAGGCCGGCAGTCTTCCTTCTCCAAAGAGAGTAAGGGTGAGACGAATTTTTGAATTATAGTCAGGCGCCGGAAGACGGAATCTGACCTTTTTGTTGCTGCTGCCAACCGGAGAAGCAGCCCACAACAAAGTGTTGCCGTAGGCCGGGATTCTCCCTTCTGAATCTTCAGTGAAGGGAAGGAATACCGGAGAAGCATCAGAAAACGGATATTTGATCCGGAGAGCTGACTGAGGCAGTTTCTGAAGCCTGAAGTCTCCCTTTTTCGTTATAATGCTAATTACCGGGGGTAGCAGCAGGGCTCCTGACCTGTAACGTTTAAGAATGACATCAATGTATTCAACTTTCTCCGGAGCCAGTTCGGCAATAACATCAGGATCAGTGTTATATGTGCCATCTATAAATACCAGTGGAGACTCCCGGGTTTCCTTTCCGGTTTTGAGATCAACGATATTGAACTCGTATTTATTGCGGTTTTTAACCAGGTCTACCCCGGGGATCAGTTCGAAGAAAACCTCCTCCATGTCTGGCAGCATAATATAATCTGATAACCGGATGTGCCGGCCGGAGCTGCCATAGAAATGGTCCCTTCCCGGAAGAGTCTGATACTGAGGCACTGTGTCAGTGTCTGTTAGGCCATAGATCCTCATCACCTGGCTGTTTATACTCATTCTCAAAGCAGCCGGATCAGCCACCTTACGCGTATCCATGCTCTGGTATATCATTTGCCGGTAGTCGTGGCTGAACGGGGAAGCGATTTTCAGGACGATGTTTGCAGCAGTATCCTGGGGGTGAACAACAATCTCACCATTCCCTGTCCCGGGCGGAATAATGAAGGTGAATCTTCCCGAGCTGTCGCTTCTGGCGTACTGCAGGAAGCACTCCTTGCCGGGGATATTGATGAACAGTATCATATCCGCTGCCGGCAGTTGAGTGTCAAGGTCAAGTACTGTGCCGGTGACTGCCAGTCCCCTTGTTTCTGCCATCACTCTTTCAGGTCTCCTGAGGTCAGAATCTCCGGCAGGTTGGTCCAGCAACATTAAGAGGTCATTATTAAGAGTTGCTTTACCCGTGAGAAACGGTCTCAGAAATGGATCATTCATTGAAGAGGTGGGCAGCCATGGTTCAAGTATTGACCATGAACGGATGTCCGGGGAATCCTCTTCTCCGCAGGCTGCCGAGAGTACGGCATAAGAGGCCCATTCAGGCAATGTTACGGTAATACTGTCTTCCCCCGGGATGAACCGGACCGGTTGCTGTTCAGGATTGCCACTGTCATTGTCATCCTCCATAAAAAGTCTTGTTGAAAGAAGGTTGCCACTCGCGTCATAAAGCAAAGCCCGGTGGATGCCTTCATGCTGTTCCCCTGCAGGCAGGTCAATGGTTAAATCTCCCGCAGCCGGTTCCAGCTGCCTGTAAAAGACAATACCGTACTGATCTGCTATGGCCAGGTGAAGTGACCCGGTTACTTCCCGGTCAGTACCAGAAGGAGGATGTATCCTGAAATGAACTACCCGGCCGTCCTGTTTCTCAACAGTAAGTGCCGGGGATGACAGCTCCTGGGGGGCTATTTCGGCCTCAACCTTAACTGAATCAATGATCGCCGCAGCTGTTAGTTTTCCGCTCGCAGGCAATGTCAGCACAGCGGATCCCATACCTGTCGAGTCAGTAATTACAGTATCGCAGGGATTTCCATCAGGTGGGGCAAATACAATACTGGTGGCACAGCCGGTTCCGTCTCTGCCTGTTGCTTTTACAATGATTCTGGCAGGAGATCCGGGTATTGAAATGCCGCTCCCGGAGCAGAGTGTGAGATGCGGTCCGGTCTTATGCCCTCCCGTTATTATCCTGTCATAGGTTTCCCGGGTACTGTAAGGATTAAAGATCCGGATCGTTTTTGAAAAATAATTCTCAGGTCCGTAGGGAATCATCGCCCTGGTATAACCTCTCAGGATGTAATCACCGGAGGAAATGGTGTCAGGCAGAGTGAGCATCCCGGATCCGCGGCCGTTGTCATCAAGAAGGATGCGACCCTGGGCTACCGGCATGTTACGGCAGTTCAGGATTTCAGCATACCCTGCAATGCTCTGCCAGTTGTAGTTTTTATTCTTACCGGAAATATTCAGAACATACCAGACATGTTCTCCGGCAATATATGTCTCACGATCAGTAACTATGATTGCAGATTCGCCTCCCTGACCTGGGAGATATTGCCTGACAACATCTATTGTATCATTTGTGATACCACGACCTTCCGGGGACTTGGCTTTTAAAGGCCTGGCCGGCAATGCCATCAGAACTGCAGCTGCTGTCAGTAAGCTAATCGTTGAAGCCTTCATCCCAGTAGTCAGGTTTGACGTTTGAAGCAAAGTATGCACAGTCAGTGCAGGCAATGTTGGAGGTTATATCCCAGTGTTCCGGTGGAGGAGCACCGTCAGTATCTATTATATTCAGGATGAAAATATATGTCCCCAGGCCGGGAAGACGGTAGTTTACATCAATTGTTTCCTCAATACACAGAGGATTGTATACATCATGAACTATCAGCGGTCTGGTCATGAAAATCCTTTTATGTGAAACCCCGGAGACACTGAAAAACCCAAGTACAACCTCACCCGGGTTGGTCAGGCAGTTGATATTGCCTTTGACCGTAACCGGGGTAACGTCATACAGGTCGCCGGTATTTTCAGAAATAGTCTTTACACTGTTCCAGAATTCATACTCTTCCCTGCTGGTGGAATACTGATGGACATTCATGCTGTATCTGTGCTGTCCCCTGTTGGTTGAGTTGTTGAATGTAGCAATTGTAAGGTCAGAGATACGGTCTTCTGACAGAGCCTCGGTATTTGCAATGATTATGTTTTGTGATTCTTCATGTTTCCAGCACACCTTCTTTTCAATCGGGACATTATTGAAAGGCAGATGTATCTCCCATGTCTCGTCATAGGTCCATCTGTAGAAATGATTCTCAGATGTGGCATCGAAGGTATTGAGCATTACCCTAACAGCCTTTTCTGTTTCACCGGTGGCGTTTATCTCCCTTTCGATGATTTCGTACCCCACACTGTCTATCTGAGGTGCCTTGCGAAGCATAGATGGTGATGACAGGTAATCAATTCCGCTGTGATTGATATGAAGCCTATAGCTCCTCCCTTGCTGCGCGATAAACACGGTTGAATCACTTATATAATAACCTGCCTTTTTTTCCACGAAGGGGAAGGTGTTGCCAATGTCATCCGTGACAAAGACAAGGGCACCCTCAGCAGGCTCCTCCTCCGAAGAAACATCGAGCGGCCTGGAGATGCCAAGCCTGATGGTATAGGCCCTGTTCTCATCAGTTATAAGCCCGTTAACTGTAAGAAACCTGTTCTGTGACACTATTTCCGGAGTGAACTGGCTTATGCATGATGCCAGAGGCACCAGTATTATCAGGAGTATGATATTGATGGTTTTCATCCAGGGTTTAGAAATCAATTTTATATGAAAGAGTTGGAATCATCCGTCCGAAGACTGACAGGGTATAACCCTGTATCTTTCCGTTTTCGATACGGAAAAATGCCGAATACACATTCTCACGCCCGGTAAGGTTGTACATGGAGATGCTCCATGATGGCCTGAATAACCTTTCGGCTTTCAGGTTGCCATAAATGTTAAGGGAGACATCCCATCGGAAATAATCGGGAAGCCGGTACTGGTTACGATCGGAATAGTGGATCACCGGCACTCCTGAGTGCAAATACCAGGTTACCGGATAGGTCACAGGTCTTCCGGTGGCATAGACGAGGTTCATACTCCAGTTCATTCTTCTGGAATAGAGCCAGTTCAATTGGAGGTTCAGGTCATGGGGCCGGTCGTAGTTGGCAGGGTAGTATTCACCCCTGTTGATTATTTCAGGCCCGAATTTGCCGGTACTCCGGATCATTACGCGTGACCATGTGTAGTTCATGGTCATTTTGAGTTTGCCCCTGTTCTTTTTAAGCACCAGTTCCAGTCCATATGCTTTTCCGCTGGCTGGTATAAGATCCTGTTCTATCGTCTCATTCAGGGTGAGAACCGCACCTCCCTTGTAGTCAATCAGATTGTGAAGCCATTTGTAGTATCCGTCAGCGGATAATTCATAATTATTGTCCATTATCTCAAGATAGACACCGGCTGCCACCTGGTCACCTGCCTGAGGCCTGGTGTGATAATCAGATAACTTCCAGGTATCTGTAGGCGAGATTGCCAGGGTATTTGATAAAAGATGCAGGTACTGGTAAGTCCTGTTATAGTTTAACTTTAATGAACTCTCTCCGGAGATACGGTAATTCAGTGACAGCCGGGCCTCGGGGCCGGCATACGCCCTTGTGATACTGCCTGACCTGAAGACCACGGAATCGGTTATGGTGTTTGCCTCCTTCGGGAATGAAGGATTATAAAGGTATACCGTTTCCGGTCCCATTGCGAGGAAAGTTGACAGCCGGAGACCTGCCCTTAAAGTAAGCCTTGAGCCAATATCTGCCTTGTAATCAGTGTAAATAGCTGATTCGAGCCCGCTCTCACGGTCAATCTCCTTTGCCCTGACAACTGACAACGGAGGTATGGGAGTCCGCCTGCCAGGATTTATGATGTGAAGGTTTGTCTCACCTCCGAATTTCAGCTCATGACCGTTGCTGAGGTACCTGGTCAGGTTTGCCCTGGCTGAGGTTGTGTTTACGCTGTGTTGCATGTTCGCAGCATACTCGCCTATCCGGGTATTGCTTATGCTGTATCGGTAGTGGCTGTTGGTAAGGCTGAAAACCGCGAAAAGCGACTGTGAGAAGTTATGCCTTAAGCGAGATGAAATAATATGGTTGTCATAGGCATAGTTTGTGTCACTGTTAAACCTGAAATCGTCATGACTGTAGTATGCTGACAGCTCAACCTGGCTGTTTTTGCCCGCATCAGCAGTAATGTGGGCGTTGATGTCATAGAAACCTGCTTTGCTGTTCCTGAGGGCTGCATCGGGGAGTAAGCCAAGTATCCAGTTTGAGTAAGTTTTTCTTCCGGCAAGAAGAAACGAGGAATGATCCTTTTTGACAGGGCCTTCAATGGTCAGGTGCGCTGCTATCATGCTTATTCCTGCATTACCTGAATATTCTTTCCGGTTGCCGTCTTTTTCTGTTATTTCAAGAATTGAAGATACCCTGCCTCCGTATTGTGATGGTATACCTCCCTTGTACAGTGCCACATCGTTTATTACCTCTGAATTCACCGCACTGAAAAAACCAAAGAAGTGAGACGAATTGTAGACAGGTGCGCCATATAGCAGGATAAGGTTCTGATCAGCAGAACCACCCCTTACGTTGAAGCCTGCAGAGCCCTCTCCGACGGTCTGGACACCTGGCAACAGAAGCATGCTCTTAATCAGGTCTGCCTCACCCAATGATGATGGCGACAACCTGATAGTCATTATGTTCATCCTCGCCATGCCACTCTCCAGCCTGTCAAGCTTATCACGGCGGCTTGCAGTCACAACCGCATCCCGGATTGCAATCACCCGTTCATCCATTGATACGCTCAGTTTTCCCCCTGCATACAGATTAACATTTCTGTAAGTATCCACCGAACCGAGTGACCTGTATTCGACTTTATATGAACCACGGGGCACGGTAAGCAGGTAGTATCCGTCCTGATTTGTTACCACACCGGCACCCAACTCCCTTATCTGAACTGATGCTCCGGCAACCGGCTCTCCAGTGGCATTATTGGTGATGAATCCGGATAAAAGAACCCTGCCCTCCCTGTTCCTGTCAGCCGGGTTACCAAAAGTGATCACTTCGCTTTCCATGAGGTCCCTGGCTACCGTCGTGACCGTATCGGACATTGAAAGCAAATCCCCGGCCCGGGATACAGGCTTAAAACTGTCTCTTACTGCAAATCCCTTGGTAATGATTATGTTACCCGTTTTGTCATCAAGGCAGTAAAGACCCCGCGGGCTGATAATGGTTGTTATTATGCTCAGGGGTTTGGCATTTTCCCACGACCCGGAGACCAGAATACCATCAGTCCACTCAGGACGGAAAAAGATCCTGACACCGGTCTGTGATTCAAGGGTATCAGCAAACCCGGCAAATGACATGCTCTGTACTGTGCCTGTGAAAAGCCCTTCCTTTTCCTGACCGCACAGCGTTGCCACCCTGAGTGCAACCAGTGTCAACAAAACCAGCCTCTTCACTCCTTTACCTCCCCGGATGCCAATGAATCGTAAATAGCCGCTGCCATTGCGAATCCTCCCGGAAACAACCTGCTGACTACCACGTTATGTTGCCTTATGTACCGTTTAACCTCCTTCCGGTGATCCCCCATCATACTGTAAAAGGCATTTGTGCCTCTGATCTGGCTGCATCTGCCGTCAACCACATAATAATATTTCGTTTTCTCACTGAATTGCTCATACGCCGAAAGCGATGCGTTAACGGTTAGGACTTTGGAGTGCTTTGCAAGAACCATACTGTATCCTGAATGGAGCACTTCTGTAAATCCTTGAAATTCAGAACATATTCCGTCAGAGTTAATGAACTTCCTTGTCTTGCCGTCATATCTCAGGATGAAGCTGTCAACCCTGTTTCTGTTGATAATTACCGGGAAGGTTGACTGCCAGAGTATAATAAGGTTGTCGTTGCAAATGTCATACTTCATCCTTATCCCTGAATATTCAATCCCCTCACACGTTATATCCCCGGTTATATAATCATTTGCGAGGAAGAATTCATGACCGGTTACCGACTGGTACAAGGGCTGCCATTCTATTCCGTTGTACAGGTGCTGTTCGAGCCAATCCGCGTCCGGTTCCCCGCGACCGGGAGAATAATGCTGGCCGGTCAGGTTTAATGGCAGAACAATAATACTGAACAGGAAAAGGGCTCTCATCGGGGTTCTGAATTATAAGAGTGCTAATTTAAAAAATTAGGTTATCGATAAGTAAATGTTGTTCAAAAACATGAAAAGGGGTATCCTCCCGAAGTGATCTTTATTATTT
>CAYYEH010000114.1:0-7043 GCA_964470815.1 uncultured Rikenella sp.
CCACGGTAAGTATTGCCGCGATGAAGGCCTGGTCAATATCCATCGAGAAGGGCATTACTCCCTGAAGTATTGAATAAAGACCAAGTACGATAATCACGTCATGCGCCAGCGCTACCACCGATCCGACACCATACTGCCACCTGCGGAACCTGACAAAAATGTAAAGGAACATACCTACCAGTGCAAGAAGTATTGCCCAAATTGCCTTGGTTGCCTGGTCTTTGGCAATGGTCGGACCAACCGTTTCTGAACTTACAATGTATTCATTGATGAATGTATCCTGATCAACCCCAGGAGTAAGCTCCTTAAGGCCTGAATAAAGCAAACTGTTAACTTCATCCGTTGCTGAAGGATCCTCAACCTTGTACTTTGTACTGATCTTTACCTGGTTTTCAGAACCGAATGTCACCACAACCGGGTCACCGCCAAGCTCGTCAGAGAGCAGGTTTGCAACCTCAACAGTATTTACCGGCTGTTCGAACCTGACAACATAAGTACGGCCGCCGGTGAAGTCGATACCCCTGCTGAGCCCCTTGGTGGAAAGGCTTACTATTGCAAGGATGCTAAGGGAAATTGAGAATATGTAACCATACTTCCTTATACCGACAAAATCTATATTCATGTTCTGCAGGAAATTCTCGGTATACGGTGCGGAGAATTTCAGGTGTGCATTCCGTTTCAGGAGCCATTCATATATAAGGCGTGAGATAAGCACCGCTGAAAAGAGTGAGGTGATGATACCTATTACCAGGGTTGATGCAAAGCCTTTGATGGGGCCTGTGCCGAAGTAATAAAGGATCACACCGGTAACCAGGGTGGTAAGGTTACTGTCTATAATGGCAGAAGACGCTCCCTTGTAACCGTCGGCAATGGCCTGCTTGATCCCCTTGCCGCCGCGAAGCTCCTCCTTGATCCTCTCGAAGATAAGCACGTTGGCGTCTACCGACATACCTATGGTCAGAACAATACCGGCGATGCCCGGCAGTGTCAGGACCGCATTCAGTGATACCAGCACGCCCATCATGAAGAAGAGGTTTACCGTCATTGCGATGTCAGCAACCACACCTGCCGAGCGGCTGTAGTAGAATATCATATACAAAAGCACTATGATGAAAGCGATGATGAATGACTTCATACCGCTGTTGATGGCTTCCTTTCCCAGTGAAGGACCAACGACAGTGTCCTGGATGATGCGTGCGGGTGCAGGCATCTTTCCTGACTTGAGGATGTTGGCAAGGTCTTCTGCCTCCTCGAGTGTAAAGTCGCCTGTGATCTCAGTATTCCCTCCTGCGATCTCATTCTGAACCCTCGGGTATGATCTCACATAGTCATCAAGGACCACTGCGATGCAGCGCCCGATGTTGTCACGGGTCATGCGCTGCCATATTTTTGCACCTTCTGCGTTCATTGAGAAGTCAACCTTGATGTCAGCGCCGGTTACGCCTGTTGACGGACGGGCAGCTGTCACAACGTCACCTGTCAGCGGAGCGCGTCCGTCACGTGTGGTGATCTTTATTGCGTGGAGTTCATACAGTGTATTGGTGGGATCCCACTTATACGGGTTCTGGCTCCAGTAGAACTTCAGTTCCCTGGGAAATAGCGACCTTACCTGGTTCATTGCCAGGAACCTGTTTACTCTCGCAGTATCCTTACCTGCTGCGAAGCCAACTATGCTACTGGGTTCAGGCTGGCCCTCAGGTGTTACGTTGGGTCTGAGCACCCCGAAGAGAGGATTCTGCCTTGTGAACTCCTCCAGCGATGAGGCCTCGGCAGCGGCAGCTGTGTCACTGCTGACCATGTCAAGCAGCGATTTTTCACCAGTGGTATCCTGTCCCGCAGCGGTTGCTTCTGCTCCGGCTGCCGTTGTTTCTGCACCAGTTCCTGTTACTGTTGCAACCGTCTCGGCCGGCATGATTGACCTGAGATAATCATTGGCCTGCATAAGGTAACCTATCACTTCAGCGTTCTCATAGGTTTCCCAGAATTCGAGGTTGGCTGTTCCCTGAAGAAGGTCACGTACCCTCTGAGGATCCTTCACGCCCGGAAGCTCAACAAGGATGCGCCCGCGGGGCTGAAGATGCGAAATATTGGGCTGAACAACACCAAAACGGTCAATCCTGTTCCTGAGAACATTGAAGGCATTGTCAATGGCGGAGTTGGTCTCTGCCTCAAGCACCTTCTGGACATCAGCATTGGTTGAATTGAAGTTGATGCGGTCTTTCAGCTCCACTGTCCCGAAAACGGCAGCAAGCCTGGCATTCGGATCAATCTCCTCAAATGACCGGACAAAGAGCGTGATGAAGTCTTCATTGCTCCCTCCAACCTGCTTCTGCTTTGCCAGGGCGATGGCGTCGTTGAACGCCTTGTCAGTACTGTAGTTCGAAAGGGCCCTGACAATATCCTCAACTGAGATCTCCAGCACCACGTTCATACCCCCCTTGAGGTCAAGACCAAGGTTTATCTCCTTACCCTGAACATCCTTGTAGGTATTTCCGAGGAACCCCCACTGATCCTTTGGCAACGAGGCGACCGAGTCAATATAAGCCACCTCTTTGTTAAGGTCACCTGCTGCATATACCCTTGCGTCCTTCTTGACCTTGTATGAAGCCACTGTAAAGGAGAGCTGGTAAATGCATACAAGGGTCAGGGCAATAGCCAGAGCTGAAATTAATCCTTTGTTCTGCATCTGTATCCTCTTTTAAAATTAATTGTTGTATGTGAATCGCTTGAATATTTACGAGGCGCAAATATATAACATTATTTTCTTAAACCATATGATTAATAAGCAAAACTGCCGGCGTCTGCCGGCAGTCTCTGCATCTCTTTTTCAAGGTTATTCTACCAGTCGCTCGTAGTCGGTCTCCAGGGGCTTGCGGTTCACAAAATCAAAGAGTGTCAGCGCCCGCATATTGTAATAATAGGTCCAGTAATTGTTAAGCGCCTGTATGTAATTTCGCTTGTTCTGGTCCTTCTTCGTGTCGGCATTATTCAGCTCAAGCACATCTATCTTCCCTATCAGGAACCTCTGTTTGGTCACCTCAAACATCTTTGCTGCAACGGTATCAGACTTTGCTGCAATCTTTACCTGGTCATCCTGGAGGTTAAACATCTCAACATCAAGAAGGAGGTTCTGCTCGAAGTCGATCCGTGACTGCTCCACCTGTACCCGTGTCAGTTCCTCGCTGGACTTGGCCATCTTGTAACGGCCCCTCCCCTGCCCCCAGTCAAGAATGGGGAGTGAGAAACCAACCCTTATGGTCTGCTGCTGGTTCGGCCTTTCGTATGCCATATTCAGCAGCGGATCCTGATCACGCAAACCGTATGAGGCAGTCAGGTTGGCATTGAGTCCCTTCTCAGCCTTTGCCTGAGCCACCGAACTCTGTGCTTCTACCAGCTGCCGCTCAAGTGCGATGAGTTCAGGATTATTCTGTTCGGCCAGCCTGAGTACCTCGCTTACCTCAACCTGCAGGTCAGGTATCACATTGGGGATAAGCAGCTCCAGCCTGACCGACTGGTTAAAGCCAAGGAAAGATCTCAGCTTCAGTTCTCTGTCGCGAAGGTTCATCTCAGATTCGTTGATCGCAGTTCCGGCATTCAGATATGAGAGTTCCATCTGCAGAAGCTCATCCTCGGCTATGGTTCCGAGATTGTAACGCCCCCTTGCTATCTGGTAAAGGGTATCTGCATTCTGCATGTTGGTCTCCGCTATCTCCTTGTTGATCTGGGCCTGTGCCAGGTTAAAGAAGTACTGGACGGCCATCATGTGAACGTTCTCAATATCCCTGAGGTAGGTCTTCCTCGCCTCCTCATACTTGAGTGGTTCGATCTTCTTCTGCCATCTTAACTCATTGTACCTGAAGAGTGGCTGAGTAAGCCTGACGTTCAGAGGTGAGGTGATATATCTTTCACCGTCAGTCTCAAAGTTCTTCTCGTATGTAAGGTCTGAAAAGAGTGAAATAGATCCGCCAGTTAATCCAATATTCTGCGCAAGTGACAGGTTACCAGAGGTCTGCAGTACATTCGTGGAAGCATATTCCCATTGCTGGGTTACCGAGTTCCATACCCTGCTGTATGCAGTACTGTAATCAGGCAGGTTTCCGGTAAGCGAGAGAATAGGCCTGTACTCAGCAACGAATGTCCGGTATTGCCAGTAGCTGGCACGGAAACGGTGTTTGGCAATAAGGGCGTTTGGTGACTGTTCCGAGGCAAGTGTGATAACCTCATCCAGAGTCAGACGCTTGATTTCCTGCGAAGTGGCCGGAATGGCAACCAGAACGGAGAGAAGAAACGTTAAGGAGAATGCTTTTGTCCTTTTCATTCGTTTTTAAATTTCCTTTTTATTTGTCGAAAAACTCCTGCATGATGATTTTTTGTCTCCCCGCCCGGGGATCCGGTGTCATGCAGGTCTCATAATGCCTTATTATTCATACCGAAGTGATTCAATCGGGTCTCTTTCTGAAGCCCTCTTGGCAGGAGAATACCCGAAAATAACCCCTACCGCAGCTGATACTCCAAAGGCTATCACAACCGAGAAGAATGACACAATGGTGGTGATACCTGCTATCTTTTGTATCATGACCGCAAGTATGATCCCGAGAAAAACCCCGATAAAACCGCCTGAAACGCTTATCAGTACGGCTTCAGAAAGAAACTGAACCACTATATCCATTTTCTTGGCGCCGATGGCCATCCTGGTTCCAATCTCCTTGATCCTCTCCATGACCGAGGCAAACATGATGTTCATAATGCCTATGCCCCCGACTATAAGTGAAATGCTGGCTATGGCCCCGAGAACAATATTGAAGATGTCCTTGGTCCTTTGCTGCTGTTTGAGCAGCAGCTCGGGAACGGTGATCTCAAAGTCCTTTACCCCTGAATGTCTCCGGAGCATCATCCTGCTGAGTACTTCTGTGGTCGGGGTGAGCTGTTCCGTTTCTGCCACCTGCACCACAATCTTATCCAGCTGGTTATAGTTTGTCTCAGCCGTTGAGGCATTTGAACTGTTCACAACGACTCGTGACATCATATGTCCCCCGCCGACGATCCGGATAGAAGTGGCCTCCGATGCAAGCTTTGTATTGATGAGGGCCCTGTTCTGGTAACGCATGAGCATTGTCTTGATTGGGATATAGACATTGTCATTGTATACGTTTACCCCCTGCTCCTCAAATCCGGTGAGTGAGACGTTAGTCCTTTCCAGCACTCCTATGACCTTCAGCCACACATTGTCAAACTTGATATACTGACCGAGAGGATCAATCTGGCTGAAGAATTTTGCCCTTATGTTGGCCCCGATGATACAAACCTGTATACCGTGCTCTTCCTGGTAATCATTGAAAAAGACACCCTGTGATAGTGGCAGATTGTATAGCTCAAAGTAATCATTTGAGACCCCGACAAGTTTGGCGGTATAACGCATGCCGCTGAGCACGATGGTTGAGTTGAATGATATCTCGGGACTGATCCTCTTCACTGCAGGTATGGTGCTTCGTATTGCCTCCACGTCAAGAAGAGTAAGTCCTCTGGAGAATTTATTCAGTTGTTTCTCGCCTTCCTCGGATGAGGCATCCTTTTCCTGAACAATGGGACTGATAAGTATGTTGTTCACCCCCACCATCTTTATCTGGTCAAGTATCTCCTGCTGGGCACCCTTGCCGATCGCCAGCATGCTTATCACAGCAGCCACCCCGAAGATGATCCCGAGAGCGGTGAGTATCGACTTGAGCTTGTTGGCAAGGATAGACTCAAGGGCGATCCGTATGTCGTGTCCGTATCTTTTGAACATGTTATTCCCTGGTTATTTGCCTCTTTAACCTGTATACATTTTACTGGTTGGGTGTTCTGACCACCTGTACCCTTGCGGTAGTGTCAGAGCCTGCTCCCCCCGGCCTGGCCTGACCCGGACGGCCCGAGCCGCGCTGCTGGCGCATTGCCTCACGCTGTTCAGGGGTGAGGTTCTGCATGAACTCACGCATCTGTTCCGGCGTCATATTTCCCGGCATCATCATTGCCCTCTCATTGCCGTTCTGCTGTCGCTTTGCCTCTTCCTCCGCCTTCTGTTTCTTACGCTCCTTGATAATTGCAATCAGATCATCACCGCTCAGCTTAAACCTGTCACCGTCTTCCGGTATCGATAGATACAGCTTTTCTCCGGGTTTCAGACCCTGCTCCACTATCACATCATTCTCATTTGACTCACCAAGCACAACCACCTGACGTACACCCTCTTTCTTATAAACAAAAGGTATACTGTCCGAAGTCGCGAAAACAGATTCAAGGGGTATGTAGGTTACATCGCTGAAAGTCTTGGTAATTATCTGGTTTCCTGTAGTCATTGAAGGCCTGAGAATGGGATCGGAACCATCAATCTTCATGATCACCTCAAATACTTTGGCGTCAGTATTTGGCAGCTGCTCACCGATGTTTGCAACACTAAGAACCGTTCCTGTGTATGATTTTTCAGGGAAGGCATCAACGGTAAGCCGTACGCGCTGCCCGGTCTTTACCTTGCTTACATCTATCTCGTTGACATAGGTCTTGGATATCATAGATGAAAGGTCAGGCAGGGTTGCCACAACCGGGTCCCAGGGGCTGACCTCCGAGCCAACCTTCCGCTTTGCACCGCTCCACTCTCTCTTGTAAATAACCATTCCGTCAGACGGTGCGGTGATGACAAACTTCTGAATGATCTCCTGCATTTCAGCAACCTTCCTCTGCTGTTTGGCCACCTGAAATTCAGTATCCTTGATGTCAGCCATAGCCTGTTTGACCTTGAGGTCATAGTTGCTCAGCGCCTGCTCATACGAACGCTGAGCCTTGTCAAGTGATATCCTCGCCTGCCTGATGGTGGTGGGAGGCTCATATTTGGACTGCTCAAGGGTGATTTCAGCCTCCTCCATGTTGAACCTGAGGTTGACAAGATCATCGCGGAGATTTCCCAGGGTGATGGTGGTGTCAAGCTGTTTCTTGAGAAGGTCAGTCTGCAGAGACTCAAGCCGGTCAAGCTCATCCTTCAGGGTATTGTCAACGCTCGACCTGTCAAG
>CAYYEH010000115.1:0-7015 GCA_964470815.1 uncultured Rikenella sp.
GTTTCATCAACCGTCCTCTGGTTTGCGGAGGAGACAAATCCCTCTTCCGGATTGAACGAAGAGGGAAGGAGCTCAAATGGAACATATCCTTTCCATTCGTATTCATCGGTATCACCTCTTCTCGGCAGGAGTCCTGTCCCCTTCCTGAAGGGCACTCCGCCACCGGTGTTGAGTCCGATATTCCCATCCACATCAGCATAAGCAAAGTTCTGGCTGATAGCCCTGAAATTGCTGAGCGCCGCCCTGAATTCCTCCCAGTTTCCGGCCCTGTTGAGAAGGTATACCGCCTTTATTTCATCACTGTAGTCATAACCTGACCACCGCATTGTAAGCACCGCATCATCAATTCCCTGCATGCCTGATATTACAGGCCCGTGATGGGTGTACCTTATAACCCTTGTCTGTGAAGAGTCATCACCCATTTTGAGTGTGTGCTCAACCTCCTTCATTGGCCGCCATTCACCCTTATGGAGGTAGTTTTTGCCGGTTGAATCAACCGTCTCCATAAAGAGGTCAATGTCATCCACTCCCAGGTTGGTCATCCCCCAGGCAATCCTGTCGTTATGCCCTGCCACAATAAAAGGCTCCCCCGGAAAAATCACCCCGGTGACATTAAGCTTTCCCGGAATGACCTGGTGTACCTGCATCCAGAATCCGGGAACATTCAGTCCCAGGTGCATATCATTTGCAAGGATGGGTTTGCCGGTCTCGCTCCTGCTGCCGGAAACAGCCCAGTTGTTGCTGCCTGAAAGAGTCACAATTCCCAGTTCCTCCAGTTCCTTCATTGAACCGATGGCAGCCATTGCACTGTCAAGGAGCTTTTCATCGAGCCTGAACTCCGGAAAAACCACCTCATCAACCATACTCCAGTCTGCAATCAGCTCTGCAGCCTTTTCCGGGCCAAGCTTTCTGCCAAGCCTGTAGTTGCTGATCTCATTCGAGAGATTCGATGATGCAAGATCCCAGCCTATGAACCCTATTATATTGGTAATATCAACCATCGTCCACGGTTCCGGCTCATAGCCCAGTATCCTGAACTCAGGGGGGAGTTTTTTACCACTTTCCCCGATCCATGCATTGACTCCGTCAGCATAAGCCTGAAGGGTGGCAAGTATGGCGGGGTCTTCCCTGTCAAGAACCATCTGCGACTTTTCCGGCATGCCCAGTGCGCGGAGGAAAAGATCAGTATCAAACATATCTCTCTTAAACAGCTCCGAAAGCCGGCCCTGGGTGGCATGTCTGACCATATCCATCTGCCACAGCCTCTCCTGGGCAGTGATGTATCCCGTCATAAAATAAAGGTCATGCTCATTGGAGGCATAAATATGAGGTACACCTCGCTCATCGCGGATAACCTTCACATCTGCCGTAAGGCCTGCAATGCTCTTCTCGCCGTTTAGTTCGGGAAGGCCTGATTTGCGGAGGGCGGGTACAATTATAACCCCTGCCAGCAGCACTATTGCAACGATTATGGCAATCGCAGCGAGGGAGATTTTCAGGATCTTCATCTGATTTCCGGTTTGGTTTGGCTAAAATTAGTAAATGATGACCACCTGACAATAACCTGACTGCCATGCAGGTGAAAAAATCCTCAGCAAATCTTAAACAGCTGTCTTCCCTGAGGGCAGCAGTTGCAGATATCAACATTGCGGCGCTCTTTCATTACCATACTCCTGAAAGAGCGGTACCTCTCACCCCGCCAAATCTCCCGGAAGGATTGTTCCGCAATGTTGCCCATGGCATGCCGGCCATTCTTGTCATAGCAGCAGGGAACCACATCGCCGTCAGTTGTTATCACCGCCGAAGTCCACATTCTCAGACATCCCCTTGACGGCGAACGTGCAGGCTGCCAGGCGCCGTCATCACCTGCCCAATAGCGTGACATGCCTTCGTCTGACGGAACCCACTCTCCTGCCCTGGTGTGATCAAGCACCTGCATGGTCTTTACCCTGAACCCGGCCCCGACCGAGCGGGCGAAGGAAGCTGCAGCGTCAGTCTCATGCTCATTTCCCCGGTGTACCAGGAACTGCAGCACAATCCTGAGTCCTGACCTCCTTTCCCTTGTTGCCTCAGCCAGCCGTCTGATTCCTTCGGTAACAAGGGCATGGTCTCCTCCCCTCCTGTATATCCCGTATGCATCCGCGCTGACGCCGTCATATGAGATGATAATCTTTTTCAGGGGTGAACCGGCCAGCTTTATGCAACTCTCACTATCAAGCCAGTGGCCATTGGTGGAGATAACAGGGTTCATTCCCTCAAACAGACCCACGATCCTGAAAAACTCAGGATGCATCATTGGCTCCCCCTGAAAGCTTAACCATGCTGACAGAACATGGCTCCGCAACTGTGATGCAACATTTGCAGCCAGATCAAAGCTCATAAACGGATTTTGTCTCCGGGTAAGGGCGGTGCCGGTGAGGCATTCAGGGCAAACAAGATTGCAGATGCTGGTGAGTTCGATGCTGATGGCCGGCGGCAACGGCGGACAAACAGAAATACCTGCATATCTCCTGACGGCATATGCGAAAACAGAGTAACTTGCATTCAGGTATGAGAGTGCCATTGCAAAGGCAAATGAACAATTTTTTCCGGTCAATGTATAGGGAAGAGGGGGTGGTTCCGGTCATTATTATGTAACAATGATCCGGATTACGAACAAAAAAAATAGAA
The DNA here is from genome assembly GCA_964470815.1 of uncultured Rikenella sp. Lineage (GTDB taxonomy): Bacteria > Bacteroidota > Bacteroidia > Bacteroidales > VadinHA17 > SR-FBR-E99. Next base: position 2,671 of record CAYYEH010000115.1, read on the forward strand.
AGACCATGAAAACAAAAATCCTTTTGACAGCAATCGCTTCGGCACTGCTCCTCATACTTCCTGCAGGTGACATGGCTGCTTCAGCCTCACCGGCGAAATCGAAGAAGGAAAAGCAGCAGCAGGTAACCATCATCAGGGGAAGAGTGGTTGACGCCGAGACAAACCAGCCCCTCGTATTTGCCAGCATAGCCGTTCAGGGAAGCAACGTCTCCACGGTGACCAACCTTGATGGTGAGTTCACCCTGAAGCTTACCGGCAGTGAAACAGGAAACCTTGAATTCTCATACATCGGGTACAAAAACAGGGTGATGGCGCTTGACGAGATGAAAACCAACGGCCAGCGTAACGTGATAGAACTTGAAACGGCAATGATACCTATTAAGGAGATCATCGTTAAGCCCCTTATTCCTGAAGAAATAATGGAACAGGTGATAAACCGTTTCGACGAAAATTACCCGGCTGTTCCCAATGATATGACGGGATTCTACCGCGAAACCATACGCAAGAACCGCAATTATATTTCTATCGGTGAAGCCGTGGTTGAAGTCTTCAAGGCACCCTATCAGAATGACCTGAGATATGACGCCGTAAGAATCTACAAAGGGAGGAAAAGCAATGACGTGGAAAAAATGGATACCGTTCTCTTCAAGCTGCAGGGCGGCCCTACCACCACACTCTATCTTGACGTGGTAAAGAATCCTGAAACATTCCTTACCAGGGAAGCCCTCAACCAGTACGACCTTGAGCTTTCAAACATCGCCATGATCGATGACCGCACCAACTATGTCATCAACTTCTACCAGAAACCCTCAATTACCACACCCCTTTACCAGGGAAGACTATTTGTTGATATTGAAACCTATGCAGTTGCACAGGCCGAGTTCTCCTTCAACCTCGAGAACAAGGAGCTTGCAGCTTCAATGTTCATCAGGAAGAAACCCCTGGGGATGCAGGTCACACCCGAACTGACATCATACCTTGTCCGCTTTCGCGAACAGGGCGGCAAATGGTACTTCTCGCACTCAAGGGCTGAGGTCAAGTTCAAGGTTGACTGGAAGAAGAAACTCTTTAACACCAATTATACCACCATGTCTGAGCTGGCCATAACAGACCGTACCGAAGAGGATGTGGTTAAGTTCTCAAACAGGGAGAGGATAAAGCCTTCAGACTTCTTTACGGAAGAGGTTGCAGCATTTGCTGATCCTGACTTCTGGGGCGACTACAACACAATTGAGCCTGACCAGAGTATCGAGGCAGCCATACGCAAACTCAGCAGGAAGGTTAAATTCAGCGACAGGACAGAATAAAAAGGGGGAATGCTGACCCATGCACAGCGACAGTGAAATCATAGGGAGGATCAGGCAGGGAGACAAACAGGAGTTTGAAAAGCTCTTCCGGTCCTCCTATGTTTCCCTGGTGAGATATGCAAAAACCCTTATCAGGGACCACGACGCCTCGGAAGAAATTGTACAGGATCTTTTCTTCAGGCTCTGGCAGGACAGGCAGAATCTCAGGATCGAAAGCTCTTTGAATGGTTATCTCTTCAGATCGGTGCACAACAGGGCACTGCATTATATTGAACACCAGAAGGTCATCAGCCGGCATGCCGGAGAGATGATTGCCGGTGCAGAACTGACCTCCGAACCGGTAACGGAAGCGATCTACTACCATGAACTCCAGGTCAGGGTGGCGAGGGTGCTCGAAAGACTGCCCGAGAGATGCAGAATGATCTTCCGGATGAACCGGTTCGAAGGACTGAAGTATAACGAAATTGCAGATAAACTGGCCGTATCCCTCAAAACGGTGGAAGCAGACATGGGAAAAGCGCTGAAAGAGTTCAGAAAAGCACTTGCAGAGTGATGAAAAAATTAAATGATACAAATGAATGGAATGACCGGGAATGGGCCGGTGCCGCAGCCTGGCTTTCCGGTGAGGAAAACGGCAGCATTGAAAAAGCCCGTATCCTTGAAGGTGAAGAAGAAGCTATAATGAAAAAGTGGAATGATCTGAAATATTCCGGGACGGAACCAATTGATGTTGATAAGGCATGGGCGAAGCTCAACGGCAGAATTGTGGCAGCCGAGAACCCCTCAATACCCCTGCAACACAGAACACCATTCCTCTCCGCCTTCGCAAGAATAGCAGCAATGGTGGTGATCATCGCCGGAGCGGGATGGCTCCTCTTTGAGGTGGCTGCACCTGAAAAAATTACCATCTCATCCGCTGCAAATGAGAAGAATATTGAGGTACTTCTTGCCGACGGCAGCACTGTATACCTTAACCGTAACAGCAGTCTGACCTACCCGAAGAACTTCAGGAGTGGTACCCGCAGGGTACAAATCCGGGGAGAAGCTTTCTTCGACATTGCACGCGATGAGGAACACCCGTTTATTATCGACGCCGGCAAGGCAAACATACGGGTGCTCGGAACATCATTCAACGTGATAACTGAAAACGCCAGCAGTGAAGTGGAGGTATATGTCTCTTCCGGCAAGGTGATGGTGACAAGTGAAGACGGAGCACACAGCCTGACCCTCGAACCCGAGGAGGTGGGCAGAGTATCAGGAACAACAGCCGTTCAGAAGCGCAATACAAATGTCAATTACATGGCTTGGCATACCGAAATGCTTGTATATGACGGCGAACGGCTCGGCATTGTGTTCGAAGACCTTAAAAGAGCCTACAATATAGAGATAAGGGTTGCTGACCCTGAAATCAATGACTTCAGGCTTACATCTCCATTCGAACAGCAGCCTCATGATACAATTGTTAAACTGATTTGCACTACCTTTAACCTTCGTTCTGTCAGGGAGGGAGATACCTACATCCTCTTCCGCTGACAGGCATAAAAGGAACTGATGGGGCCATACAGACCATGGAAGACAGAGGTGGCCCTGGTTGCCTGCCTGCTGATGCTCTCACTGCAGGCATTTGCACAGGAGAGCGTCCTTGACAGGCCTGTCAGGCTGCCGGGAACCAGCATAAAGGCATCCAGAGCGCTGGGTGAAATAACCAGGGTAACCGGTTATCTCTTTACATATGACTCCCAGATAATCAATTCAAACAGAACTTTCTCCCTTCCCGGTGAGGAGATGCCTGTCAGGGTGATTCTCGATTCAGTTGCCGGTGACCCTGCTGTACACTACCTGGTCCAGGGAAGACATATCATCCTCTACCGGCTGACAGCAATGCCAGAGAAGCCTCCCCCCCCGGCAGACTCCCTCCCGGTATTCATTTCCGTCGGAGGCAGAATTGTGGATGCCGAAACAAATGAACCCCTCCCCTATGCCACAATCGGGATTAGTCACCGGGGCAGGGGAACAGTGACCAATTTCAACGGCGACTTCATACTTCGCATAAGCGACGAATGCCTTGAAGATACCCTCAGTGTATCATATGTAGGTTATATTAACAGGCTGTTGCCCGTAAGAAGCCTGCCGGGCAACGTGATGACCATTACAATGGACAGGGACTACATACCCATCCCGGAAATAATAATCAGGGCACAGGATCCGCTTCTCATACTCAGGAGAACAGTCTCATCCGCAGCTTCAAACTACGGTACCACACCGGCAATACTTACAGGATTCTATCGTGAAGGCGTTTACCGTAAAAAGGAACCACAGATCTACTCCGAGGCAGTTGTAAGGATTTACAAGAGCCCCTATGCCCGATCACTGCAGAATGACCAGATCAAGGTTATACGCAGCCGCAAGATTGAGAACCTCGAGGCAAAGGATACACTGGCTGTCAGGCTCAAAGCAGGACTTAGCGCCACCCTCTCGCTTGACGGCATGAGACACCTGTTCGACTTCCTTGACCCTCAGTCATTTGACACTTATGATTACCACCTCAGGGATATTGTCACAATTGACGGGCAGACAGCCTTCGTGATCTCGTTCAAACAGAAGCAATGGGTGACCGAACCGCTGATGCAGGGTGACATCTATGTCAATGTTGACAACTACAGCGTCATGCTAGCAGAATTCGAGGTCAATCCTCTCTATGTTGACCAGACAGGTGAATCATTCATCAGCAGGCTCCCGAAAGACTATACCATGAAGCCTGAATATGTCAGGTACAGGACCAGGTACAGAAATGTTGACGGCAGGTATTACCTGTCACATGTCCGGGGCGACCTCGGCTTTATGGCCAGGGGACGCAAAAAAGTCTTCAGCAGCCGTTTCAACATCTTCTTCGAACTTGCCATTACAGAACACCGTACAGATAATGTTGCAAGATTCGATCATGAGGAGCTGGCACCCGCATATTCAATCTTCTCACTAACCATTAACGGATATGATGCCGGTTTCTGGAAGGATTTCGACTTCCTGAAGCCCGAGGA
>CAYYEH010000116.1:0-6996 GCA_964470815.1 uncultured Rikenella sp.
ACCAGCTCGGCGAGGTCATCTGTCACATGCCATTCGCACTGCTCCCAGCTCTCATCGAGGTATCTGAGGGTCAGGCTGCGGTGACGCCTCACTTTCACAAGCAGGTTCGGGAGACACATACAGTCATCCCAGATTTCAAACATTTCCTCGCTCAAGTCATGAAGCTCCGGGTTGATGATGAGCACAGGCTCCCCGATATTGATGTAGATCACTCTCTTCATTATCCCCAACTGAGGCGCGGCGATACCCCTGCCGAAATGATACTTCGCCCTTACCTCCTCCATCACACTGTGGAGGTCAGCCATCCATGCCGGCAGGAGATTAATCTCACTCTCCAGTACAGGTACACTCTCCTCATAAAGCAGAGGATTTCCTATCAGCAGCAGATCATCCAGTCTTTTCATTTTACCATCTCCTTTTTGCCGGAGCAGGTCAATGGTGTACCGTTCAGACCGTTAAGTGCCTGACCGGTTGCATTGAACCAACTTACCGGAATTACTTACTATTTGAAAATTCTCTCATAAAGATGCGCGAAATCCCTTAACATCATCTCGGTTTTGTCAAAAAGTTCACCCACACCAAGTGCCGCCCACAATATCAATAACCCCAGCACTATCTTTATCACAATGTGAATCCTGAAACCTGTCTTTTCCAATATCAGATTGTTAACAGGAGGAAAGTACAGAAATGAGAGTACCGCAATCCCCGCCCCAAACACCGGATCATTCCCCCAGAATGTATTGATCAGCCCAATAAGAAGAAACAGTACGCCGAAAATCCATCCGGCTGTCCTGAAAAAAATCTCTTTACCTTTCATATAATCAATTTAATATCTTCTTGGTTTCATTTACACTGAACACCTTGTCTGCCAATGACTCTTCCAGCTTACCGGATTGGTCAAATGATTTGAATTCGTTTCAGAGTACTTTGAGATGCAAAGTAAGAAATAAAAAAAATAGAATGCAAGAGGTTGTCTGTATTTTTTTAAAGGTGGAGGTGCAGAATGAAACAAAAAGAGACTGTGTGAGAGAGGTTGTTCCTGCTGAGGATTGTCATTCAGATTTTTAATATGCAGCGAAATCCCCTGACACCGTAGTACGACTGTGCCCCGTTGTGGTAGATGAAGACCCTGCCATAGCGACGGTCACCGAAAATGGCCCCGCCGTTTCGTCGCACCTCTTCGGGAGTCTTCAGCCAGCTTGAGGTCTTAAGGTCGAAGATGCCGATCCTCTGGAGATCAAAATATTGTTCCTCGGACATGAGATCTGCCCCGATGGCTGAGGCCATATCAACCGCATTGCCTTCCGGAATTGCTGCCTTCCTCGACATCTGCCCTTCGCGGTCATAGCTGAGATTACGGCGTCCAGAGGGACTCTCTGCGGAACAGTCGGCGAAAATGAACTCTCCGGTTTCTTTGTCGATTCCGATCATATCCGGCTCACCTCCGGTTCTTTCCATCTCGCTAAGTGACCACAGCTTTTCATGGTTGGCTTCGAGCCTTTGCTCCACCGCAAACCATTCCGTCCCCTTATGGTGGCCACCATTTTTTTCAAACCTGGATTTCAGTACTTTGATGAGGGTTTCAATCTGCCCCGGTGATAATTTATCTGCCTGATTTTTCCCTGACATGAGATTGATTATTTGGCTGTAAAATATGTTCTTACACTTCTGTCTATTCCGCGGTTCTCCTGTCAGTTTGCCTCGATTCTGACCGAAGTCATTGACACTGAGCCTCCAACCGGCTTGTCGTTGAAGAAGGTTACACTGTCATCTTTATCCCGCAGCGCCAGGGTATAGAGCAGGGGGAGATAATGTTCCGGTGTTGGGATTGCAAGTTCAAAAGCCCTCCCCAGGTTTCTGGCCCTGATGAGCTGATCATGGTCACCTTCGGTTATCAGGTTTTTCATCTTTTCCTGGGCTTCCTCAGCCCAGTCGAAGGCATATTCATCATTAAGCTTCCTCCAGTCTATCAGCCGGAGATTGTGAACCATGTTTCCGCTGCCGATAATCAGCACACCCCTTCGGCGAAGCTTACCGAGCTGTTTTGCCAGTTCATAATGGTATTCCGGTGCCTTTGTGTAATCGAGGCTCATCTGAACAACCGGCGTATCAGCCGCAGGGTAAAGGTGTCTGATAACACTCCAGGCACCGTGGTCTAGTCCCCATTTCTGGTCAAGACCCACTTCAGTCAGACTGACTGATTCCTTTGCAGTCTGTGCCAGTTCCGGGCTTCCCGGCGCAGGATATTGAACCTCGTACAGTTCGGGAGGAAACCCTCCGAAATCGTGAATCGTCTCAGGCTTCGGCATAGCCGTGACATGTGTCCCCCTGGTCTCCCAGTGTGCCGAAATGCAGAGTATCGACTCAGGCTTCGGGATATCCCTGCCCAGCTTTCTGAATGCCTGCACGAACTCATTTTCCTCTATCGCATTCATCGGGCTGCCATGACCCAGGAACAAGACCGGCATTTTAACGTGAGGATCCATTGGCAAGTGTTTTGAATTTCTATTCCTGAAATCAGATGAATCTCCATCACTGATGGTTCAACAAATACTATAACCTGCTTGCCGGATGAAATGTTCAAGGGGTTGAGGCTGGATTCACCCAGGAACCTCAGTAATTCATTGGCCGCTGGACTTAAGCCTGCCGGGTTTGGTTGTGGCTGCCTCCCTGAGTTTCGTTGTGGCTGCCTCCCTGAGTCGCGAAAAACCTTTCTTACTTTGCCAGAAAGTACACCATTACTAATCCGGCTTGAGACCATGGGAGGTGCCGGTGAATTTCATGACCTGACCCGGGCTGGTCAGCTCACGAATTACCCTGCATGGATTGCCCGCTGCAAAAACATCCGGAGGAATATCTTTTGTGACCACACTGCCCGCACCTATAACACTTCTGTCTCCGATAGTAACACCGGGACAGATCACCGCACTGCCACCGATCCAGACATCTTGCCCGATTGTTACGGGTCTGGCATATTCCAGTCCTGCTGCCCTTTCAAGGTGGTTCATGGGGTGGGTGGCAGTATAGATCTGTACATTGGGCCCGATGAGTGTTCTGCTGCCCACCTCCACCCTCATAACATCCAGTACCACGCAGTTGAAGTTGAAAAAGACATTGTCACCGATGCAAAGGTTTGTCCCGTAATCGCAATAAAAAGGAGGCTGGAGCCATAGATTTACCCCGGAATTCGGTATCAGTTCACTGATGACCCTCTTCCGCTTTTCCTGCTCATCCTCGGGGGAGTCATTCAGTTCCTTAAGCATTCTGCGTGCCCGCAACCGTTCTTCCGAGAGTTCAGGGTCAGTGGCGCTGTACAACCCGCCAGACAACATTTTTTCTTTTTCGGTTTTCATACCTTAAAGGTATTATTTCTCCGTGAAACCGGCCAAAAACAGCGCAGACCCGGTCGGGAAGGACACAGTCTTATTTAAAGTACCAGGCAAGTTTAAATCTCGTATCGAAAACATTGGTTATAAGAATGAAATTCAGCTTTTTTACCTTAATACCACAACCAATGCTCAGCGGGTAGACCGTTCCTCCCGTGATACCTTCAGTCGGATCTTCATCTGATTTGTTGCTGAGGTCCAGGTAGTGAATAAAGTTAACACCTCCGAGAAAATAGGGAGTCACCTTCAATCCGGTCACCTCGATATTAATATTGACAGGAACTGAAATTTTCTGGTAACTCCAGCTGTTGCCCAATTCGTCTTTTACAGTAAACCCATATCCCAATTCCAGTCCGTAACTGAGGGAAATATGCCGTGATATTTCCGGCATTTTTATCTCCTGGAAAAATCCGGCTCCGAAGCTGGACCCTTCCGCCGGCCAGTCTTTGTCAAATCCCGCACCGGCAATGATGCCTGTCCTGACTGTAGTCCGGTTCGTTGCAAGATAGGTGGCGCTCCGGCTTGTAGGAGAGATACACTTGTTTAACTTTTCAATGAAGTCGGCAAGCTCTTTCTCCTTATATTTAACAGCATCGACGGAGCCAAGGAGCCCCGGACAGATGTTTACCAGCTCTTTTTTCAGGGTAGTAATGTATTCTGAGTTATATACACTGTACAATTTTCCGTTGATCGTCCTTGTTCCTTTGGTATTGTACAGCGCAGCAAAATAGTCACCCCTTTCATAATAATACCTGATGTTTGCCTCTTCATAATCTCTGAAAAGGAGCAGGCTTATCTCTCCTTTGACAAGGCACCTTAAAAAAACTTTAACCGTTGTGTCATTTGCCTGTATATCCCTGGCTTCGAAATACCTGTTGTCTTCTTCTATATAAAATGCACTGATCTCTCCTGGTTTATAACTGGTCGCCTTTCCTTCACCATCATAAAAGGTGACCTCATTCCGGAATTCAATATCGGATAAAAGCTCTATCCTTCCGAACAGCGTATCATTGGGAGGTTTAATTATATAATCCTTTCCGGTCATCACTGAATAACCGGCGAAGCATGCTGTCTGCAGCAGGAGGCAGATAATGATAAGTTTGGATTTCATAATTATTGTTTTAGGTTAGTTTTAAAGCGCCATTCGATGTCCAATTCTCTCTATAACCTTAAGGAGTCATAATACTTTTAGCTGGGTCCAATATCCTGTTGAAAGGGAGGAAGACGGCATCCAGGTTGACTGCCTCTTGGTTTGCGTGAAAAATAGGATGACTCTTACCATCAGGATTGGCACAGGCTGTTGCAAACGGGTTGGCAGGGACTTGCTGCACATTATCTCAATCGTTTTAACATGGTGGCGGAACCTTCGGTCACAGCCACTGTAATGAACCCGAATTTCTGATAGAGGCTGTATGCATAATTTTCCAGGTCAACACTTAATGAGACCTGTTCATAATCGAGTTGCTTAAGCCTGTCAATCATCGAACTCAGCAGGTTTGCCCCGATACCTCTGCCTCGATAACCGGGAAGAACTGACATGCTCAGTTCCGGGGTCCTTTCGTCAACATAACCGAAACCCTTCGCGTTCTGCGCAAAAATTCTTGTCCAGATGGCGGCAACCAGACTACCTTCTGATTCAGCTACCAGGCAATGGTCATTTTCTCTTCCGAAGTCAATTATATAATTTGCAATCTCAGGAATCTTGAGTATTTCCCTGCCAGGTCTGGCCATTCTCTCCGGAATAAATATAGCTTCGTAGAGAAAATCTGCCAGAAAAACTATCTCTTGAGAAGTTATCCGGCGGATTTTTACTTCCGGCGAATGAGTTGATTTTGTATGTTCTGTTTTGATCGGAGTGGTTTTTACGGGTGTGTAATTCATTCATGAACGAATATAAGTGCCATACATCTTGATATATGCAGTGTTGTGCCATTATCAGCCTTCACCGGCGCCAGGGCATATTTGTCCTCTGTTCTTGAGGCGCAGCTTCAAAATTGACCATTAATAGTCTTAAATATTCAATTACAAATGTATTGAATGATTGCAGAATCAGGCGGGCCCTGAACTAACAGTATTATTAATAAATTCATTTTCAATGATTTTAATTTTCATTGTCTGCGAATTCCATAAGTTCAACCGGAGCCCCGTTGTGTTCAATCATTGCAACCCTGACACCCTCGGAAGGTGGATTAGGAGGCGTTAGAATCCTGAAATTTCGTGTAGAAAGTTCATGGTCCAGATCCTTTACAATGAATGCAATGTGAGGCACTGACTTTATCAGATCACACATCGGACTATCATCGTCAAACCTCATCCACTCGATCCCAAAAGGACTGATTGGAAAACCGGACACGTAAAACTTAAATTGCGGAAGATATTTTTCGCCGGGCATTTTGTTTTTCGTGGGGATTCCCACGTGATGATATTCCCACCCCCAGTCAGTTATGGCTTCGGGAAGGTCAGATTCTTTTCTGGTCTTATTCATTCGCGATGGTTTAATTACTTGAGTTATGATGTTTTCAGGATCTGTCGGTTCTGGATGTTGCATCCTGTCACTGGGAGCTTAATGCTTCTGCCGGCCTTTTGGAAGTAATTGCGCCGCTGATGGTTGTTTTCTGGTATGTACCTGAAACCGACATCCCGGTTTGAACCGATCAAAGGAGTGAAAAGTGACTGCGAATGCCATTGGGTGCTTCATGGATCAAATCTTTTTTTCTCCTCCTCCTATGATATTGTGTTCTTTTTCTTTTCTTCCTGAGACATCTGTTCAAACTCTTTGACGACTATTGCAATCTCCTCTGTTATCCGGCTGCCCCCCTTTTTTATTCTATACGTCCTTCCTGGCAGTATTCCTGTTTCCTTTGAGAAACGGTAAACCGAAAACTTAATCGGTTCAAGGAATTCTTCAAGCGGAACCTGACCGGGGTGTATCCCAACTTGTGCAAGAATTACAAAAGTTCAATTTTTAAAATGTAATGGACTCAGAATGAATATTTTTCAAGAGAATTAATTTTTGATGCCAGGAGTGTGAGATTGATTATACCGGACTAAACTGAGCCACCGTTACGTCCCAAATTGAGTCACCCCATTTGACTGAATCAGGGCCTCGACGCGCACGAGCTCATGAGGCCATGAATATGAAGGTGCGTGGGTGAAAATTGTAACGTTGGTCTTCCGGCTGGCGGGATTCCGTGGCGGACCGGTTGGTTCTTGCCTGCCGGCCTAGGCCATTAAGCCGGGCCGATAAAGCACCAACTGGTTCCGGTCTGCTGATGTTACTGATTAGAGCGCAAAAACGAGCCGCGGTACGGATTGGCCGTTTGCAGGTACCGACCTTTTGCGCAACGCATTATAATGTAAATGAATCAATCGCTTTGAAATATACTCTCTCTTTCATAAACGATGCCGGCGAAATTTTGGGATATTTTTTTACATGTAATAATATATCCTTTGCTAACTCTTCCTTAAAGTTTTCCAGATCGACAAGAGGAAAGATTCCCAGAAATTCGACCTCAATAATTTCTCCAGATTTAGAAAATACTATTGTGAAAAAAACTGAATGCTTTTCACTATTCAAGATTGGATTTACATTACCATATTTTTCCCGAAT
>CAYYEH010000117.1:0-2313 GCA_964470815.1 uncultured Rikenella sp.
CAGGCAGCAGAGACAAGGGAAGAGGCAACAGGCAGCAGAGACAAGGTAAGAGGCAACAGGCAGCAGAGACAAGGTAAGAGGCAGCAGGTAATAGTGGTATATTGCTGATAACCAAAGTATTGCCGTCAGCAGTCTGCCATGGGAAAAATATCATGATTCATTTGTCGCCGCCCTGTACTGCCGACTGCCGACTGGTACTGCCAACTGGTACTGCCGACTGGTCGTCAGACCTTAAACCTGCCTGCCAGGTATATAGCCATCTCTTCCTGCATCTCACGGGCCTTCTCGCCGGCCACGGCATCAAAATTCTCACTGCTGTCAGCGTAGATGATACCCCTTGAGGAGTTGACCAGCAGTCCGCACTGGTTGTTCATGCCATACCGGGCAACATCCTCAAGGCTGCCTCCCTGTGCTCCCACACCCGGAACCAGGAGGAAATGATCAGGAACTATCTTTCGTATGTCTGCAAGCATCTCGGCCCTGGTGGCGCCAACCACATACATCAGGTTATCAGTGGTACCCCATCTCTGTGACACGGTAAGGACTTTCTCAAAGAGGCGTTGCCCATTGCCGGGATGATACTGGAAATCATCAGCCCCTCTGTTCGAGGTGAGAGCGAGGATAATTGCCCACTTTCCACCGTATGTAAGGAACGGAGTTACGGAATCCTCGCCCATGTAAGGAGCAACAGTAACAGCATCAAAGGGCATCTCCCCGAAAACAGCCCTGGCATACATCTTCGAGGTGTTACCTATGTCTCCGCGCTTGGCATCGGCGATAATGAATATATTGGTATCCAGCTTGTTGATATATCTTACAGTCTTGTCCAGTGCTGCCATACCCCTTGCACCATATGACTCATAGAAGGCAAAGTTGGGCTTATAAGCCACCGTATACATATGGGTGGCATCGATAATCCTCCTGTTGAACTCGAAGATCGGATCCTCCGCACCGGCTACACAGGCCGGCAGCTTCGAGATTTCCGGGTCTAGCCCGACACAGAGGAATGATTTCTTGTTAAGAATATGCTGGAAAAGTTCCCTTGAGGTCATGATATTATTGATTAATAGTCGCTATCCTTGAGTCGTTCAGCGTTTTCGGCCATCTGGAGTTTGTCAAGCAGTTCCTGGATGTTGCCGTCAAGGACAGACGGCAGGTTGTACAGTGTGAGGTTTATTCGGTGATCTGTAACCCTTCCCTGCGGGTAATTATAAGTGCGTATCTTGGCCGACCTGTCACCGGTGGAGACCATGGTCTTGCGCTTATGTGAAATCTCGTCAAGGTACTTCTGGTATTCGAGGTTGTACAGGCGTGTCCGAAGCTCCCTCATCGCTTTCTCGAGATTCTTGATCTGCGATTTCTCATCCTGGCATGTCACGACCACGCCGGTGGGAATATGCGTCAGCCTGATTGCCGAATAGGTGGTGTTGACGCTCTGTCCGCCGGGACCGGAGGAACAGTATGTGTCCTTGCGGATATCTTCATTACGTATTTCTATGTCGAACTCACCGGCTTCAGGCAGTACGGCAACGGTGGCAGCCGAAGTATGTATGCGTCCCTGGGTTTCGGTCTGCGGCACGCGCTGAACGCGGTGGACTCCTGACTCATACTTCATGATTCCATAGACACCGTCGCCGATGACATTGAAGACAATCTCCTTGAATCCTCCTGCGGTACCTTCTGTAAAATAGTTCATATCAACTTTCCAGCCCCTTGCCTCGATATACTTGGAATACATCCGGAAAAGGTCTCCTGCGAAAATGCTGGCTTCATCACCGCCGGTGCCGGCGCGTATCTCCATGACTGCGTTCTTTTCATCCTCAGGATCGGCCGGAAGAAGAAGGAATTTTATTTCCTCCTCCATGTCCGGGATGGTTCCGAGAAGTGAGTCTATCTCGGCCTTGGCCATCTCGCGCATCTCCTCATCCTTTTCGGCGGCAAGGAGAGTCCTGGCACTGTCAAGATTGTCAATAGCGCTCTTGTACTTCTCGTATGCCTCCACAACTGGCTTGAGCTCCTTGTATTCCTTGTTCAGCTTGATGTAGCGCTTCATGTCAGACATTACGTCAGGAGAGGTAAGAAGTTCACCCACCTCAACAAAACGTTTCTTTACGCCTGTCAGCCTGTCAAGAATAAGATTGTTTGCCATCAGATGCCAAATTTCAGGGTGCAAAGGTAATTATAATCAGGCAATAGAGGGCTGAGCGTTAAGAAAAAATCCGGTGGATTTTTTTTAGCGAAGAGCCGGACTGCAGGGGAGGGCATTAGTGTAAACGGCAGTACCAGTCGGCAGTACCAGTGGGCAGTACCAGT
>CAYYEH010000117.1:2413-6906 GCA_964470815.1 uncultured Rikenella sp.
CGGCAGTACCAGTCGGCAGTACCAGTGGGCAGTACCAGTCGGCAGTACCAGTCGGCAGTCAGTATGAGAATTCGCCGCAGGCGGAACGGATGGTCAGATGCTTTCCGTCAGCAGCCTCACAACGGCCAACCACGCGTGCTTCAAGGCTGTAGGATGATGCGATGTCAATGATTGCTTCGGCATCAGCCGGATCAACATAAATCTCCATCCGGTGACCCATGTTGAATACGCGGTACATCTCGCTCCAGGGTGTGCCGGAGCTCTTCTGTATAAGCTCAAACAGCGGGGGCACCGGGAAGAGGTTATCCTTGATCACGTGCATATTTTCAATGAAATGCATGATCTTGGTCTGTCCGCCGCCGGAGCAGTGGACCATGCCGTGGATGGCAGAACGCATTTTCTCAAGCACCATTCTTATGACGGGTGCATAAGTCCGAGTAGGTGACAAAACCAGCCTGCCTGCATTCACGCCGGGTATGGCGGTGGGGTCTGTAAGCCTCATCGTCCCGCTGTAGATAAGTGAATCAGGAACTGATCCGTCAAAGCTCTCGGGGTAGAGGCCTGCAAGATAATTATTGAACACATCATGCCGTGCCGAGGTCAGCCCGTTGCTCCCCATTCCTCCATTATACACATCCTCATAGCTTGTCTGACCTGACGAGGCCAGTCCCACAATCACATCCCCGGACTTTATTTTCGCATTGTCAATGACATCAGCCCGCGCCATGCGTGCAGTAACCGTGGAGTCGACAATGACCGTCCTGACCAGGTCACCCACATCGGCAGTCTCTCCCCCGGTTGACCAGATGCCTATTCCTGAGTCCCTCATCCGTGAAAGGAATTCCTCAGTGCCCTCGATCAGGGCCTTTATCACCTCGCCGGGGATAAGGTTTTTGTTTCTTCCGATGGTTGATGACAGAAGGATGTTCTCAGTCACCCCCACGCACAGCAGGTCATCGAGGTTCATAACCACCGCATCCTGTGCTATCCCCTTCCATACCGAGATGTCGCCTGTCTCTTTCCAGTAGATGTAGGCGAGTGACGACTTGGTTCCGGCACCGTCGGCATGCATGATGTTGCACCACGCCGGGTCACCCCCGAGGATGTCAGGGATAATTTTGCAGAAAGCCTTAGGGTAAAGCCCTTTGTCAACGCCGCTGATGGCAGCATGGACCTCCTCCTTGCCGGAGGATACGCCTCTCCTTGCATAGCGCGATGTGTCAGTCATGATGCCGGCGTTGTATTTTAACTAGTTTGCCGGCACATAGTCGGTCCGCAGCACCCGGAATTCAGTACGGCGGTTGATCTGATGTGCTATCTCCTTTTGCTCGTCGCTGGCGAGAGAGTTAATGTACTGTTCGGAGAGGGTAGCACCCTGTCGGAGGAAGGGAGCATCCTTCATGATCACGTCATCAACCACCTTCGGGCTGGTCTCGCCGTAGCCGCGGGCGGTAAGCCTGTCAGCGGCAATGCCCCGGCCGATAAGATAGTCAACAACAGACTGTGCCCTCTTCTGTGACAGGTCAAGGTTAAACTCCTCCGTGTCACGTGAGTCAGTATGTGACATCAGTTCGATGGTCACGTTAGGGTTATCATTGAGAGTCTCCACCAGTTTGTCGAGTGAAACCATCGACTCAGGCCTGAGGTCCCACTTTCCGAAGTCATAGAAGATATTTGGCAGCTCTATCGGCCGGTCAATCGGTGTCATCATTATCGTGGCCATGAAGTCACGGCTCTTCTCCTGCCCCCTGGTGGTCTCCTTCTCCTTCCCGTTCAGGTAACCTTTTTTCGATGCGAGGAAGATGTAATCAACTTCCGGTCTCAGGCTGAATTTGAAATCTCCTGCAGCTCCGGTTTCAGTCTGCATATTGGCACCGTCACTGGCTATCAGCTGCACTGTTGCTGCCTCAACGGGCTGGCCTGTCTTTTCATCCCTGACCAGACCTGTTATGCTGAAGAGAAGGGGCGGCATTTCAAATGTAAAGAGGTCATCGTCACCCCTGCCCTTGCGTGCCGAGCTGAAGATACCTTTTTCAGCCTCCCCCTCGAAGGCTATGGCGAAGTCGTCAGCCGGGCTGTTTATGGGTGGCCTCATGTTTTCCACCAGCCATGAATCTCCAGCCTGCGGCGTTGCCTTGAAGATATCGAGTCCGCCCATGCCGATGTGACCGTCAGAGGCAAAGTAAAGTGTCCCGTTCTGACGGATATAGGGGAAGAGTTCATTGCCACGGGTGTTGATATCGGCACCCAGGTTTTCAGGTCTTGACCATGCGCTTCCTGGTGAGGTACGGGTTGTGCGGTATATGTCTTTGCCTCCCAGGCCACCGGGCATATCAGAAACAAAATAGAGAGTCTGCCCGTCGGGCGAGATTGCAGGGTGTGCAGCAACCAGTGAATCAACCAGCAGTTCAACCTTTACCGGGTCACTCCACCGGGTCCCTTCGCGGGTTGAATACATGATGACACATCCCTTGCTTTCACGTTTTCCTGCCTCACAGCGGGTGAACCACACCTCTGAATAGTCTGCTGAGAAGGAGGGTGTTCCGTCTTCAAACTCGCTGTTCAGGAAATCAACCGGCACCGGTGTGCTCCATTTGCCTTTCTTGTCAAGCCTCGTTTCAAAGATATCGGTAAAGCTCTGGCCGGTAGTACCATGTTCCTTGTTTCCCTTTGCATCATCTCTTGAGGAGGTGAACCAGAGCAGCCCATAGTCATCACGGCCGTAGGCCGGGCTGAAATCAGAGTCTCCCGTGTTGGCTTCCCTGAGTTCCTCAACCACGTATGCATCAGGTGAGGCCTGCCACTCCATCGCAAGCTCACAGGCACGTATCTGCTGTTCAGTGCGGGGGTCACCCGGCACAAGCTGGCGGTATTTGCGGAACTCCTCGATGGCCTGGGAGTAACGCCCCAGTTTCTTGTTGCTTTCAGCCAGCCAGTATTGCGCTTCAGGCTTCGGAAAGGGCGACCTGACAGCCCTCTTATACCACAGCTCGGCGTTCTTCGGGTCATTGATAAGGCGATAGCACTCAGACACCATGAAGACCATATCAGCTTTGACCTGTTTGTCACGGGTCTTTGAATAGACATCCTTGAAGTAGTCGATTGCCTCGTAATAACTGCCGGCATTATAGGCGGCATAAGCACGTTCCGTCTTCTGTTTCTGCCCTTGAAGCAGGGCCGGGAAAAGAAGAATTACGGCAAGTATGAGAATTATTGATCTATTCATTCCGGCCACCATAGATTTTATGCAAAAGTAATGATTGTTATTCATGTTAACGTACCGGTGATCCATTAATTACCGGCCTGACGGATAAGCAGCAAAAATAATGCCCTCCTTGTGAAGGGCATTACAAACCACAAAACCTAAAAAAAACAAAATGCAATTACCTGGTGAAGAGGAGCTCACGATATTTGGGCAGCGGCCACAATTCGTTGTCAACAACCAGCTCAAGCTTGTCAATGTGTATCCTTATCTCCTCAAGGTATGGCTTGACCTTCGATTCATAGGCAAGAGCCTTTTTATAAGGATCTTCAATCACATTGGCCTTCTTGCGCTGCTCGATCATATCATTAACCAGTTTCTTGATCATTGATATATGATCTGATATGGTCACGATCAGCTCCTTACGTGCGCCGGCGAGTCTCATGAACTCATTATCGTCAAAGATCTCGCGCAATCCCCTGACATTTTCAACCAGTGAAGTCATGTAATTCACTGCGGTGGGTACGATGTGGTTTATGGCCAGATCACCAAGAACCCGTGCTTCAATCTGCAGTTTCTTTGTGAATTTCTCGAGTTCCACCTCAACCCTGCTCTCCAGCTCTCTTTCGGTAAGAACGCCGGTTCCTGTAAGTGTCTCGCGGGATGAGGGTGACACATAAGCTTTCAGTGTCTTGGGTACGCTCGGCTCAGCCGACAGTCCCCTGCGGGCTGCCTCTTTATGCCACTCGGCGCTGTATCCGTCACCCTCAAAGCGAATCCTCTTTGAATCGATGATACAGGCCTTGATGACCTGGAAGATGGCCTCGTCTCTTTTCACCCCCTTGTTTATCAGGGCATTGACCTCTCCTGCAAATGACTTTAGCTGGCGTGTGACGGCTGCGTTCAGCACTATCATCGCAGAACTGCAGTTGGCCGATGAGCCTACTGCCCTGAATTCAAACCTGTTGCCGGTAAACGCAAATGGTGAGGTACGGTTGCGGTCAGTATTGTCAAGGAAAATTCCGGGAATCTTGCCTATGCCAAGCTTGATCTCCGTCTTTTCCTGTGGAGTCATTTTCTTGTCCTTCACCTTGCTGGCTATTCCGTCAAGGATATCGGAGAGGTAAGTGCCTAGAAAGACTGAAACTATTGAAGGAGGCGCCTCATGACCTCCGAGTCTGTATGAGTTGTTCTCATTGGTCACGCTTGCGCGAAGCAGTTCCTGGTTGTCGTTGACGGCCTTGACCACATTGACAAGGAAAGTAAGGAACTGCATATTCGTCTTCGGGTT
>CAYYEH010000118.1:0-6881 GCA_964470815.1 uncultured Rikenella sp.
AGGGCACTGTCATACCAAATCCCTCCGCAGAGGAGGGGACCGGTTCAGCCGTGACCGGATGGAACGGTGAGACCCGGGGCGGAGTCATGATTGCATTCTATGACTATGAGGCTCATCACGGAAAGAAGAGCCTGATGCTGCAGAGCAACCGTCCTGCCGGCGGAAGGTGGATGACCAGAGTTGAGCTAAGGCCATGGTCAGAGTACAAGTTTACCGGCTGGGTAAAGACTGAAGGAGTTCAGTCGCGTGGCGGCAAGGGAGCCGGCTTTCGTTTTGATGCCTTTGATGCGGAGTATTCAGGCCTTACCGGTACCAATGACTGGACAAAGATTGAATTCGTATTCAGCACCGGCAACGATGACTCTTCTGTTCTCTCCTGCCTGCTGGGTCTTGACGGCCCCGCCTCGGGAAGAGCATGGTTTGATGACATGACCCTTGAACTGGTCTCTTCGGAAAAGTTCAGCACGGCAGTAACGATAGACGTTGCTGACGTAAAGGAACCGATGTCAGAGTACATCTACGGTCAGTTTATTGAGCATCTTGGCCGCTGTATCTACGGAGGCATATGGGCTGAGATGCTTGAGGACCGCAAATTCTGGTATGTGCCAGGCGAAAGAGAATCACCATGGCAGGTCATGGGCAAGAGGGAACTATTTTCGGTTGACCGGGTGAACCCCTTTACAGGAGACAAAACTCCAGTCCTGGGAATTGACGGATCCGGTTCAGCAGGCATTCAGCAATCAGGTCTGGGCCTGAAACCGGATCTTGACTATGAAGGCCGCATTATCCTTAAGGCCACTCCTGGGATAACTGCCGTTAAGGTGTCGCTTCACCAGGGAGAGCAGACTCAGACAGTAACCATTGAAAAACCGGGACCCGCCTTCAACACATATCCCCTTAAGTTCCGTTCAGGTGAACTGACCCACAATGCTTCAATTTCGATTGAGCCTGAGGGGAGCGGCAAAGTCTGGATTGGCACTGCCAGCCTGATGCCTTCAGACAATATTCAGGGATTCCGGTCAGATGTAATGGCTCTCCTCAGGGAGCTGAACTCTCCGGTTTACCGCTGGCCGGGCGGTAACTTTGTGAGCGGTTATGACTGGAGGGACGGTATCGGTGACCGGGATAAGAGGCCTCCGCGCAAAAACCCCGCATGGCAGGGAGTGGAGCACAATGATGTGGGCCTTCATGAATTCATTACTTTCTGTGAAATACTAGGAACAGAACCTTACATAGCCGTTAACGCCGGCCTTGGTGATTCAAAACAGGCACGCGAGGAGGTTGAGTACTGCAACGGATCTGCCGAGACACCCATGGGCAGGATCAGGGCTGTCAACGGCCATCCCGAACCATGGAACGTGAAATGGTGGTCGATTGGTAATGAGATGTACGGCGACTGGCAGCTCGGGCATATGTCAACAGAGGACTTTGTGAAAAAGCACAATGCTTTTGCCGATGCGATGAGGAGCGTTGACCCTGACATCAAACTCATTGCGGTGGGTGAACTTGGTGAATGGGACCGCATGGTTCTTGCCAACTGCTCTGAGAGCATGGATCTTATAAGTGAGCACTTTTACCGCCAGGACTGGCATGGAGGAGGTCTCCTGACACATGTGAAGCAGATACCGGATGCCATCAGGGAAAAGGCTGATGCACACCGCCAGTACCGTAAGGAGATACCCCAGCTGAAGGGGAAGGATATCCGCATCTGCATGGATGAGTGGAACTACTGGTACGGACCCCATATCTACGGTGAGCTTGGCACGCGCTATTTCATGCGCGATGCCATGGGAATTGCTGCCGGACTTAATGAGTATTCAAGGCAGAGTGACATGGTTTTCATGGCCAACTATGCCCAGACGGTAAATGTAATCGGTTGTATCAAAACCAACACAACCAGTTCAGTCTTTGATGCCACCGGTCAGGTGCTCAAACTTTACAGGCAGAAGTTCGGAACAATCCCGGTTGCCATCACCGGTGAGACCAGGCCACTTGACATCGCCGCAACCCTTGATAAAGACGGCAAAAGACTGACTGTGTCAGTTGTTAATGCAACATGGGATGAGGTGAAACTTCCCGTCACGGTACTTAATGGAACATTATCAGGTGATGGTGAATTGTGGCAGGTTACGGCTCCTGATGATATGGCAACCAATGAGCCGGGCAGGCCTGAGAATGTAAAAATAGAAGGGCCGGTAAAAATTTCCTCAGGAAGTGCACTGACAATCGGACCGGCAAGCATCAACCTGTTTGTTTTCAGCTTGATTAACTGATCTGTTTATTTCATATTAATTATTAAAAAAAATCCGGGAAATGAGAACAAAAAAAATTATCCCAGTTCTGGCAGCTGCTCTTATGGCAGTCATGCTGATCCCTTCATGCGTCACCGGCGGCTCCGGCAAGACCGGCAAGGACAATCTGGCAGTGCTGGCCAGGTCATCACAGGTCACCCGCGGGGGGCAGAGAGAGATGAAGGAACTCAATGACGGGCTTATCCCTGACAGTGTCAGCAGTGATATGAGACGGTGGATGACCAACCCGAACAGGACGCAGCAGAGGCAGCAGGGTCTCAATGTGATGCGCTATGAGTATGTATGGGAACAGCCTGTCTCAATTGATGAAGCTGCAGTCTTCCTGTATGATTATGAGAGCTATGTAAACCTGCCACATGCCTACAGGTTCAAATACTGGGACGGGAAGGATTATGTTGAGGTTGAAAATGCTTCCGGCCTGGGAATTGAAAAAGACAGGTTCAACCATACCACATTCACAGAGGTGTCAACCACCAGGCTAATGCTTGAGGTAGATTCAGTTGACCGTTTTCTCTCACCTGTGCTTGAGTGGCAGGTCTTCAAGCCCGAGGGCGCTCCTGCTGTGCCACCGGTTGTTAAAGCCGGCACTGACCGGATGGTTGTCACCGGAGGCAAAACATATCTCTCCGGCCTGATAAAGAGTCTTGATCCTCTGAAGAAGATGCAGTGGACTGCAGAAGGGCCTGGAGAAGTAAAGTTTGAAAATGCGAAGAGTGATACAACCACAGCCACCTTTACAGTACCCGGTGATTATGTAGTTACACTTTCAGCCCGGGCAGGGAAGATGAAATCATCATCCTCCCTGAAGGTCTCTGTCGTCAATCCGCCCGAAGAAAAAAGGCTTGACGTTGTTTACACCCTCAGGTACAGTATTGACAACCCGTTGTGGAATGACCGAGCCAAAGCTCTTATTGTAAGCTGGATACCTCATTGCATTGAGATGATCGAGCGGACAGATCTGGAACGGGGACAGGGAGGTCTTGACAATTTTATAGAGGCAGCAAAAGCTCTTCGCGGTGAATCGCACGGCAGGCATCTCGGATATGTCTTTTCGAATGCCTGGGTGCATCAGACGGTTGAATCGATGTGCATAGCGCTGATGGTTGACCCTCAGGGCGACAGGGAAATTATTGCTGCACAGGAGAAGATGAAGAAGACACTTGAGAAGTGGATCCCGATAATCCTTGCCGCCCAGGAGCCTGACGGCTATCTGCAGACGGCATTCACCCTGCGTGACACCACAAGGTGGAAGGAGCGCTGGGCTCCTGAGACAAGAGGTAACCATGAAGGCTATGTTGCCGGTTATTTCATTGAGTCAGCTATTAACCACTATACCCTTACCGAAGGTACTGACACCAGGCTTTATGATGCTGCCAAGAAGCTTTCTGACTGCTGGGTTGCCAATATCGGACCCGGAAAGAAGGAGTGGTATGACGGTCACCAGGAGATGGAACAGGCGCTGGTCCGGTTCGGCCGATTTGTCAATGACATGGAGGGTAACGGTCATGGAGACAGCTATATAGAACTTGCCAAATTCCTGCTTGACAGCCGCAATCACGGTTCTGAATATGACCAGAGCCATGTGCCTGTACAGCAGCAGTATGAGGCTGTGGGTCATGCAGTGAGGGCAGTATATAACTATTCAGCCATGGCTGATGTGGCAGCAGAAACTGCTGACATTGATTACCAGAGCGCCGTTATATCTCTGTGGGATAACATGGTAAACAGGAAGTATTATGTGACCGGAGGCATAGGCAGCGGAGAGACCTCAGAGGGTTTCGGTCCCGACTATTCGCTCAGGAATAACGCCTATTGCGAGTCGTGTTCAAGCTGCGGGCTGATCTTCTTTCAGTACAAGATGAACCTGGCGTACCATGATGCAAAATATGCTGACCTGTATGAGGAGACAATGTACAATGCCCTGCTCGGATCACTTGACTTTGAAGGGAAGAACTTCTTCTATACCAATCCTCTTTCATCAAACCGCATGCGGTCTGACTGGCATGTCTGTCCTTGTTGCGTAGGCAACATACCCAGAACACTGCTTATGATACCGACCTGGACCTATGTAAAAAGTGATGACGGAATCTATGTCAACCTTTTCATAGGAAGCACCATTAATGTTGAGAAGGTGGCAGGCACCTCAGTAGAGATGGTTCAGAAGACTGATTATCCATGGAATGGAGATGTATCAATAACTGTCAATCCTGCTGAGAGGAAGAAATTCACTGTATGGGTCAGGGTCCCCGACAGGAAGACCAGCGAACTGTATACCTCTGTCCCAGAACTTAACACAATCAGCAACCTGACCGTCAACGGTGAGGCCGTAGCTATTGAACTCAACCGTGGCTATGTCCCCATCACGAGGGAGTGGAACAGGGGTGATATCATCTCCTTTGCTATTCCCATGGAGGTACAGCAGATCATCGCAGATGAAAGGATTGAAGCTAACCGTGGCAGGGTAGCCCTGAGGTACGGGCCAATGATCTACAATGTGGAGAAGGCTGATCAGTCTGATATAGAGCAGCGCATTGGCGATGGCCCTTTGACAACCCAATGGCGCGATGATTTGTTCGGGGGTATCCTTACCATCAACGGAAAGTGGAGTGACGGAAGCAATCTCCTTGCAATTCCAAATTACCTGAGACTTAACAGACCCATTGCTCCTGACGCACCCAGGGAAGGTGAACAGGCAGGAGACCAGACTCCCACTTCAATTGTCTGGATTAACAAATAGGCAAACCGATATGTCACCGGCAAGAAATTCGGTAAGTTTGTTTCTCACTCTTTTGATTCTGATACTGGCTGCCGGTAATCTTACCCTCACTGGACAGGGAGATGCCGGGCAACGGAATCCCGAAGGTGTAGCCGGGAGGCAGATATTGCAGAGTGAAAGGATGAAGGCAGTTATAACTGCTGATGGACTTGAATCGGTAACTGATCCGCTTGACAGGCATGGTGCTGATATAGTGAGCCACCATGCCCCCTGGGGAAGGATTAAACTCGTTTACAGGAAAGGTCATGCCGAATGGACTGAGAGGCCTTACGACAGACCGAATGAGATCAGTTCGGATGGTGTCTTGGTTGAGTTACAGCCGGACGATTCAACTGACCCGGTCACTCTGAGACAAAGGTTTTCACTGGCAGGGAATGGACTTGTCTATGAGATAGAAATCGGCGCCATGGATGGAGAAGAGGTTGAGATTGGTGATCTCGCCCTCTTCCTGCCCTGGAGCATAGCGCGCGGTGAGAACCCGGATACAATCTTTGAAAAGAGCTTCACAAAGCACCATTTTATCTCCGGGAACGGGTCATTCATATATTTTACCAGGCCTTCCGGCGAACCGCCATACCTTATGATTCTGCCCGGCAAGGGAACAGGACTGGAGTACTTTGACGGGGGAAGGGGAGGTTACAAGGTTTATATGCATTCTGCCGTTGCCGGAAACAGTGTGCCGTCAGGAACATGGCGGCTGCCCCACACCTCTGTCCTACTTGGAGGTGACAACGGTCCCGCAACACTTAAGTACAGTTTCCTCATCACATGGGCAGACAGCTGGGATATGATGCGGCAATTGCTCTATGATGAGGGATTGTTTGACGTCAGGGTGGTTCCCGGCATGACGGTTCCGGCCGATCTGAAGGCTCAATTCTCATTGCGCACCCGCAATATGGTTGATTCGATAGTGCCGGAGTATCCTTCGCAGACGGAAGTGTGCTTCCTGGGAGAGAAACCGGGGGGGCACCTTCTTTATGAGGTGAGTTTCCGGAAACTTGGCGAGAACATCCTGACGGTTCACTATGGAGCGGGTAATAAAACTTATCTGGAATTCTTTGCCACAGAACCACTGGAGACACTGGTAAAGAAGAGGAGTTCCTTCATCGTGAACAGCACCCAGCACCGTGACACCACCAAATGGTATAATGGCCTTTTCTCTGCCTATGATATGAAAAATGCCGTTCTGCGCGGGCCTGATAATACTGACGGTTTTGACGGCTGGTGGGGCTATGTGCTGGCATGCGATGACCCTGGGCTCTGCAAGGCCCCATACGTGGCTGCAAAAAACGTATATTTCCCTGATCAGAAGGAGATTGACGCAGTTGAGTATTACCTGGAACATTTCGTCTGGAACGGTCTTCAGAGGACCGATAAAGATGATCCGTATCCCTACGGTATCTATGGAGTGCCCAACTGGAAGGTGGCACGTGACCCTGTTGAGAGGGCCAGGATCAGCGCCACCAACCTCGACAAGATGAAGATATGGAGGTCTTATGATTACCCCCATATGGCAATGCTTTACTATCACATGTACCAGATAGCCAGGATGTATCCTGAAAAAGTTCATTACCTGGACGCAGCCGGCTACCTTGAGCGTGCCTGGCAGACCGCAAGGGCATATTTCATTTATCCGTATGAGATTCTCCCATGGTATGAAACATACAAATGGGGCTGCTACAATGAACTTGTGATTGAGAACCTGATTGCTGACCTGGAAAGGGAGGGTCGCCATCAGGAGGCTGACTGGCTGAGGGGTGAGTATGAGAAGAAGGTCAAGTATTTCATCTATG
>CAYYEH010000119.1:0-6864 GCA_964470815.1 uncultured Rikenella sp.
ACCCGACAGGAGGGTAATATCGGTTGAGGGATCTCCTGAACTGGCAGCCATCGCCAGACAAAACCTCCTGGAACATGGAGCACTCAACGCTGAAGTGCTGTGTATGGAGTTCGGCGATGCACTCCGCCACCTCAACAGCCTCGGAATAAAAGTTGAAATGGCTTTTGTTGACGGTAACCACAGGGGCATCGCTCTGGCAGATTATGTTCAGACCATAAGGAAAATGGGAGAGGAAATGATCATCGTGGCGGACGATATCCGGATGAACAAGGATATGAGAAAAATGTGGGAGATCCTTACGGGAGAAAGAAATGAACGAACAACTACCGTAACACGGGGAGATCAGGGCGTTCATGCAAAAAACCATTTGCAGTCTCTCAGCAGGAGCAACATCGGCACAACCGGTGAAAGAGAATTTTTTTCGCAGATTACCTTTCAACCGGCACACGTATCACTTGAAACATTCCGTCTCGGAATGCTTTTCTTCCTCCGGAACCTCACACCGGGCCATTACAGGACGAGATGTTAACAAAAAATAACAGGACTATAACATTATAATAGCGTAATTTGAACTAATTTCGGGACTTTAATAAAAAAAGAATGGATAAGGTCATTGATATTACTGATATCGTTAAGAACTACCAGGTAGGTTCAGTCATAGTCAGGGCACTGCGCTCAGTATCACTTGAAATCAAACGTAACGAATACGTAGCCATAATGGGCCCTTCAGGTTCAGGCAAGTCAACCCTGATGAACATCCTGGGATGCCTTGACACCCCAACCAAAGGACAGTATGTCCTGAACGGTACCGATGTCAGTAAGATGGAAGATGACAGACTTGCGGAGATACGAAACAAGGAAATCGGATTCGTATTCCAGACCTTCAACCTGCTCCCAAGATATACTGCACTCGAAAACGTCACATTGCCTCTTATATATGCCGGAATTCCTCGCCATGAAAGGGAGGAGCACGCAGTCAAGACACTGAACCTGGTAGGACTTGGCGACAGGATGACCCATAAACCCAATGAGCTTTCAGGCGGTCAGCGCCAGAGAGTTGCCATAGCCAGGGCACTGGTCAACAATCCTTCAATCATACTCGCTGACGAACCGACCGGTAACCTTGACAGTAAGACTTCATATGATATCATGGGGTTGCTGGATAAAATCCATGAAGATGGCAACACAGTCATAGTTGTGACACACGAGGAAGATATAGCCCGCCATGCACACAGGATTATCAAACTGATGGACGGTGAGGTATCAGCAGATTACGTTAACGAGAACCGGATCGAGGTAAAGAAGAAATAACCTGCATACGGCTTTTCAGACAGAAATTTGCCGGTTAAAAAAGAAAAAAGACAGTTTGGTTTCATGTTGTCAATTCTGACTACCTTGCGTAACAGGAATTTTATAACTGATTTCTGAACTGGCATAAGATGAAGATATATACCAAAACCGGCGACAAGGGCGAGACATCTGTCATCGGTGGAGTAAGGCTTCCGAAAC
Source organism: uncultured Rikenella sp. (assembly GCA_964470815.1). Taxonomy (GTDB): domain Bacteria; phylum Bacteroidota; class Bacteroidia; order Bacteroidales; family VadinHA17; genus SR-FBR-E99. The sequence goes on from CAYYEH010000119.1 coordinate 1,510, forward strand.
ACCATCCACGTATCGAAGCATACGGCACGCTTGATGAACTCATCGCCTGGATCGGCATGCTTCGCTCTGCGGAACAGTTCTGCGTTCCCAGTGATGAACTCATTAATATCCAGTCGGTACTAATGTCATGCTGCACTATCATTGCCACCCACCCCACAGCAAAGGTGCCGGAAGGTATTTATGTTGAGGATACAGGCCGCCTTGAAAGCTCAATTGACAGGATGGAGGCAAAGCTTCCTGAATTGCAGTCATTTGTTCTCCCCGGAGGAAACCAGGCCGCAGCCACAGCCAACATCGCACGTTGCGTATGCCGCCGCGCCGAACGAGCCCTCCTTCGGCTTAATGAATCCGAAAATGCTGATCCTGACGTCATAAAATACCTGAACCGTCTCTCCGATTACCTCTTCGTACTGACAAGGTGTCTTACATATGAACTTGGAACAGAGGAGGTTAAATGGGTTCCGAATAAAAAGTCAAAATAATCGTCTGAAAAACCCCCTTCAATCTTTTTTTATTCCAAATAATTTTATATTTGCGGACTCAATGAAGGGTAATATATAACTATCTCATATATGTACTGGACACTTGAATTAGCATCAAAACTTGAAGATGCGCCATGGCCCGCCACCAAGGACGAGCTCATTGACTACGCGATAAGGTCAGGTGCCCCTATGGAGGTCATAGAAAACCTGCAAGAGATTGAGGATGAGGGAGATATCTATGAGAGTATAGAGGATATCTGGCCTGACTACCCGTCAAAGGACGACTTCTTCTTTAACGAAGACGAGTACTAGCAAATAATTGCTATAATCTAACAGGGTGCCTGGGGTGTCATTTAGATGGCAACTTCAGGCACTCCGGTTTTAGGAGGTGGCATTCAGCTTCACGGATCCTTCTGAATGAGTTTTCGGGGTGTGGCATTCAGCTTCACGGAGCCTTCTCAACAGGTTTTTGACCGGGGCCTTTACCAGGTATGGTCCTTTCAGGCTTCTTTTCAATGACAGCTCCGCCGCGTAGCCGGTCAGGGTAATTGCTGACAGACTCACGGCCAGGTGATTTCCGCGGATCGTCACCGGCCTGCTTTTCCATCTGATCATCGCTGCCGGTTTCATTGCCAGGTGATTTCCGCGGATCGTCACCGGCCTGCTTTTCCATCTGATCATCGCTGCCGGTTTCATTGCCAGGTGAGTATTCCTCCGGAGCCTCTTCTCTGACCGGTTCATCCGGACTACCTGTTATCCGGCCCTCAATCCTGCGTTCAGGACGAAGATCGTGATGCCAACGGAATCCGTCAAGCCGCATGTCTGTGTCAGGAATCTTGAACGGCGGGTTCATTGTACCGTCAGGACTCTGGTTCTGGTATATCTCAACTATCTTACTGTCCTCAATAAATATTTCAATGGTGGCGCTGCGCGCCCTGTTCACCCCGACGAGTTCATTGCCGTCAACCACATAATAGATAGCTTCGCCGTTACCGGTGACCTTGATCCTGTGAAGCTTGTTGTCAACAAAATAACCGGACAGGTTCTTCCCGCTTATCTGGTCATACCTCGCAGTATCAACGGAGCTGACCACGAAGGCGTTGTTGTACATCTCCATATGATCTGCCTTGCTGTTCACGGTATACAACGCAATGGAATCAGCCGTCATCTGGTTTTCACGTGACCAGACAATGGGATCCTGGTATAGTCTTATGACCGAATCCTGAAACGAGTAGGAGAGGGAGTCACACAATCCCTGCATCTCGCGACTGAAAATAGTACAGTTGTAATATGCTTTCAGTAACCTGTGATTTATACCTGAAGTGTCAGCAACAGGAATGGCCCTCAATGTGTCAGCCCTGAGCGTGAGGGTGTCATCATCGGCATATAACGTGAACCAGGGAGAATCGGTTAGCAGGAACCGTTCAGGTCGTTTCACATACCATGCATAATCACCTCCACCGGTGATGTTGTCAGTAGTGTCGGTTATAGTCACATTTCCGAAGGCTTCTCCCTCACCGATTTTCTCGTCATACCAGAGTGTGTCACCCGTGATTCGCTGCTCACGGTTGTCAAGCACGGCATTCTTCATCAACTGTGACACATCATTCCTGGTGTCACTCCAGCCGTTTTCACAGTAGAGATAGATACTGTCACCGATAGCCTCGGTGGGTCCTGCAAACCAGACAATCTCCCTGCCGGTGTCATACCGCATTGTGTCAGCCGTCATCACGTAGTCAGGATTAACAATTCGGACACTGTCGCGGAAATGAAGCATCTTCTGATCGGAGTAATAAATGCCCACCACGCTGGTGAGGGTATTATCACCGCTCAGGATACGTCCCCCGGTATCATAGTTGGCAACCTGAGTGTTGACGTCATAATCTATCTTATCAGTATAAAGGGTCATCTCGTTGTCTGACAGAATTACGCTGTCAGTGAGAAATGCCTTACGGCTGTTGCCGTTGTACGTGAGATACTGCCCCCTTATATGCAGGGTGTCGCCCTGCCAGATGTGAATGTTGCTGTAGGCAAGCACCTGGTTGGTGTCATCATAATACCATGCACTGTCACAGTTCATGAACAGGTCATTGTGCTTCAGGTTCACATTACCGTTCAGCCGGTTACGGGTCCGCCCGTCGAACCGTTCGTATCTCATTGAATCAGAATGTAATATCTCAACTCGCCTCCGGCCGGGGGCATCCTGCCCGCTGAGGAGAGAGGTGGAAAAAAGCAGAAAGAGAAAAAGGGAGAGAAAAAACCTGAAGATGTCCCCGGCAGTTGAACAACCCGGGCAATACGGCCTTAAGGAATTGGAGGGAACACCCTGCCGCCATATGCCGGCTATTCGAACCATCCGGAATACTGGTAGTTGCATCCTCGGAAGTCATCACTTATACGGATATACGTTCTCCTGATCTTTTCAGTTATCCACTCATGGTAGGTCTTGCCTTGCTTGTTCCTCAGAGCAGCATCAGCTAGAAAGTTGTAATCATCTGTAAGATTGACCCTGTGAGGCGGTATTTCAGCGTCAAGCCTGACAATGCAGTAGATGTAGTTACCCTTTGAATCGGTTGTGCGGAAAGGTTCGGAGATCTCACCGAGCTTCATATTGCGAACAACGAGGTTGATTTCCTTTGATAACTCATCAAGAGTAAGCCAGTTGACTCTTTCGGCGGGATTCTCGCTGACCATCTTGCCGCCATTGGCCCGGGTGGTTTTGTCAGACGAGTACCTCATTGCAGCCTGAATAAACGTCAGACTGTCGCTTCTGATGAAATTGGCGATGCTGTCAAGCCTTAGTATAGCCCATTCTGTCTGCCCCGGTGATAGTTTCGGCTTAAGGAGGATGTGGCGTGAGTTCACCATGTCACCTTTCCTCTCCACCAACTGGATAATATGAAACCCGAACTCGGTCTCCACTATCTTGGAAACCACACCCGGTTTGAGACTCCAGGCAGCCTCTGCGTATGGTTTGGCAAGTTCCCCTCGGGTGTTGAACCCGAGTTCGCCACCGCGCGGCGCAGACCCCGGATCCTCGGAGTAAAGTATTGCCAGTGTGCTGAAACTCTCGCCATTGATTATACGGCTGCGGAGATCTAGCAGCCTCTGACGCACTTCGGCCTTGCTGGCTTCCATGTCAGGAGGTTCAACGGATATGATGCTCAGCTGTACTTTCCTGGGAACCAGGGGAAGTGAATCCTTCGGTATTGTGTTATAGTACTTCTTCACTTCCTCGGGAGTGACAGTGATGTTCTGTGCTATCGTCCCCTGGGTTTCCTGAACGATATACTGGTTTGTGAGCATCTCACGAAGGTCCTTACGGATCTCAGCCATGCTCTTGTTAAAGTAGGTCTCCAGGGCCTGCTCCGAACCGGCACGCCTGATATAGTCGGTCAGCCTGCTGCTTAGATCTGCTTCCACACTTTCCGTCGAGACCTCAATGGAGTCAATCCTTGCCTGGTCAAGAAAGAGCTTCTGTATCAGCTGATCTTCAAAGACACGGCACCGTAGCTGGTCAACGGGTGTGGGGTCACGCTCAGCCTTTAGCTGCACCACCTGTCCCTCGATATCCGAGAGATAAATGACCTCATTGCCTACCACTGCCACAACTGATTCAACAACCTGCTGCCCGGCAGCACCCTGCACCGCAAAAATCGCCAGCGCACATATCAGGATAATGTTCTTCTTCATTCTTTTCAGTCTCTTTTAATAGAGTTTCAGTGTATTGTTACTGACAGCTTCATTGTAGATGCCGTCTTCAAGCTTCTGCAGGAAATCATTCCTGCGGTTGTTGAGGATAATAGTCCTTACCTGCCCGCGAATATACTCAAACGGGGCAATGCTGTTCCTCAGCCTGTATTCCCTTATGGCGATGAAATATGAGTACCTGTCATCCTTCAGTTCCACGGCACCGTTGCGGGCCAGCCACCTCTCCTGGTCATCTGACTCGAGAGGTACCTCCAGGAGCAGATGATTAAACGGTATCCATTCATCATTGTAATCATCATACCTCAGGTTATACTGGTAACAGAGGTCCTCCAGTTCCCTGATGTCAGAGGCACCCTGGGACCTGTATAGTTTTCTGATTTTATCAAGTTCAGGCATACCGTCAGGCACTTTAATAAACAGTGCCTTAACCAGGTTCATGGTCAGGGTGAAGGTGCCCAGGTTACTTACGTAATAGTCCTGCAATTCGCTGTCTGTAACAGTTGTATCCATTTTCTGGATGATCATCTGATGCTGGTACTGGTAAATGAGGAGGTTATTCCTCATTTCATTGAGCTGCCTGTTCACCTCAGCCTTGTACTCAGGAGTAAGATTCTCCTCGGCCCTCAGGGCCAGGAGCTCCTTCCGTGCCCATTGCCTTATGTAATTCTGTACTGCCGAGGTGCTGTCAGCCTGGCTCATGCCGGCAGTGACCAGTCCTTTGGGTACCTGGTCAAGATAGAGCACCCTGTCGCCGGCCCTGGCCACGGTACGGCGACCTTCATCGTCACGGGCATTCTGGCATGAGACGGCAGCCAGCAGGAAAAAAAGTATTATATACCTGCTCATTGTCAATATTCGTTGACCTTGCGACTGTAGTTAGGTGCCTCGCGGGTGATGGTTACATCATGAGGGTGACTTTCGATGACGCCGGCACTGGTTACCCTGACAAACCGGCCGTCCCTCTTGAGTGCGGCAATATCAGGCGCACCACAATATCCCATTCCTGAGCGTAGCCCTCCAAGGAACTGATAGATGACCTCTGTAAGAGTCCCTTTATAGGGAACCCGTGCAGTGATGCCTTCAGGGACCAGCTTGTGAATGTCATCCTCCATATCCTGGAAGTACCTGTCCTTGGAACCCATCTGCATGGCCTCAACGGAAC
>CAYYEH010000120.1:0-6766 GCA_964470815.1 uncultured Rikenella sp.
GTCCTTTCAACACATCCGCCATCCGGTCTGCACCCGGATCAGAGAGCAATGATGACTTCCCTGTTGCCAGGTCAATTGCATAAAGTTTTCCCGGAGTGCTGGTGCTTGTTCCCCGGAGTAAAGCCACATTACTGTTTTCCGCATAGTCAACGGAAGTGACTACCTCCACCGGGACGTCTATTTTTGCAAAGCTCCTCCTTTTCGGGTCAAGCCTGTAGAGATTCACGTAGTCGCGTTCCGTGGCAGTAAGGTATATTTTACCGTCTGAGGCCCAGCGTGCCATCCCGGCTGCCGGGTCAAAATTGCGTGTGAGAGGTTCTGCTTTTCTGGTCTTCAGGTCAAACAGATAGAGCTGTGTATCATAGCTGTTTGGAATCCGGCCGTCGCTCACCTTCACCCCCAGGCGGCCGAAAGTCTCCGGTCCGCCCGATACGAGCAGTGTTGTTCCGTCAGGCGAGTACTGGCATGAACCGCCATACAGCTTGTCGTTCCAGATTGTATCAAGGCGCATGGTACTGATTTCCAATTCATAGAGAGTCTGTTTGGAGAAAGGAACCTCGCTGTAGTCCTGGCGTGAAACGGAGAAGAGAATCCGCCGGCCGTCGGGGCTGATTGCGTGCAGCATGGCTGACCTTGATCCGGCGGTAAGCGGTTGTGACACCTTCGTGGCCGGATTATATATATACAGATAACTCCGGTTGCGCGTTCCGGGAATACGGTCCTCGTTGTCAAAAACCCGTTTCAGGTCGCCTGTTTTCTCAGCCTCCTCATTCCGTGAGTACACAAAATAATCTTCTGCCGGTGACCAGGCAATGCGACCGGGCGATTTCAGCCCCGATGCGGCAACGCTCTCCGTACCGGTCTTCATGTCATACAGGATCACATCACTCGTCCCCTCCCTTTCAACCTGGTAATAAAAGCGGTCGGACTTTGGCATCCAGTCGGCACGGAGGGCATTGTTTCGCAGGGCGAAGAGGTTTCTGTTCAGCTCCATATCATAAACCTGGAAGGAGCTCTGGGGTTTCCCGCTCCCCTGCAAGACCTCGGTGGTCTGGATAAGAACATATTTGCCTGAAGGAGAAATTCTTGCTCCTGATATGCTCACTCCTTCAAGGATATCGTTGATTGTAAGTGTCCGGGCGGGGTTCGTGCTCCATGACAGTGCCGCCGAATCGTTTACTGCTGATACGTCAGCGGCAAACCTGAGTGTTTTTTCCGTGCTGATGAGTTTCAGGCTTACCTCGTGAATTCCTGTTCCCAGTGTCAGGTCAATCTTAACAGGCTTGTCCGAAGGTTTGCCCTGTGATTTCACCTTTTTGCCGTTGAGGCTGAGCTCGAAGACAGCATTGGTTGAAATATTAACCGAAGCTTTGGTCCACCGGTCGCTGCTGATGAAACCGGCCATCCTGACCAGCTGGTTCTCACCATCGACTGAAGTGATAAGGCTGTCGTCTGCCAGGGTTACAACAGGCCATGACTTAAGGTCTGCATCATCAGACTGTACGTTTTCGAGAAGGGCTGCCATATCAAATTTTTTGCCGTCAACCGATGACTGATCAGCAAAGAACGGCAGAGAGAGCTGGTTAACGCCGGAGATTCTCCAGTCATGACAAACGGTTTTGTTTTGTGCAGTTATCACTCCTGCAATCAGCAGCAGGAATAAAAGGCCGGTTAGTTTTTTCATCCTATTTTATTTTTGTTGATTTCGGTTGTGTCAGGTAAAAATCCAGATAACCTATCTCCAGCTGTCAATCTTGTCAAGCGGGTAGATCGGCCTTGGGATATTCACATAGTTAAGTGCGGAAGGATCGGTATTGCTCAGTCCGGGTGAAACCACATTGACAGTCTTCCTGTTGTAAAGGAGGTAGTTGTACCTGAACGGGAAGAGGTTTTTCACGACCACTATGTCGGCTTTCCAGATTGAGAGGCCAAGGTCTTTGAAGTCGGCCGGCGTTCTTGATGCCATCGGCAGTTCCGAGATTATCAGGTGAATACCGTTGTGCTTCACAATGACCGTTTTACCGAATGAGGTCTCCTGTTTAAATGTTACAATTCCCGTATAGGTGAAGGGCTGGTTATAGACTGTGTCTATCTTCCCTCCCACTGTCAGCGTCACCTCATCACCGATATTGCTGCTCCATGCTTCGCGGGCTGCTTCCTCATCGCGGAGTGTGATGTAAGAGATCATTTCACTGCCGCTTTCGGTCAATGACCTGAGTATCCATGTGCTTTCTCCGGGAGTGCCGGTACCTACGGCGTCAGAGACATCGCAGAAGACCAGTGTGCCAAGTGCCCTTGCAACCTTCTTCTGGCGCGCTATGGCAACCGCTTCATCGGGGCTGTTGCCTTCAGGCTGCGGCACATCCCGGACAGCCCAGGCCATCTCTGATAATTCGTCGGCCAGCTTCTGTGAGAGGTCCGCCTTTCCGTCGGTAATTGCTATTGTGCTGTATCCCAGTTCGGGTTCGTCAATCCAGATGTGCACAGGGAAGAATGAGACGGAGAGGACGTCTGTCTGTTTCTGCATCTTCTTCATCGCGGAAAATATCCTGTTGAACGGGGGGAGGAAATCAACGTTGATGCCCCCTCCCTTAAGGAGCTTCATCTTGTTAACAGCCATCACAGGGTCAATCTCACCCGTAATGGTTCGTATCAGCAGGTCACCTGCTTTAAATGCGGTCCTGAAATGATCGCGGTGCGGGTTGGTATGGTAACCGACAATTATGTCTGCATTCTCAGCCCTGCGCCGGGTGATATTGGCATGGAGGTCAAAGGTCACGGCAATTTTCACATCCGGCCCCAGAGTGTCCCTGAGCGATTTTATCAGGTCTCCCTCCGGGTCAAACATTCCCTGCACTCCCATGGCGCCGTGAAGCGAGAGGTAAATGCCATCAATCCTCTCCTGCCCGGCAACCGCATCAATAATGAAGTTTTTTATTTTCCTGTAGAAAAGACTGTCTACCGGTCCGCCCGACATTGACTTGGCCTGTACTACGGGTATTGCCTTGATTCTGCCCTTGCCGCTTTTCTCCACAGCGGAAAGGAATCCGGCAAGCTGTTTGTTTTCTTCAATGGCTGATGCAGCGACATCATCTCCGTAAAAGAGATGGTCAGCCTTGAAATTGACTTCGGTGGTAATAACGGGAGAGAAGCTGTTCACCTCATGCATGAATTCAGCATACAGTATAACCTTGTGAACAGCAGCTTCATCAGATTTATGGTCAACATCACTGCCAGCTGTGTCCGGTTTTGAACATGAAGCAATTAATAAGATCGTCAGCAAAAAAAGCACATTGGTCAAATTCAGGTTCGGGTAGTAATACTTTTTGGTCATTTCCTTATTATATTTATTACGAAAAGTAGCTAAAAGCGTACCTGGCGGATTTCACAAAGATATAAGAGTCCTGAATAATTTAAGGCGGACGGCGGATTAAAGACAATAGCTTTCAATGAATTTATTTTAGCAGTTTTTGTAAACTAAAAGCTTAGGATTCATATGCTTGAATGGCTCCGAAACCAGAGATACGGCAAGCGGTACGGGTACGAGGTACTGTTCCGGAGGCAGGACCGTACTGTTCGCGGAAGGCCTGGTATTATACTTGCAGACCTGGGCATGCCTGAGTCACATGATCCGGCTTTCTACACAAGGTTCATGGATCATGTCTTTGCATATTCAATTCCGGGATTCATACAACCGCTGGTGCTGGCCGACAGGGGACTGGCACTGATTGATCCGGGCAATCCGCTTGCACGTGAATCTTTCACCCCGAACCAGCTGGTTGATATGCACGGCTCCTACACCAACAAGACTGGCAAGCCCTATATTGAGTGTGAAGTAAAATGGCGTCCGCCGGGGATGAAGAACAATCCGTCGGATCACGGATATTTTCTTTATACTGGAGATGGCAAGGGCGGGGCACCGGAGATATGCCAGAAAACGTCGGCAAAAGTGGCAGGATGGTATTACGGCCATCTGATCCCTGAAAAGAAGATAGCCTGGTCAGTGCAGTGCGAAAGGGTTTATTCGGAGGCTGAAGCCATGATAAGGACGGAATATCCTGATGCAGTGATAAGGCATGCGCGTTATATGTATCCCGAATCGGTCAATGAGGCTGTTAAGAGTATGATTGCTGAAGGTTGTGAAACCATCATATACCATTGTTTCTGTAATCCGGTATATTCCGATTTTGAGGATTATTCGCTGGCATTACCGATGGTTCACCGGTATGCCAATGGCTCAGCCAAGGTCATTTGTGCCGACCAGCCGGGCAACCAGCACCCAATGCGCCAGGCGTTTGCTGAACTGACCAGTGATATGCTGTCAGAGCTTCCCTCAGGCGCTAGTCTGCTCCTGATACTGTCAAAGCACGGCCATCCGTTCAGGAGGGAAACACTTGATCTGAGGGAGCCCGAGTACAGGGTTCCGCTTGAGAAGGAGATTCTTAAGATTACCGGGGGGAGGTCTGGCCGTAGTGAGGTCATTTGGAGCCATGATGAGTTTGCAGACGAATACTGGGACCCGAAACGAAAGAAGTTTTCGACCATGATGGCCTACAGCAAGGCCATTGAGGAGGGCTTTGATTATGCGGTAGAGATCCCTGTTGACTTCATTGCCGAGAACACTGACCTGATGTTTCTTCATGCAATCAAGAAATTCAGGGCATTCAGGGAGTATGATCCGTTTCAGCCGGTCCCCTACCCCGACTGGGAAAAGCCTCTCAGGAGAGTCTTCAGGGAGGGGAAGACCACCGGCATCTATGCCGGCTGTCCTGTAGGGAAATACAGCAGGCTTGTGGCGGAGGCAGCTTTCAGATCGGTAGCGGAGATACTGAACCACAGGTTATAACATGTTGTTTTTACGACTGTAAATGAATATATTGAATGTCATGAAAGGAGAAAAGCGGATTGTACTGTCAGGAATATTTCTTCTGACTGCAATCACTGTTGTGGCACAGGGTGGTGCAAAAACCTTCGGAGAGGCAAGCCTGGCTGCGAACAATACAGGAATGTATATACTCGGGGGCTGGGCCCTTGCAAACATGGCTGCGGGAGCATATGGCTGGGCAACATTTGAGGGAGAGAGGAAGTATTTCAGCCAGATGAACCTCTTCTGGAACGTGGTCAATCTCTCCATTGCAGGCATAGCACTTTACAGCAGTTACAGTACTGATCTGATTACTGCCGGCACGGAAGAGATACTTGCGAAGCATCTGAAAACGGAAAAGCTTTTCCTGATAAACTCAGGGCTCGATGTGGGCTACATGGGAGCCGGATTCCTGATGAGGCACCTGTCAGGCCGGGCAGAAAAGCGGGCAGATCTTCTCAGGGGATACGGTAACGCCGTGATCCTTCAAGGGGGATTCCTGCTGGTGTTTGACATGGCAATGTATTTCATTTTCAATGATATAAGACCCGGAAATATTGAACCGGTGAGCATGATGCTCAACCAGGAAGTGATCACGGCCGGCATAAGGATAACCTTCTGAGAGGAGCATAATACAAGGCGGAAAATATTTAACACAGGAACTTACAATGAAGATACTTCTCACGGGTGCCACCGGATATATTGCCAAAAGGCTGCTTCCTTCCCTGCTTGCAGGCGGGAATGAGGTTATCTGCTGCGTCCGTGACAGGCAGAGATTTGATGCCACAAGATTCAACAGTGAACGCCTTTCGGTCATTGAGGTTAATTTCCTTGATTCAGAGTCTCTTGCAGCAATCCCTGATGACATTGATGCCGCCTATTACCTTATTCACTCTATGTCAGCCTCGACCGGGAGTTTTGACGAGATGGAGCGGACCTCTGCCATCAACTTCCGTGAGCGGGTGGCACAGACCAGGGTGAGGCAGGTGATATACCTCAGCGGTATTGTAAATACCGGGAAGCTTTCGAGGCATCTGGCCTCGCGCAAGACAGTGGAGGATGAACTTGCTGCAGGCTCATACCATCTGACAACGCTGAGGGCAGGTATCATCCTTGGTTCGGGAAGCGCCTCATTCGAAATAATCCGTGACCTGGTGGAGAAGCTCCCCTTAATGATTGCTCCCAGGTGGCTCAACACGAAGTCGCAACCCATAGCAGCAAGGAATGTAATAGAGTTCCTTGGCGGAGTGCTGATGAAGGAGAGCTGTTTTGACAGGAGCTTTGATATTGGCGGCCCTGACATACTGACCTATAAGGAAATGCTTCTGAGGTTTGCCGGCATCAGGAACCTCAGGCGCAAAGTATTTGTGGTACCTGTCATGACCCCAAGGCTCTCCTCATACTGGCTCTATTTTGTCACTTCCACATCCTATAAGCTTGCAGTCAACCTGGTAGACAGCATGAAGATTGAGGTAATATGCCGTGAAAACGATCTTCACAAAGAGCTGGGCATCAAACTTATGAGCTTCGACGAGGCAGTCAGGAGCGCATTTGAGAGGATAGAGCACCATGAGGTAACATCAAGCTGGACAGACGCTCTCTCGGGTCCGGGACTGGAAAAGGGTGTTTCTGATCTGGTAAGGGTTCCGGTTCACGGATGCTTCAGGGATATCCGGAAAAGGGGCTTCACTGACAGGGAGCGTCTAATTGAGAGAATCTGGACAATTGGTGGCAGGAATGGATGGTACTATGCAAACTGGCTCTGGGGATTGAGGGGATTCATGGATAAGCTTTCAGGAGGTGTCGGCCTCCGCAGGGGAAGAAAGAACGACAGGGAGATATCACCTGGTGATGCCCTTGATTTCTGGCGTGTTATCTATGCTGACCGTGATGAAGGAAGGC
>CAYYEH010000121.1:0-6602 GCA_964470815.1 uncultured Rikenella sp.
AAGTCCCGTATCAGTTTTTCGCGTACCCGACACTCCTCGCACGGCATGTTGAGATGGGCATGACTTATGTTGTTTTTCGTCGCCATAAGTCCAAACCGCTGGAATGCCCGCCCGAGCTTTATCCAGTGAACGGGATCGTTCTTTTCAACCATAAACATGGCAAAACCGGCAGAAGCCATGATCAGCTTCCTCAACCGCTTTTCCTCCGAGGCGGCAGAAACGAAATTCTTCATTACAATATTTCCGATGAACCTGCCCATACCTGGAAGACCCATTGAAGCTGTCCAGATACCGTCACCTTTTGTCATCACCTCTTTCTCGCTGAAGCGAATCCAACTGACAAGTTCGGTAACAAACTCCCTGTTGCCGAATTGCAGGCTGTTTCCCTCAATAATATACGGTGTCAGTGATTCTGTTTCCTCTTCGGAAAGGAATAGTCTCACATGAACCCCCTCAGACTCTTCAAACAGTTCACTCAACAGGCTCTGCGGAACTTTTTCAGGGTTGAATTTCCCCCTTGTTACCTGCCTTTTTGCAATATAACCGGACAGCCCCTGTCTGTCTGCCTGCGGTGCCACCGAAAGCCTGACCACAATCTGTGGTTCCCTTTCATCACCCGTGATTTCTGTTTCAGCCCTGTAATTGAACTCATCCGCAGAAATGATAAGGTTTTCCAGTGCACAACCCAGGCTTATGTATAGTGCATGATTATCAGGATCGACAACAGGCAAAGCCCTGGTAAAGTCAGGAATTATCGAAATGCTGTCATCCCCGGTCTTGAATTTCCATGGCTGCGTATTATGTCCTGATGGTGCCTTTGCCGCGTATTTCAGGATCTTCAAAAGTGATTCTTCAGGTATCATTTCAGTACTTTTAGTTGATTTTGTATTTCAGTCCGTATTTTATGAACCCCCGGATTACCAGCAAGGTGACCGTAACGAAGGTATTCAGGATGTGTGATAAAGCCCCGAAAATGATTATTGCAGGTTTCTCAATCATGGTTATTGATTCTTTATCTGTGGTTATCGCGGGATTTGTTGCCTGGCAAGTCTCTGAGAATAAAACCGGTAACAGCTGATAAAAGCTCCTCCGAGACCGGCAGGCTGATGTTGCTGTACGTCGCCAGGTTTGCCATCCTGTCACCTTCTGTAATCCTGAAGATGTGATTCATATTATTGATAAGAAGTAACTCAGCTTCCGGATTCGCATCTGAAAGCTGCCGGGCATTTTCAACCCCGACCTGGATATCATTCGTCCCCTGTATTATCAGTACTGGAACAGAAAGTTTCCTGATTTCAATCCGGGGGTCAAATCTGAACCATGAAATCATATATGGCTGGACACCCGGCCTGAACAACGATTTAATCATCGGGGGGACCGAGTCAACGGTTTTACCGTTTTTCAGGCTGTCAATTATCGGGAACGATAAGTCCTGAACCACTTTGGGCTGTGATCCCAGCTGCTCTTTCAGGACTATGTCAGCCGGCTGGCCGAAACCGGCAACCGAAATGAATTTATCGGCTGACCTGCCGGCCACCATGCCAATGAGTGAGCCTTCACTGTGCCCGATTACTATAACTTCAGAAAATCTTTTATCCTTTTTCAGTAATTGGATCCACCCTGCTGCATCGGAAACATAATCGTCAAACCGAAGGTCCTTTTCACTTGTGATCGCTGCTTTGCTCGCTGCGATGCCTCTCTTGTCATACCTGAGTGAGGCAATACCTCTTCCGGCCAGCCCGGTAGCAAGTATTTTCAGCGAGTTGTTCTTCATCACCGGGTTATTCCCGTCCCTGTCTGTCGGACCTGACCCGGCAATAATCAGCGCAACAGGCATCCTGCGCGGCTTCTGCGGGATTGTCAAGGTGCCGTATATTACCCCGTTTCCTGTCTGTAAGGTGACTTCCGTTTCAGAGAATGTGGTATCACGCAACATTGATCCGTTTGCAACCGGGAAGTTGATTGAGAGAAGGATCAGGAGGAAGATGGTTTTCATCATATTCATGTATTAAGGTTTTTATATCCGGTCATAAACCTTCCGGAGCGGCAATTCATGACAAATGTACCGGGAGGTTATGAAGCCGGAGTCTCACCGGGCATTCCGGGAGTTCCACTTTACTGAAAAAGGAGTCTCACTTTTTGTGAGACATCTCAATAAAGGCAGTGGGAGAGATACCTTCAAACTTCTTGAAGGCCCTGTAAAATGAGGCTTTGGAGTTGAATCCGCAGTTATAGGCAATGCCCATGATTGAAAGATGACTGTTCGCCTTCAGGAGCGATTGAATTTTAAACTCCTCAACCCTGTACCTGTTGATGAAATCGAAGAAATTCTGGTTGAGCCGCGAGTTGAGCACTTCTGAAAGAAATTCAACTCTGACATCAAGCAACTCACTCAGCCTCGAAACAGTGATTTCCGGATCCAGGTAAGGCTGCTTCTCCTCCATCTTACGGGAGAGAGTCCTGATAAAGTCATCATCCGCAGTTATTACAGCAGATCCCGGTTCATTCAAAGGTGATTCATCGCCTGGTCTGCCTGTCCGCGTGACATTGTTTATGAAGATATTGCCCTGGCGTATCCCGAAATATCCAAGGAACAGCACATATACAGTTGCAAAGGCATTCGTCAGGAACATCAGGTATTTATAGGTGGCGAAGTGGAAGATCAGGTCAAGGGTAAAAAGGGCCACGTTGACTGAATAACTTATCAGAGCTGCAATTGTAAGCACGTTCAGCCATCCAAGGTCTATGTCTTCGATTTTGGAATATTGCTGCATCAGCCTCTCACGCCTTCTCCTTATCAGGTTCAGGGCCCAGGTATTGTAACTTATGGTTGACACACCTATAGCCAGGACGGTTATTTTATAAGATACCATTTCCTTGAAAAAGTCATTTTCAAGGAACGCGATCTTCTCCGGGACAGTCAGACTGATAAAATTGAAATACTGGAAGGCCGAAAAGAAGATGAAGGGGATGAAGTGGAGGAGGTACAGGAGTTTGAACCTGAATTCAGGATCAGACAGGCTCTTTATGTAAAACCAAAGCGCCGGGCCGTGAAGGAAAAGGAATAACCAGCTGATATTTGTTATTGCAGAATATGCGGGATTGTTTTTTATGTTCTGCAATTCAAGATAAACACTCCCGATGCTGATTGCGTACAACATGAAGATCACTCCCAGAAGATAATCCGGAAGCGATTTCTTCTTTTTCCCGAGCAGCAGAAGGAGCAGGAATATAGACTCGAAGGTTCCGATAATGAGGATGTATTCCATTTCTTTATTTAATCTGGAGAAGCTGCAAATAGATCTGACATTATGGGGTCAGTTTCTGCCATTTCTTTCTGCCATTTTCTTTCTGGCTTTGATTTCCATCGGTAAGATACAGTTATATACAAACCTGTTGACCGGGGTATCCATACCATGTTGCTCTCCGAGTCTCACAACAGTCCCGTTCTGGTATTCAATTTCTGACGGCCTCCCGTCCCATACATCCCTGGTAAGCGAAGAGGTGGTTTCGTCGGGATAGGTGTCAATAACCGAGATCAGTTTGTCGGGGTAGTCAGGTTCGATATTGATCCTGAGGTGTTGAGACAAGGCAAATATCTCCCTGATCAGTTCTGTCATCATCTGACGTGTCTCCTTCAGTTCTCTCAGTTCACCGTAATTGGTTCTTGTTACTGCGAGCAAGCCACTGACACATATTGCTATAAACTTCTTCCAAAGGTCCGCGGTTATGTCGTCAGAAATATATGAGTTGATTTCTGCCCTGTCAAAAACGGATTTGAGCAGTTCAACTCTTTCAGTTCTCCCGGAATCGAATTCCCCGTAAATGACAGTCGGTTCCAGTGCAAAATGGTTTATCACTCCCGGTGACTCCACCTTGCTGATAATCTTGCATAATCCCCCGATGATGTTCGCCGATGGTATATTCTCAGCCAGCTCCTCTGCAGTAACCACACCATTCTGTAACGGAACGACTATTGTATCTTTCTTTATTGCTGACGCAAGTTCTCGTGATATGTCACGTACCTGCCAGGCTTTTACAGCAATGATAATTATGTCTGCAAAGCCGATCTTATGTATGTTGTCTGTTGCCTGTACGTTTTTAATTATAAAATCACCGTTTATGCTCTTTACCATGAGGCCGTTTTGTTGGATTTTCTTAAGGTGTTCGCCTCTGGCGAGGAAACTAACGTCTAAGTTCGCTCTGGCGAGTCTTCCTCCGAAGTATCCTCCGACTCCGCCGGTTCCGATGACCGCAATCTTCATGGATTAAAGGTTAAATTAATCAATCGGGAATATAAGAATTCTTATTCTGGCAGCCTATGATTTACATTTTTCTTCAATACCTTCCGTCCAAATAAAAACCCGATATCGCTTTCTTTATTCATTCGCATGCATGCACCATCTGTAAAATCCTTTTCAGTCCTTCGGTTAAAGGTCAGTAGAGATGGTGGAATTCCCATGGTGCCATTCATTAAGAGCAGGTGAATCCATGGATCGATAATTGTTTACCTTTGAGTAGCAATTGTTGGAGCAGAGGTTAATCTATGGTTTGGATAAAACTTGGAATTCTACTGGTTGGCTTTGCATATGCCGGACTGCTCCCATACGTAATAAGAAAGGCCTTACAGCATGTTGACATTGATCTCAGTGTCCGGACATTGAGTTTTTTAGGCAATAAGAGCATGTATGATCCCAGATATGCCAGAGCATACAAGAGGCTTCTCTTTGCTGCTGCATTATTGACCTACCTCTTTTTCTGGCTTCTTTCAAGATATTACAACCTGGGCCGTTATGAGGCCTTTATGCAATATATAGATTACAGTTTCACCCTGATTACCCTCCTGGCGTTCATCCCGCACAATATAGAACCATACAGCCTGAAGACGCCGGGTCCGACAATCAGGCGCCTACTTCATAACCTGCTTGCCGTTTTTGTATTCCTGGCGCTGCCAACACTTATCATCTTGTTCCAGATTGCCGTAATGGATGATTACAGGTTTCTTGGTATTACGGGCCTTGCGATAATTACTGTCTCTCTCGTTATTGATATCCTTTCAATAATGCGACACGGAATTAACGGATTCACTGAGATTCTGTTCATAAACGGAATCAGTGTCTGGACAATTTTTACCACGATCGCTACTTTTATACGTTAGGTAAAACTTTACGGAATCCCCTTATGGTATTGACTGCAGTCTAAGGTAATAACGCTGAATCTTCTTTATCAATATAGTGAAAGCTTCGCCTAAAACAGCATCAGACCTGATAAGGGTTTATTGCTGAATTTGGAAAGTATGCCATATGCCAGGTGTCATTCTTCAGCCGGAGATTAAATACAAAGGGATGAAAAGCCCCGGTGAAAAAGTTCCTATTACCCGCCTGTTTGAATCAGTTAAACAGTTACAGGATAATAAAAATCAATGGAAACGGTAATACAACAATTCAGGCCGCATAATTCATTGACGGACCAGCCACCGGGTTTGTCCTTCCTGCCGCCGGGTGCCGGTAAAAGGCACACTCCCGGGGTTTAATCCCTGCCTTTAAAACGGACCTTTCTTAAAACCTGACCTGCAAACCGATACCGTTTGCCATGAGTTTTAACCTGTACTCCGGATGAACCGAACCTGAATAGGTTAAAGTCCTGTTGTAAATTGCGACTCCATTTCTTGCATGCCTGGTATACGAAGCTGAAAACGGAATCGAGATACCAATGAGCCCGGCTCCGATTCCTGCCATGGCCCATTCCGGATCACCTCCCGCAATAGCGGTACCGATCGGCCATCCGATCATAAACCCGCCTATATACGAGAAGACCATGCCGGCAGAGTAATTTGTCCTTGCCTTCTTCATCTCGGCAAGTGCATCCGGATTGATGCTGGTTATCTCAACCAGTTGTTTCGGTGTTAGATATTTACCGTTCTGCTGAAAAACGGTCCCAAGAGGTTTCCTGATGACAGTAACCGAATCAGTCTGACTTTGCCCCGCGGCAATGATACAGAACAGGATAAGAAAGGATGTCAGGGCAGATTTTTTCATATAATATGTTTTGTTATGGTTGTGTAATCTGACATATGTGTCTGCGCGACTTTACTTTCGAAGGAGACATGCATGACAGGCCCATCTCAATAAGAGTCTCAATCCGGGATCAGTAACAATATTCCAAAATTAAAATAATTCCGGAACGCAGTTCATGTAATAAAACATGTTTTGCCGCCCTGATAAACAGTACCGGATATATGACGGATGTGTTTCAGACTACTTTGCCAGGTCAAACCGGTCAAGGTTCATAACCTTGTCCCATGCCGCCACGAAATCTGTTATGAATTTCTCCCTGCCATCAGCACTACCGTAAACTTCTGCAAGAGCCCTCAGCTCTGAATTGGATCCGAATATGAGATCAACCCTGGTTGCGGTCCATTTCAAGGAACCGGTTGCACGGTCATGTCCCTCGAACAGATCCCGTGATTCCGAAGTCGGATTCCATACGGTATTCATATCAAGCAGGTTGACGAAGAAGTCATTTGTCAGTACCCCGGGGCGGTCAGTGAAGACTCCGTGTGCCGATCCGTCAAAGTTTGTATTCAGAACACGCATCCCGCC
>CAYYEH010000122.1:0-6551 GCA_964470815.1 uncultured Rikenella sp.
TTTTCCACATAACCCTGGTCCCGGCCAGTTCATCAGCCACTGAATGAACCTGGAAGCCTATGAAACCTGAAGTATCAGCATCATCAACCAGGTCAGCGACGGGTGTGCCGTTGACCCATGTCCTGATCCGGCTTCCGATGGCTTCCACCCGGTAGCTGTTCCATCCGTGCCTGTCGAACGATTTGACTGCTGCCTGGTTGTTGGGCGTAACAGGGTAGAGCCATCCTCTCCTTGCTTCATCATATATACCGCCGCTCCATCCTCTGTCAGTAGGGTCAATTTCAACCTGGTACCCGTAGACAAGTTCCCTGCCGGCATTATCACGGCTATGGCTGCGGATCTGTACACCCGAATTAAGGAGTGTGTCAACCTTAACCTCGAACTCAAGAATAAAGTCAGAGTATTCTTCAGATGTACACATGAAACTGTTGGGTGTGTCTGGGGTGGAAATTCCGACCATCACGCCGTTTTCAACAATAAATTGTGCCTGACCGCCTTTCTGAATGAAGCCGGAAAAGTCCGTACCGTTGAAAAGATCATGCCAGTCTGACCGACTGCATCCTGTAAAATGAATTGTGAGTGCCAGTGCAAATGCGGAGAGAAGGAGTTTTTGTTTCATTAGTTTATTTGGTTTTTATTTCACTGATTAGCTTGAATATACAATAAGCAATAATCATATTCCGCTGAAGGTGACTTCCCGGACAAGTAAAATTCTTTATAACAATTCCTGGTTAGTATTGCGGGAACTTCCACGGTTCGTTGTAATAAGGCCTGATCAGGCTGTTTGCATCATCCTCGCCGAACCTGTTTGCCTTATTATCCCATGTAAGGGGTTTGCCGAGCCTGCAGGAAACATTTGCCAGGTGTGTCATCTTGGCTACCCGTGCTCCGATTTCAACATCAGCGTTTGGCAGTTTTCGGGTGGTCATGCAGTCAAGGAAGTTGGCAACGTGTGCGGCGAGGCCTCCGCCTGCCACGGTCTGACCCTCGATCTGCTCAGATTTTTTCATGAGCGGTACTGCTTCCATGCGTGGTGCCGAGTCCACCTCGGGGATCACCTCCCATCCGTTGCGGTCAAGCACCAGGGTGCCGTTTTCTCCGATAAAGGCCAGTCCGTGCTCACGGCCGTAGGGTCCGTCCTTGATCCCGCAGGCATGGTCCCAGCTTATGGTAAAGTCATCATATACATATGAAGCCAGGAGCGTGTCAGGTGTTTCCATGGCGTCACCAGGGTATGCGAATTTGCCACCTGCGGTATAAACAGCCTTCGGCAGGTCAGCCTTCATCCCCAGGAGTGCATAGTCGAGCAGATGCACGCCCCAGTCTGACATCAGTCCCCCGGCGTAGTCCCAGAAATACCTGAAGTTATAATGGAACCGGTTCGGATTGAATGGCCTGTGCCTGGCAGGGCCGAGCCACATGTCATAATCCACCCCGGCAGGTACCGGGCCGTCAGGTTGCACCGGAAGTGTTTTCTTCCAGATCATGTATGCCCAGACCTTTACAGTCCTTATCCGGCCCGGTTTTCCTGAATGGATAAAAGAAACCGCATCCTGCCAGTGGGGGTCACTGCGCTGCCACTGACCGGTCTGTACCACCCGTTTATGCTTCCTGGCAGCCCTCACCATGGCGTCGCATTCGGCGATGGAATTGGCAAGCGGTTTCTCGCAATAGACATCCTTGCCCGCCTCCATTGCTGCGATGGACTGCAGACAGTGCCAGTGGTCAGGGGTTGCGATGATCACTGCATCCACATCCGGGTTATCCGTCACCCTCCGCCAGTCCTTTACCAGTTGAGGCGGCCTTTTGCCCGTAGCTTTTTCAGTGTCGGCAGCTCTTTTATAGAGCCATTCGTCATCGATGTCACAGATGGAAACACATTCCACCTGCGGAAACTTCAGGAAGGTATCAAGGTTTGACCAGCCCATGTTCCGGCCGCCAATCAGCGCCACTCTTATTTTGTCGGAGGGACTCACTTTTCTTCCGGGGGTACCGTAGAGTGAGGTCACCTGTCCCAGTCCTGCTAGTCCTGCTGATGCCAGGAGGCTGTTCCTGACGAAGTCTCTTCTGTTGCTCATGATATGATTGCTCTTAAGTGTTCCGGCCGGCCGGCCGGCCTTCCTCCCAAAGATAATAAATCATATCAATTACCGGCTGAAAACAGGTGATATCCCCATTCCGGGAGCTCACATGTATTGTTGTTTCTGCCGGGGATCAGTACCACCGGGATAAGGCTGCTTAAACTTGCGGGAGGTTCAACCTTTCCTTTTCAATGAGATCACCGCAGCCTTTTTGCTTACCTGTATCACGAATGCTCCCCGGCCATCGGTCTTCAATGCTCCGGTGTTATAAGTGACCGCGTTGCCCTCACGTGAAGGGTTGCTGATGCGCAGGTATGCCTCCGGCGACCATGCTTCACCTTTTTCAATGGTCATTCTTACATCTCCTGTGGTGGTGTGGTATGAGACACTGCTGAACCGGCCTGCATCAAGGGTTAGCCACAGGCCTGCAGGAGCAAGATAGAACCGTGACCGTGCAGCGGTGGTGAAGTCAACGGTCACCCATTTCCCCCTGCAAGTTGTATTGCCTCCGAATGAGAGCCAGCCGAAATCATCGGAGTGGATGAGGTATGTTGAGCTGTTGATGGCATATCCCAGGAATCCGCTTCCATAGTCGCCTGTTATGCCATCATTCTTCAGCGTCTGCGGGAAGGAGTGGAATGCAGCAGGTGCGAAGCCATCCTGCGTGATATTGGAGATGGCTCCCAATACACCACCATAGCCAACCCGCAGGAGGTAAAGGTCAGACGGGTTTTCACGGTAGTTGTGAAGCACCGGGATGGAGTTGAGGGCCGAACCGTAGTGGTGTATCATCCTTTCGAAGCGGGAGAGTTTGCCTGCGAAGAGGAAATCCCAGAATCGCCTTGCGTTGCCGTTGTAGGCCCAGTGAGGCACCGTGGGCATATAGGCAAGGATGGCATTGAGGGTTACCATCGCCTTGTCATCGAGGCCGAAGTATTTGGCCCACATGTAAACCTCCTCCTGGCCGGTGGAGTCCCATGGCATCTCGCTCCCGAAGGGGTAGGCAAGCTTCATCCACACATCCACCCTCGATTTCATTGCTGCCTCGAGGTCAGCTGCCATTCTGGTCATCCCCTCAGCCTTCAGGTCATTGAGGATGAGGATGAACACCGTACCCTCCATCTGCCCGAACTGTGCATAATGCGGAGCCAGCCTGATCATTGCCATTGATGTTTGGAATGCGTTCTCAAGATACCACTGCCACTCCTGCTGCGTTACCAGTCCCTGGTAATTGCGTGCAAGACGATACATCACCCAGTGGGCTGCTGCCACGTGGGGATAGTTGTAGGATCTGCCGACAGAGTTGGTCTCTTTGGTGTTCCACGACGGGAAGTTGCCATTGGGTGCCCACCTTATAGTACTGTCATATGTTCCCTTGGGCATCGATTCGGGTTCATAGTAGAAGAGGCTTTTCTTTACTCCGTATTTAAGATCACCCCCGGCGTTCTGGATGCCGCCCCAGAGTGTCCGGTTGACAAAATCCTCCATCTTTCCGACTTCCTCCGGGTCAGGCATAATGAGCTGTTTCATGATCGCCCCGAGCCAGCTGCCTGCCCCGGCCTCATCACTGAGCCCTGCAACCCATACACGCCTGTCCTGACGCACCTGTGACCGTTTTTCATAGTCATAGGTGATAACAGACGGAGCCCTGCGGAAGGGATCATTTTCGTCATCGAACCACTGTTCGGTAGTGAGGAAATTGCCGTACGACTTAATCACTTCGCTCTCCGGTTCAATTACCTTGTAACTGATACTCTGTCTGAGCCCGTCCTGGTAGATGACTGTGAGGCGTGCCCTTCCCCATGTTTTCCCTTTGAGTTCATATTCTTTCCAGCCCCTGCCGTTTATACCGGCATCTTTGATTTCAATGGCTCCCTCAGGCTCCACGGTCATAGATTTGACTTCCTTTCCGTATTTAAGGAAGAGCTTTGCATCGACATCCTGAGGTACGACATATCCCGGGATACCCACTGCCACGGGTCTGCCTGCGGATTCAAGCGCCGGTTCGATATCACGCAATGATTCTGCAATCATGAATTCAACTCCACAGGTCAGTGTCTCACCAGGCCCGAGCACAGAAGAGGTAGGGCTGTTCCACTGCTCTGCATCCTTCCATTCCGTTTCGGCGTATGATTTTGTGTGTACCATCCATTCATGAAGACCTTCGTAGGTATAGCCTGACGGCAGCGGATCGTCGGTAAGCGGCCGCCATGCTTCAAACGGAGTTTTTCCATAAGGTACTGCAAGCAGCACCTTCCCCTTACCGTGGAGACGCACCACCTGCAGGTATCCTGCGTCAACGCCTATGCTCGGGTCAAAGAAGACACTTTCGGCATGTGCCCGGTCAAGCGACTTGCCGTTAAAGTTGTTGTTGAAGACCATGGGCATACCGAGGGCACCGATCTCCACGGAAAGATCTGATTTGTTAATCAGAATAAACCGCATTACAATATTCCCGCCTTTCTTTTCCCAGTACCGTTCCACCTTAAGCGGAATTGAGTCGGGCAGTGTCCTGCCCAGGTCGGCGGCCGCAAGAACCTCCATACTACCGGTCTCCAGCGGCTCCACGTCACTCCTGTTCCTGGCGGTGGAGTAGTATTCCCAGTTGCCATTGCCCTGGCGCAGGCCTATGTTCAGGTCTCCCAGGTGATAAAACCTGTTAGCAGATCTATCTTCCAGCCGGTCTCCTGGTGTGAAGTCAAAGCTGTCAGCATCATTTGTTTTCAGGAATGCTGCAGTCTGCATCGAATTGAGAATGCCAAGCCTGAATTCATTCGTCTCGAATTCACAGATTCCCTTTTCAATTCCGAGAACCGGCGTTCTGTCCCGCATGTCACTTCTTCCCTTCGCATCCGCCCTGAACGGGAAAGCCGTTACCGCTGCCACTGTCATGACAGCAACCTGCAGCGCAATACTTCTCATAGTCATTGTATTATGGTTTATTATATTTTTCATCCCGGCACGAAGGTAGAAAATCCGCCATTGAAGTGTCTAATATACACTAATTTTTGAAATGCAAGTACGTTTTGAGGAGATTAAACCGTCAGCATGATCTGTTTTCAGCCAGCGGGTATTCCACCCCGGCATACAGTTGCAGGCAACAGGAATAGATAATGATTAGCAGGTGAGATGGCTGGCGATTCAATAAAACTTATCTTTATCGTAATAATATTTTTACCGGTAATGGATGGAGCCTGCATGAGCCCGGGTTCAGTAAAGGGAACATAATAATTGTTGCAGGCAGGTTTCATCTGACGGTAAAACAAGAAACACATAAACGAATGAACAGAAAAACCGTTTTTCTCATTGCATTGATGGCCGTCGGATACATGGCTCCGATGAAGTCTCAGCAGTATCCTTATCTTGATCCGGGCCTGCCATTTGAGGTCAGGGTGGATGACCTTGTATCACGCATGACAACAGAAGAGAAAGCGGCGCAGTTGCTTTACACTGCTCCTGCCATACCGCGTCTCGGCATCCCGGAGTACAACTGGTGGAATGAAGCCCTGCACGGTGTGGCGAGGGCCGGTTATGCAACGGTTTTTCCGCAGTCAATCACCATTGCCAACAGCTGGAATGAAGATCTGATGCTTGATGTTGCGAACGCTATTTCGGATGAAGCAAGGGCCAAGTACCATGAGTTTATGAGGAGGGGTGACCCTGGCATATATCATGGGCTCACTTTCTGGTCGCCGAATATTAACATTTTCAGGGATCCCCGCTGGGGGAGGGGGCATGAGACCTATGGGGAGGATCCTTACCTGACAGGCAGGATGGGTCTTCGTTTTGTTCAGGGTATGCAGGGATCAGACCCGAGGTATTTCAAGACCATTGCCACGGCAAAGCATTATGCAGTTCATTCCGGTCCGGAGCCTCTGAGGCATGAATTCAATGCCGAGGTAAGTGAGCGTGACCTTCATGAGACTTATCTTCCTGCATTCCGGACGCTTGTCAAGGAGGGTAAGGTATATTCGGTGATGGGTGCATACAACCAGTTCAGGGGGCATCCTGCCTGCGCAAACGAGGAGCTTTACGGGATTCTGAGGAATGACTGGGGCTTTGACGGGTATATTGTATCTGACTGCTGGGCTGTCTCTGATTTTTACAAGTTTCAGGGTTATGCCGCCGGCCCGGCAGAGGCAGCAGCCCTGGCGCTGAAAGCCGGGACTGATCTGGAGTGCGGGGTTGATTATCTCCACCTGATGGATGCATTCAGGAGAGGGTTTGTCACTGAAAATGATATTGACAGGGCTGTGAAAAGGGTGATGCTTGCCCGGTTCAGGCTTGGTATGTTTGACCCTGACAGCATGGTTGAATATGCACAGATCCCGTACCAGGCAAACTGTTCTGACTACAACAGGACACTGGCCAGGAGAGCTGCCGCCGAATCAATCGTATTGCTCAAGAATCAGGGCATCCTCCCGCTGGGCAATGATGTGGGGACAATTGCTGTTGTGGGGCCAAATGCAG
>CAYYEH010000123.1:149-6495 GCA_964470815.1 uncultured Rikenella sp.
TGATCACGGAAACGGGCATGATCACGGAAACGGGCATGATCACGGAAACGGGCATGATCACGGAAACGGGCATTCCGGAGAACACAGAAACCTGGCTGAAATAGAGAAGATAGTAATGGAAAGCGGGCTGAAACCGGCAGTCAGAGAGATGGCAATGAAAATCTTCAGGCATATTGCGGTTGCCGAGGCTGCAGTTCATGACAAGCCCCTTGAGGAGATTCACTTTCACGAGGTGGGTGCCATTGACTCCATAGTTGATATTGTCGGCGCCGCAATATGTCTCGACGATCTGGGGGTTGACAGGGTATATGTTTCGGAGATCGAACTGGGTGGTGGCATGGTCAGATGCCAGCACGGTCTTCTGCCGGTCCCTGCTCCTGCCACGGAAAGGATTATCAGCGGATTTCCGGTGCATACCGGAGGTGTCAGTTTTGAAGCTACAACACCCACCGGAGCCGCGATCATAGCCGCCACGGCAGAACCGCTTCCCCCGTCACTGAAGTATGTTATCAGGAAGAGCGGATACGGGATTGGCCAGAAGAACAATCCTGCAAGGCCCAACATTCTCAGGGTTTTTCTTGCAGAAACCGTTGACCGGGAAGAAACAGGACACCAGGCCCGGCTCATTGAATGCAATATTGATGATATGAACCCGGAGACTTCTGAGTACATCTCCGGAAGGCTCTTCGAAGCCGGTGCAGGAGACGTCTGGTTCACACCCGTTATCATGAAAAAGGGAAGACCCGCGTTTACCCTCAGCATCATATGCGAGGAGGAACAGGTAGCTGCTGTCAGGGAAATAATCTTTACCGAGACCACAACCATCGGGCTGAGGGTGACCACTTTTACCAAGGAAACGCTTCACCGTGAGTTTGAAGAAATTGAGACACGGTTCGGGAGGGTGCTGATCAAGAAATCATATTTCAACGGAGTCCTGGTCTCAATGAAGCCTGAAGCCGGAAGGTGTGCATCCATTGCACAGGAGACGGGGCTGCCCATGAAACAGGTAATGAATGAGATAAACTCCCTGATCCACACGAAGCGATGACATCGGAAGAAAAACTGGAAAAACTGAGGTCTGTCCTTTCAGAGGCCGGTTCTGCAGTCATAGCACTCTCCGGAGGAACTGACAGCACGCTTCTTGTAAGCGTTGCTGCCGGAGTACCTGGGCTAAGGATAATGGCAGTCACCGTCATCACTCCCTATATGTTCTCTTCAGAAGTAGATGAGGCAGCACTGTTCTGCCGCGAAAAAGGAGTCATGCACAGGGAGGTTCGGTTTGACATGCCGGCCACGGTTATTACAAATCCCCCTGACCGATGTTACCTTTGCAAGAAAGAGGTTATGGGAGCGGTTACCGGTGCAGCGAAGGAAGGTGGTTTCGCCTTTGTTTTTGACGGTACCAATGCAGATGATCTTCTCGATTATCGTCCTGGTCTGAGGGCTCTGAAAGAGGCCGGGGTGAGAAGCCCTCTCGCGGAAGCGGGTCTTACCAAGGAGGAGATCAGATCGCTGGCGCGTGAGGCTGGCCTGGCGGTAAGTGACAGGCCTTCCAACACCTGCCTGCTGACACGTTTCCCCCATAACACCGTGGTCAGTCAGGCCGGTCTCCGGATGGCAGAGAAGGCTGAAGAAAGAGTCAGGGAAGCCGGTTTCGCGGGAGCCCGTGTCAGGGTTCACGGCGATCTTGCAAGAATTGAGGTCAGAAATGAACACTTTGAAAAAATCAGCAGGCAGGATGTAAGGATGCATCTTGTCAACTCACTGAAGAGTACAGGTTTCCGGTTTGTCACGTTTGACGCTGAGGGATACCGGAGCGGGAGTATGAACAAAACCACAGGAGAATGAACGCAACAGACCTTGAGAAGATACTGAAGGGCCTGAGCGCCGGGGCCGTTACCGTTGATGAGGCGATGGAGAAGCTTCGCGACTTCCCTTATACTGACCTTGGATTCGCACGGATTGACCATCACCGGGAGCTGAGAACAGGCTACCCGGAGATTGTTTATTGTGCAGGCAAGACACCGGAGCAGGTCAGAGCCATATTTCAGGCCATGGAGGGGCATGACAATAATATAATAGGTACAAGGGCAGGAAAAGAGATGTTTGACTATATCAGCTCCTCCTTGCCGTCAGCGGTATATTATGAGACTGCAAGGATTATAAGCATCGGAAAAAAGAAAATAATACCACCCGCCACGAAGATAGCCATCATCACGGCTGGCACCTCTGACATTCCGGTGGCTGAGGAGGCAGCAGTCACTGCCGAACTGCTCGGCAACGAAGTGGTCAGGATTTATGATGCCGGCGTGGCAGGTATACACAGGCTGGTTGACAAGCTTCCCGACATAAGGGGATGCAGGGTAGCCGTAGTCATTGCCGGCATGGAGGGAGCACTGGCCAGTGTGGTTGGCGGGCTGGTAAACATGCCTGTTATTGCCGTACCGACAAGCGTAGGTTACGGGGCCTCCTTTGAAGGTATCTCAGCCCTCCTGGCAATGATGACGAGTTGTGCCGCCGGGGTTACTGTGGTAAATATCGACAACGGTTTCGGAGCAGGGTTTGCCGCAAGCCGGATAAACAGACTCTGCGGGAATGAATGAGGAAATCCTTCTCTCAACGGCATATTTTCCTCCGGCTGACTATTTCAGCCTGGTGGCCCGCAGCGGGAGAGTGCTGATTGAGCGAGAGGAGAATTACCACAAGCAGACATACCGCAACAGGTGCATCATAATGACATCCGGCGGACCCCTTCCGCTTGTGGTGCCTGTTCTGCGCGGATCATTTCACAAAACGGCTATAAGAGACCTGCGGATTGACAACAGCAGGAGATGGCGTGACATGCACCTCAGGAGCATCACATCAGCCTATGCCTCGGCTCCATTCTATGAATTTTACTTTGACTTCATTTCGGGAGTAATATCAAAACCACATGTTTACCTTCTTGATCTGAACAAAGGGGCATTTGATGCTATGTGCGGGGCAGCCGGTCTGACAGTACAGTCCGGTTATACTGATCATTTTGAGCCGGAAGGCAATCGCGGCAGTGACTACAGGTATACCATTGCACCAAAGAAACCGGCAGGAGTACCTGGTTATGCCTCAGTGCCCTATACGCAGGTATTCAGTGAGAGGTACGGGTTCATCCCGGGGCTGAGCATCATTGATATACTGCTTAATAACGGACCAGGGACCCGAGCTTTGTTGCTGAAGTCCCTGGAAGCAGACAACTGTTAACCAACTTTAGAATTTCAATCCCAACGTAACTGACAGGTATTTATCCTTTGTATTCAGGTTTGCCGGGTCACTGCTGTAGAACGGAGAAGGCCTCGGATCATCGGGGTACATCATGTAAGCCTCGTAGCTGGTGAGCCAGACCATTGCCACATCAAGGTAAAACTTATCCTGCCTGTAACCGATTCCTGCACTGTAGCCGTTTGAACCGGCCTCTTCGTTGAGGGTGCCGCTCCTGAATGATGAACCATAGCGGCTGTATCCTCCGCGCAGGTAAAGCGGACCGGTGCGAACCTCAGCGCCGATTCTCAGGTTACCGGAAGGTCCCATTTCTGCTTCAAGATCCTCATTCTCGGTTTCAAATTCATATCCTTCAGCGCCATTGCTCAGCCTGGCCGAAGAATAATCAATAAATTCATAGTCAGCGCTGATCAGCCCGAAATTCCCTATCTGATATGCAATCCCTGCATTAAGGTGATAAGGAGTTGTAAGCCGGTACCGGTAAGTCATATTATCCTGGCTGGCAGTTGGATTTGCATCATCAGAGGGATCTGACGGTGTGTCATTGTCAAGCTTTACGGAAAGGTTATTGTAGAATACCTCGTTTATGGTATAAATCGTCGGGGTGGTGAATCCTATTCCCAGCCGGAGTGATTCAAATGGTCTGGCAATTATCCCTAACTTGAAATTCCATCCGGAGCCTTCAGCCCTGAAGTGATCGGTATATGTGAAACTGACTAAGTCGAATGTTCTCCCGGCCTCATCAATTTCCCTGTGAATATAGTGACCTGTATATGTAATATTTGCAATTCCGAAACCGGCTCCCACATAGATTTTGTCACCCAGGTTGGCACCCAGGGAAACCGTATGTTCATTGCTGAAGCCTGAATTATCAATGGTTCTCCTCACCTGTTGCCCGTATGCCGGGTCAGTTTCGCCGTAATAGGAGAAGATGGATGCGTACCGGTCGAGGTAATTCGGAAGGGTATCAATAAGGTAGGTGTCATATGCCAGCCATGCCTGTCCTCCGAGCTCACCGGTTCTGAAGCCGTCAGCCTGCAATGCCCAGAAATCAGCCATTGATCCGTTGTCACTTATTCCGTCAATCACCGAATTCCTGTAATAGTTGTTGGTCCGGTTGAAGGTATAGGCAAAGCCAAGGTTTGTCACTCCGGACTTTCTCCCGGTGCTGAAGGATGAGACCACTCCTATCTGTCCGAGGTTAAGCCCCGAGTAGCTGTCGTCTGATCCGTAGCCGTTCCAGTCAGTATTCATATCACGGAAGAACACCAGCGGAGTAATTGATACCTCGGTTGACCGGAAGATGGCTGCTGCTGCAGGGTTGAGTGCTGTTGCCGACACGTCGCCTCCCAGGGCGGTGAACGCCCCGCTCATGCTGTTGAACCTTGCTGTACCCTGGTAGAAGAGTCTTGAGTACCTCAGTGCATCATCCATATTCTGTCCGGTTATCCAGGCAGGTATCAGCAGGGTTGCTGCGGCCATCAGTAATATTTTTCTTTTCATTTCCTTATTTTTTTCAGATATACTATTCCTGCTGCTCCGGCAAAGGGCGGAACATTAGTAATTGCTGACATCGATTTCGTTTACCTTCTTCCGCCTGAGGAGCTTCGGCCAGAGGATGAGGAAGAGGATGAAGAGGAGGACGAAGTTCCTGAGGAGGATGATCCTGAGCTATAGCTTCCGCCCGAGGAATATGACCCTCCTGAGCTGCTTCTGCTGCCGGATGAATATGAAGATCCGCTGCTTCTGGAGGGGGATGAGTACGATGACCCGCTGCTGCTGCGTGACGGTGTCGAATATCGCACCGGCGACGAAGATGATCTTGAGGGGTTGTATGCCGGAGTGCTGCCGGATGGGTTGCTGCTCCTGGTGGATACATTACCGCTGCCCGGTGTTGTTGTACTGCTGCTTCGGGTTGTATTGTATGAAGGCCTTGAGCTTACCCTCGGGTTATTGTAGCTGGGGGTATAGCTCCGTTCAGTGGTCTGGTATTCAGGACGGTTGACAGTCTGTGACCTCACCGGTGCCTGGGTTTGAGTCCTGATCTGGGTTGAGGTTTCCTGTCTTACCTGTGACTGGGTACGGGTCTGGGCAGGGTCCTGGGCGCCGGTTGCATCGCGGCGGGTGTATTCCGGCCTGGAGACTGTGCCAGTGGCAGTACCTTCCCTGTTATAGTTTACTGTCTGCTGTTCTGTTCTCCGGGCACCGGTTGCATTGCCGGTTGCGGCAGCATCCCTGTATGTCATTGTCTCCGATCCGGTTCTGCGTGATCCTGGTACAGCGGTACCTGCCTCAGCGGATGATGCGGGAGCGGTGCCAAGCCTTCTGCTGCTCATGTCTCCGGAAGGGGCATAACCGGATTTGCTCCTGGTATCGGTGGATGAATAAGATCCTCTTGCCATTGTGCTGTATCCGCCGCGGCGGCCGGTTTTTGCAAGGTAATCGGTGCCGTTATTATAGTTGGGGGCATAGCCGTACCCCGGATACCACGGGTAATAGTTGTATCCGTAGTACCCATAGTAGGGATACCCGCCCCAGTAAGAGTAATACGGGCGGTAATACGGGCTGTAGTATGAATAGGGATAATACCAGTCATACATGAAGGGATCATATCCCCAGGAATAGGGTGATCCGTAAGGGCTCCAGTAGCCGTAACCGAAGCTGAGACGCAGTGAGTAGGGAGAGAAGTAGAAGGGATCTCTCCAGTAAGGATAGAAATAATCATCATTGAAGAGGTATATCCTTTCAGCCGCACTGCCGTAGTAGTTGTTCACCACGGTCGATTTGTTCTCAGCGGCATACTCAGAATACTCATTGTCAGGGATGAATTCATCCGCGATAAGTGTGTCAGCCGCGTATATGTTGTTATAGTAAGACTGGTCGGCACTCCGGGTCTGAACCGTGGCATCGGCCACAGTCACCGGGTTCTCTGACGGCCTGTAATAAAGGTCATCATTGCTGGCCCCTGTGAAGCGGAGTGATGTGCACGCGCTTGTCATCACAAGTATTGCCGGGATTATGTACCAAAACCTTTTCATTTCAATCTCCTCCTGGTTATCTTCTCAAAATTATACAAATTCCGTACCAATTC
>CAYYEH010000124.1:0-6478 GCA_964470815.1 uncultured Rikenella sp.
GTAAGAGAACGGTATTGCCACAGGGCCAGGGCATAAGGCTGCAAGAGAACTGTATGGCCCCAGGGCAAAGGCTTCAGGCCGCAAGAGAACTGTATGGCCACAGGGCAAAGGCATCAGGCCACAAGAGAACTGTATGGCCCCAGGGCAAAGGCTTAAGCCCGTAACAGACCAGGTACGCCGCAAACGACGGGAGTATATTTCTCAATGGCCATAATTTCAGCCAGATAAGAGAGCTTCCCCCTCCGGAACAACACCCGGTTTTCCTTTTCACATAAAAAATTCCTGAAAATATTTGGCCCGTATCAAAAATTTAATTTGCTTTGTAGTGCAAAGTACTACAAAATACAGTGATGAATCAGTCAGAACAGCCCCTGGAGGATATCAGGGTCATCCGCAAACTCATGGAGGAGTCGTCAAGATTTCTGTCGCTCAGTGGTTTATCTGGCATCATAGCAGGGGTTGTGGGCCTGGCTGGTGCCTGGGTGGCACACCTGGTGATAAAGGCTAACAATCCTTACACCGACTGGTATCTCAGGCCGCTCGCAGGCGGGGAGGCAGGCCACAGCACGGTTCTGGAGCTGTTCGGTGCGATGGCCATAGTGCTTATAGTGGCTTTTTCCGTCGCAGTAATTCTCTCTTCCCGCAAGGCGAAAATGAGTGGCCTCCCTGCATGGACACCTGTAACGCGCCGCATGCTGGTTAGCCTGCTGGTTCCGCTGGCCGCAGGCGGACTCTTCGTATTGTTCACAGTCAGGACTGTTCCGGCAAACGTCACAGCGGCGTCAACACTTATTTTTTATGGTGTGGCAATGATGAGCGCCGGAAAATTCACTTTCGGGGAGATACACTGGCTGGGGGCTCTGGAGGTGGTTACCGGCCTGCTATGCCTTCTCCTGCCGCAGTGGACAATCATAATCTGGGCCGCCGGCTTCGGTGTGATACACATCTGCTACGGTCTATTCATGCATCTCAGATACAGGGGATGAAACCGATACTCGCAAACTTCAACAAAATCTTTGAGAGCAGGGTCAGACTGGGCATCATGTCGGTCCTGGCGGTGAACCGGAGAATGGACTTTACCAGCCTGCGGGACACACTTGCGGTGACTGACGGTAACCTTGCCAGCCACCTCAGAGCCCTCGAGGAGGCGGGTTACATAAAAATAGAGAAGAGCTTTATCAACCGCAAACCCAATACAAGCTATTCAATAACCGATGAAGGAATGGAAAACTTTACCAACCATCTGAAGGCGCTTGAGGAACTCATTAAAAATCAATGATATATTTTTTTGCTTGCTCACTTTGAAATGCAAAGTACTTTAATCAATATAAAACCATGGAAACAGAAATCGTAAAACAGGAAAAATGGTATGAGTCGATCACAGTAAAAATGGTCCTCATAGGTATTATGGGCCTGATGCTGCTCATCCCGCTGGCACTCATCATGGAGGTTATCAGGGAGCGGTCAGGCAATGCCGGGACTGCCCGTACCGAGATAGGCGCCCTCTGGGCCTCGGCACAGACAGTAACAGGTCCCGTGCTGAATGTGCCGGGAACAAGGGTGGTGGCAAACGACGGATCGTACGTTACCACAACAATGCACATCCTTCCTGATGAATTAAAGGTAAACGGTGTGCTTGAGCCCGAGATGAGGTACAGGGGCATATATGAAGCCGTCGTCTATGACTCTGACATGGAGATATCCGGCAGTTTCACAGTTGCCGGATACGAGCAGCTCAGTGAATACACATGGCAGTGGGACAAGGCTTATATCTCGCTGGGTGTGTCTGATAACAAGGGAATCAGTGACAAGGCTGAGTTGACCATTGGCGGGGAGGCTATCAGTGCTATCCCCGGTGCAGGCCAGACAGATCTTTTTGACAAGGGTATTTCATTTCCATATGTCATAGACCCGGTGAAGCCGGGTTCATCAGGTGGTGATTTCACCCTTCATCTCAGTCTCAGGGGCAGCGGCAGTGTCGCCTTCTCTCCTGTGGGCAGGAGCACAGAGGTTGCTCTCACCTCAAAATGGGATGCTCCTTCCTTTACCGGTAACTTTCTCCCTGTGGAGCGTGAGGTAACTGATGCAGGCTTCACTGCAAACTGGGTTGTGACACACCTCAACAGGAGTTTCCCGCAGGTGTGGGAGGGTAAGCGTTATGCTCCTGCTGATGATGCTTTCGGTGTCGACCTGATCATGGAGGCCGACCATTACACCAAGGCAGAGCGCAGTGCCAAGTACGGTCTGCTGTTCATCGCCCTGACATTCCTGGTGCTGCTGATCATAGAACTGCGGTCGAACCAGCGTATACATATATTCTATTATCTGCTGGTGGCTCTCGCGCTTATAATGTTCTTCTCACTCCTTACCGCCCTGAGCGAGCATATCGGTTTCAACCCGGCATATCTCATCTCCGCCGCGGCAACCATCGGTCTGCTGACCTTCTTCTTCAGGTCGTTGCTTGAGAAGGGCTGGATGACCCTGCTCATCAGCGGCCTTCTTACAGGGTTGTATGTATTCATCTTCTTCCTGCTGGCAATGAAGGATTATGCATTTCTTGTCGGCAATATTGGTCTCTTTGTGCTGCTTGCCGCACTTATGATTGTGTCAGCCAGGTACAGGCTGTTCAGGTCTTAGGTTACGCAAAGCGAAGCTGTGGCGCCGGCCGGTGACGAAACCGGTCCGCTGTCAGGCAGGATCGGATGCGCCGGAGGTCCGTAGATCCGGGCCGGATTAGATATAGTCTGCCGGCGGTCATTTCCCGGAACATTCCCCGTTGCGCGACGACTCGCGGCGGGGATGTTTTTTGACATGACTGAGTTGATCATCACATAGTCATTATGAACCGGTTATGGGATGCCTGAAACAGAAATCATGTAATTCCGGCAGGGATTTAACCGGCAGGGTCATAATTGTCAGCTTTTTCGGCTAACTTACAGGGTCGGTTTAAAACGGGCTGATCAATGATGCTTAAAAGGTATATTGAAGAAGGGGGACCCGATAAGTTTGACCTGGTAATTGTCGGCGGAGGCATCACCGGTGCTGCCGTGGCATATATTGCAGCTGCGCGGGGTCTTACTGTCGCTCTCTTCGAAAAGAAGGACTACGGCGGCGCCACCTCGGCTGCCACCTCGAAACTCATACACGGCGGGCTGCGCTATCTCGCCAACGGCGAACTGAAGCTGGTACGGGAGTCGCTCCGTGAACGGAGGATCCTCGGCAACATAGCCCCGAACTTCGTCTACCCGCTTCCCTTCCTGATGCCCATGTACAGACGATGGAAGGGCAACATCTGGAAGATGCTGATAGGAATGTACCTGTATGACATGCTTTCGTATGACAAGAAGGACACATGGGACAAGAGCAAGAAGCTGCAGAACCACAGGCTCATCAACCACAGGAAGACCATCAGGGTGGAACCCAACCTCAGGATGGATGATCTGAGAAATGCCTTCTATTTTTTTGATTATCAGAGCATCTTTCCCGAGAGGCTGACGCTGGCATTTATCAAGTCAGCCGCCGAGTACGGTGCCTGCGTCTCAAACTACACACCTGTGGAGGGATTCCTTTACGGAGAAGAAAAGCGGATAACCGGAGTGAAGGTTCGTGACCTGTTCACCGGTAATTCGCGTGAGGTGCATGCTGACCTGATAGTCAACTGCGGCGGTACATGGGCTGACAAGATCCTGGGGATGGCTGTGGGATCAGACCAGCTGGCACACCGCGTCAAGAGGTCGGAAGGTATCCATATCATTACAAAGAAGATTGCCGGGCACCACGTGGTCTCGCTTCAGAAGGCTGACGGAGGACACATGATGATCATGCCATGGCGCGAGCACTCGCTCATCGGTACTACTGACAAGGAGTTCCTGGGTGACCCAGATGACTATAAGGTGTCAATGGAGAGTATTGACGAGATAATCAATAATGTCAACACCAACTTCGGAAGGAAGATATCCCGCGAGGATATAGTCCATGCCTACGGCGGCCTGCGCCCCCTGGTTGATGATCAGACCAAAGGATCATACGAGACCTCACGGAAGTACGAGGTGTATGACAATGCGGTTGACGGAATAGATGGAATGATTACCGTTGAAGGCGGGAAGTATACCACCAGCAGAAGCCTCGCACGCGAGGTGCTGAAACTGATCTCTGCAAAACTGAACCGCACATTGTCTGATCCGGTATCTGACAACCTCTATCTCTCAGGTTGCGAGATACGCGACATGAAGCAGTTCATGATAAGGCAACACCTTAACTACAGGGACTTCAGCCGCAATACCGTTGAGTATGTTAGCAGGAACTACGGTACTGAAAGCAAGGTTGTATTCCGGATAGCGCGTGATAACAGGCATTATGCCGAGGAGATCAGCCACGACGGTGAGATACTCGCTGAGGTGGTGTATGCCATACAGTACGAAAGCGCAGTGACGCTTGCAGATATCATGCTGCGCAGGACCGGCACCGGCACACTTGGCAATCCCGGCAGGACAATAACAGATAAGGTTGCCTCGGTGGCGGCGCAGTTGCTTGGATGGGATGACAGGCGGAAGGAGATGGAGATCGCCTCAATGACAAAGGTTTACGATATATATTAGGAAAAATGGAGCAGGAGAACAGCTATCGCCATATACTCAAGTGGGGCGACAGGAGGGAGGAGACTGTCAGTCATCACATGGCTGAACTTATAAAGGAAAAATTCGGACTGCCTGATGAGGATTTTGCCCGGAAGCATCTTCCCGGGACTGAACAGGTGAAACTAGCGAAGCCGTCTATGCTCAAACCTGTTCAGCTTGAGTTTTTAAAGAGAATCTGCGGGGAGGAGAATGTGCTGACCGATGATATTTCACGTGCCCGATTCTCATGCGGCAAGTTTTACGGTGAGCTGCTTGACCTGAGGCTGGGCCTAGTTTCTGATCCGCCTGACGCAGTGGTGGCCCCGCGCAGCCACGAAGAGGTGGTACGGATAATCGGGTTTTGCAGCGAGGAGAGAATAGCCGTTGTTCCTGCCGGAGGACTCTCATCGGTTACGGGAGCGGTCCGGGCACCCGTCGGGGGCATTGCCATGGACCTCACCAGGTACCTGAACAGGGTGCTTGAAATAAATAAAGTAAACAAGACGGTGACAGTGCAGGCGGGCATGTACGGCCCGGCGCTGGAGGAGGAGCTCAACAGGCACGGTTACAGCTGCGGACATTTCCCGCAGTCATTTGAATATTCAACCGTGGGAGGGTGGATATCTGCCAGGGGGGCAGGTCAGGCATCAACGGGATATGGCAAGATTGAGGATATGCTGGTAGCCCTGAAGGCTGTCACACCGGCAGGGGTCATTGAGACAAAAGAGTTTCCCCGCACGGCACAGGGATGGGATCTCTGCCGGGTTTTTGCCGGCGCCGAGGGAACGCTCGGGGTGATCACCGAAGCGACCCTGCATATTTTCAATCATATGCCGCAGAACACTGCTTCCGCGGCATTCATATTCAGGTCGTTTGAAGCTGCGGTGGAAACAATGCGGGGGATAATGCAGGCCGAGTGCGGTAAACCACATCTGTTCCGCATTTCTGATCCCGACGAGACTGACATTGCATTTCGTACGAGCGGTTTTGACGGTACCTTTTCCGACAGGCTCCTGTCAATGCTTGGCTTCAAACCGGGCAACAGGTGCCTGATGTTTGTCACTGTGGAAGGGGAGCGCGATTATGCACGGTTTGTGATAAAAAAGATCAGGCAGAAAGCCCGGGCCGGAAAAGGGATGTATATCGGAACCTCCCCGGTCAGGAAGTGGCTGGAACAACGATATTCAAGCGCATATATGCGTGACCCGCTGATGGACCTGGGGATCATGACCGATACCCTGGAGACGGCCGTCACCTGGGATAAGCTTCTGAACGTATGGAAGGCAGCGCATGAGTATGTCTCGCGGCGGCCGAAGACGTTCATGATGATACATATTTCACATGTATATGAGAACGGCGCCAACCTATATTTTACCTTTCTCAGTCCAATGGAGAAGGGGAATGAACGACAGGATTTTACAACCTTTCACAGGGGGCTGGTGGAAACGATCCTTGCACACGGCGGCTCAATATCGCATCATCACGGCGTAGGCAGGGTGCTGGCACCGTGGATGGAAGGGCACCTGGGAAAGAGCTCCATGGAGCTGCTCAGGGCGGTGAAAAAGCATCTTGACCCGAATAACATAATGAATCCCGGGGGTACGCTGGGGCTGTGATTACCGGAAATTGAATAATTTAACCTTCGCACCCTCCCGGACTTTACCAAACTCACAATGAAATCATCCGATGAACTTATACTGGCCATAGACTTCGGCACACAGTCGGTCCGCTCCGTACTGGTCGACCTGCAGGGGAATGTGCTGCAACTGGCCAAAACAGAGATAGAACCATATTTCTCGGTGGCGCCCGGCTGGGCCGAACAGTATCCTGAATATTTCAGGGACAGGATGTTTGAGTCGCTC
>CAYYEH010000125.1:0-2097 GCA_964470815.1 uncultured Rikenella sp.
ACCCTTTCAGGAGATGATGACATAGTCATCGGGATGATTACCGTTGAGAATGAATCGGATGACGTTTTGGTTGTTTCCGAAAACGGTTACGGGAAGAGATCTGCGATAGGCGACTACCGCATAACCAACCGCGGAGGAAAAGGGGTGAAGACGATCAATATCACTGACAAGACCGGAAAACTGATTGCCCTCAAGGATGTGAATGACCAGTATGACCTGATGATAATTACACAGGCTGGCAATGTTTTGCGAATCCCCGTCAGCAGCCTTAGAGTCATGGGAAGAGCCACACAGGGGGTACGGCTCATAAATATCAGGGAAAACGACTCCATCGCCTCAGTAGCCTATGTGGAAGTCAGTGAGGAAGATAACGGACCGGAACCGGACATGCCCGATGTTCCCGCCGGGGATGCCGAGTAATTTGGCAAATTATTTGAAGAATATATTCTAAAGTTTTATTTTTGACACAACATTAAAAAGCAAATTATCACGACATGAAGAAGCTCACATTCTTTTTACTGGCAGTAATCATCTCCGCTGCTGCAACCGCACAGAAGGGAAAAATTACCGCTGCAGAAACATTCATCAGGGAAGGTGCTTTCGACAAGGCCAAGGAAGCCATTGAGGCTGCGATCGCCAACCCGAAGTCAATGGGGCTTGCAAAGACCTATTATGTAAAGGGTAAACTTTGCCAGGCTGCCTTTGATTCAGGTGACCCGAAGTATATGTCTCTCTATCCTGATATTCTGAAGGAAGCCTACGACAATTTCGAAAAGGCAATTCAGCTTGATCCGAAACTGAAGAACGTTATTATCAGGGAAAATGCATATGCTCTTCTTGGCAACTCGTTCCTGAATGATGCAATCAACAAATTCAACGAAAGGAATTACAAGAGTGCTATGGAATCGTTTGAATGGAACGTAAAAGTATCCGCCAGCGATCTTTACGTAGGCATGGTTGATACCCTGGTGATCTTCAATGCAGGGCTTGCAGCCTACAATGCAGAGATGTACCCTGAAGCAATAGCCCATTTCCGCACCTGCACCACATCTGGCACCGAGGATACTAAACCTTATATATTCATGAGCGACAGCTACCTGAAGATGAAGGATACAGCCAATGCTGAGGCAGTGCTGATGGAAGGCTACAAGGCATTCCCGGATACCCTCGATATTATCCTCCAGGCAACACAGTTCTATCTTGACGCCAATAACTCAGACAAGGCATTCGAATTCGTTCACAAGGCCATGGAGATGGATCCGGAGAACTATATACTTTACCTTGTTGAGGGAAGCCTCTATATGAAACTGGAAGATTACGCGAAAGCAATTGAAAGCCTCAAGGTATCGCTTACCAAGAACCCGAACCAGTTCGAAAGCAACTATAATATCGGACTCTGCTATGTTTCAATAGCAAACGACTTGCTCAATGAAGCCAACCTGATAGCAGACAACAGGGAGTACGAGATTGCAAAAAACAAGGCATTCGACGAAATGAAGAAAGCTATACCGTTCTTCCTGGAAGCAGAGAAGGCTAATCCGACTTCGGTTGCAACACTTGAGTTCCTCAGGGAGATCTATCTGAAACTGAAGATGATGCCTGAATTCGAGGCATACAAGGCCAAGGTTGAGAACCTGTAATTTAAATACTCTAATTCAAATATGAAGGGCACCGGAAACGGTGCCTTTCTTTTTTGTTCCGTTCCAGGGAGGGAAGGGGATGCCTTGAAAACGATTCAGCAATTCCACTGAAATGAGCTAATAATTTGTATTTAAATATTCTATTTAACATAATATTAATTATAGGCAATTATTGGGAGATTCATATTATTGATTATGTATCGTTTAAATCGTGTGCTCCTGAGTTGCCGGTTATTTGCCCTCGTCTCTCATGTCAAAAGCAGGAATCCATCCGCTGAAATGGCCTGTAATCTTTTCACCGGTTGATGTCATGCATTCAAAATCAAATATCCTCCTGTCACCGGACCCTGACACTTTTACGACACCGGAGACTGCTGTGACAACCGTTCCGGTTTCATTTCCAAAATCAAGGTTCATTCCGAAATTGGCAATATCAAATGTTGCCGGCGCCTTGCTT
>CAYYEH010000125.1:2197-6314 GCA_964470815.1 uncultured Rikenella sp.
ATCTTCAGGATCAACCGCGACACCAGGTTCTCACATGACAAGTCGGTTTACAAGACTAATTTCGGAGCTTTCATGGTGCGTGGCGGAAAGAAAAACGGCGACAAATACCCCGGGTATTATCTTCACATAGAGCCCGGTCAATCGTTCGTGGCAGGTGGCGCTTACATTCCTCCGGCACCATGGCTGAGTACAATCCGTGCGAATATCGCCGACAGCGGTGACCGGCTGCTCAAAATAATAAACAGCCCTGAGTACAGGAAATGGTTCAGCGGCCTTGAAGGCGAAAAACTGAAAGTCCCTCCACGTGGATTCGCAAAAAATCATCCTCATATTGAGCTTATTAAGATGAAAAGCTTCCTGGCTGAGAAGTCGTTTCCGGATAAACAGGTTGTTTCTCCTGACTTCTTTGAAGATGTCACCGGTGCATTCCGCGCAATGAAGCCACTGAATGATTTCCTGGTCAGCGGCAGGTAATTCTTACTCATACTGGCCTGACCTTACACATTTTTCATCCATATGTGCATGAAAGTTAAAAAACATTATCTTTCGACTAAATTTTAAGAAACTGCGAAAATGAAAAAACTATTGTTCACTGTTGTTCTGGCAGCACTGGTACTGCCCTTTACTGCAGCCCAGGGCAAACTGGAAGTAGGACAGAAAGCTCCTGAATGGGTTCTGACTGACGCTGACAAGAAGGAATTCACAATGAATTCCTGGCCTGGAAAGGTCCTTCAGATAAATTATGTTGATCCTGACAATGACGATCTGAATGATCCCTTCAATGATGCCATCGACAAAGCCGTTGACGTTGACAAGATTATTGACAAGAACCACTACAAGGGATTCGGGATCGTAGACCTGCAATCGACCAGGCTGCCTGACGGGCTGGTACGGGCTATTGCCGGCAGGAAGGCAAAGAAGTATGACACAACCATTCTCTTTGATTACAAAGGGCTGCTGCATGAAAAATGGGACATGCCCAAGGATAGCTACACAATAGTGATCGTTGACAAGAACCGCATTGTCCGTGGTATCTACAAAGGCAAGATCGCCGACGGTGATATCCCGGGCATTATTGACATGATAGTCAAACTCACAAAGGAGTAGTCTGGCAAAATTACATAAAAGAAAGGCTGTCTTTTTTGCGATGAGACAGCCTCTTTTTTTGCCTTTACCTAACCTGCAATGTTGTCAGCTGCCTGTCATACCGGTTTCCTGATCGTTAACCCTGAACCTGATCCTGAGTATGCCTTCGTTGAAATCTGCCGAGGTAATGTTAAACGAGCCTATTTCAGAGGTGTTTGACACATGCTGCCCGATACACGGACATACATCGAAATTTCCTATCCTGATGATACGTATTGAATCTCCGGCATCTTCGGGCAGTTTGCCGGTATAGTACTTCCTGTCAGCATCCCTCCTGCTGACGAGCTCCTCTCCCACCGGGATGTTGAGTCTGATAATCTCGTTGACAGTTCTTTCCACAGCCTTTACTTCCTTGTCTGACAGTCCTTTACGGATGCGATAATCGCATTTGCTCTTTCTGCTTTCTATATGGCTGTTGAAAGATCTCCCGCAATGGTACATCTTATCCATCACCGAGTTAAGGATGTGTTCGGCGGTATGCATTGCGGGGTTGTAATCTTTTGCTGGCATAATGAATGTATATCTGGAATTATGTAACGTATTGACAGGGTTTATATTTTGCCGGAGGCAGTTCTAAATTAACAGGCAGTTGCAAATATCATATAACCCGAAAAGACGTATGCATCAGGCCGGTGAAGTCTGTTACCTCATTTCATGGAATCACAGTTACCTGATTGAAGCGACCTGTCTGTCACAGTTCGGTTGCATCCTCGATGTCACGGCCGATGCTCTTCTTGAGCTGGTAAAGGTCCTGCTTCATTGAGGCCACTGTCCGGAGCAGTTGCTTCTCAGGCAGAACCGGTTCCGGCAGCTCGTCGCTTATGTAATTGATGAATTTCCATATTTCCCTGACATCACTGATATGTACCTCGTACGGTTCATAGAGCGGATTCAGGGAATAGAGAACCAGGCGGCCGCTCTTTTCAATGTTGTTCTCCACCACCTTGAAGACGATGCCGTCATTCGATGTAAGAACAATATAGGCGTTCCCGCTTCTTATCTCCCGCCAGTCCTGCAGGAACTCCCCCGTCACCCATGATTTGTCGGGAATGGGAAGCATGGAATCTCCCTTCAGCTGGAATGTCCGGTACTTGCGGTTGGGAGAGAGAAATGGAAGGCTGAAAAGCGGGAGGTCACCGATAAATTCAGGGTCAGCATATCCGGTTGTGTATCCTGCCTTGGCCTTCTCGCTGACAAGCTCAATGTTCTCACGGTTGTCAGGTGCTACTGTAGTGGCAAGCACCCTGAGGTTGCTGCCCCTGACATATGCATCATATCCCCTCTCGAGCTCACCCAGCTGGCTCTCTGATAGGCGTGAGAGATCAACCCTGAGCATGGTGTC
Organism: uncultured Rikenella sp.; assembly: GCA_964470815.1. Classification (GTDB taxonomy): domain Bacteria; phylum Bacteroidota; class Bacteroidia; order Bacteroidales; family VadinHA17; genus SR-FBR-E99. The sequence continues at coordinate 4,686 of CAYYEH010000125.1, forward strand.
AAGCGAGATGTTGTAGTAGCCGGAGAAGGCCACCAGGGCTTCTATTCCCGGTTGTGCCACACCATTCTCATAACCGCTGAGAGTTGGCCGCTTCATCTGCAGGGCCGATGCCACGTCATCCTGCGTACGCCCCCTGCGCTTTCTCAAAAATTTTATGTTTGATGCGAAGTACATGTTATAAAATTTGATTATATTGTAATCATTAATTTGATTAAATATTAATCAAAGATAAATGAAGTTTTTGAAAAAGCAAGCAGAAAATAAAAAAAAGTCTGATAGTCAAAAGGTCCGAAGGTCTGAAGGTCATGGATACTCAGTATCCGGGCATGCAGGTAGTGTCGGGGTCTTCAGACTGATTAACCATGGAAAACCGCAGCATATTGCACCTTGACCTTGACACCTTCTTCGTGTCGGTGGAGAGAGTCCGCGACAGCCGGCTCAACGGCCGTCCTGTGATCATCGGAGGCAGCTCTGACCGCGGGGTGGTCTCGAGCTGCAGCTACGAGGCGCGCAGCTTCGGAGTCAGCTCGGCAATGCCTATGAAGATGGCCCGTGCGATGTGTCCCGAGGCAGTCTTTATCCGGGGCGACATGGAGATGTACACGAAATATTCGAGGATGGTTACTGACATCATTGCCGATAGGGCGCCGCTATATGAGAAAGCATCGGTAGATGAGCACTACGTCGACCTCACCGGGATGGAACGTTTTCATGGCTGTGTCAGCTGGGCGCATGAGCTGCGTGACACTATCATAAATGAGACAGGGTTGCCCATCTCGATGGGACTGTCGGTTAACAAGACCGTCTCCAAGATCGCTGCCGGCGAGGCGAAGCCCAACGGCGAGAGGGAGGTGGCGCAGCAGTATGTCATCCCCTTCCTTGATCCGCTCTCCATCAGGAAGATACCTATGATAGGTCAGAAGACATATCACACGCTGCGTTCGATGGGTATCTCCACTATACATACGCTGCGTGTCATCCCGGCCGAGATGCTGGAGTCACTCATGGGCCAGAACGGCATGGAGATATGGAAGAAGGCCAATGGCATTGACAACACTCCTGTCATCAGCTACTCAGAGCAGAAGTCGATAAGCACCGAGCACACCTTTGACCGTGACACCACTGACACGGTGATGCTCAACCAGATGATAGTGAGCATGACCGAGAAGCTGGCCTATGAACTGCGCCGGCAGGAGAAGCTGGCATCGTGTCTGACGGTACGGATACGGTATTCTGACTTTGACACCCATACGCTGCAGCAGCGGATACCCTACACCGCCTTTGACCATGTGCTTATCAGCGAGGCTCAGAGTCTGTTCAGGAGACTCTGGCAGCGGCGCATGCTCATCAGGCTCATCGGGGTGAAGGTGAGCGGCCTGGTGCGTGGGGTGCAGCAACTGAACATGTTTGAGGACACGCCCGAGATGGTGAGCCTCTATATGACAATGGACAGCCTGCGGGGCCGTTTCGGCCGTTATGCCGTACGCCGGGCCGCCGGGGTGATGACTGCCGCGGAGCGGAACGAGCGCGAGCTCAGAAAGTCGACGGAGTTGCTGGCCGAGAAATCACGCATGGAGGAGAGGCTGCGGGGATGGCACTATCATTAGTTGGCAGTCGGCAGTTGGCAGT
>CAYYEH010000126.1:0-6221 GCA_964470815.1 uncultured Rikenella sp.
AGCAACTGGGCAACGAGACTTTTGTAGACCTCATTTATTTCGCTGATGGTCATACCTTCAGGATACTTCAGTGTTTCCTTCAGCTGATCATAGGTATCACCTGCACAGCCGTTGAGCAGCATGGTCAGTGCGGCACTGGCGCTCAGGGGCGAAAGCATGAGATTCTTGTCCTCCTCAATGGCAACCTTTGTAAACAGCTCAATGCCAAATTCATTCCCATAAGCAATTACTTCAGCCCCCTTGGCGGTCAGCTCAAGGGTTTTCGGAGTGAGGTCAGGTTCCTGGCCTGGGTCTTTTGAACATGATGAAAGCCCGGCAGCAACGATTAAGCTGATAACTATCAATAATTTGTTCTTCATACGGATCGTTTTTGTGATGGTTCAACCAAAATAATGTCTTTCACAACCTAATACGAAATTAGTTCCCGAAACGCTGCAGGTTAACTGAAGAAAAAGCAGGAAGTATTTCCGGAGACAATTAAAGAAGGCTGCCGTTTCCATGGTCAAACGGCCATAAATGTCATCAGACCCGCAGGAATAACTTCCTGTCTCGATGCATGGGACACCCGTCCGTCAGCAAAAAGCAGTCAGGCCCGGGCAGATACAGGCTATTATGGATCAGGTCGAAACTACCTGAAACATTGTAAGGTAGGCTTACCTGATCTTTCCCCCTACAACAGGTATCTTCACCTCGGTTCCGTCAAGGTCAATGGTCAGCTCCGTGCCGGGATCAGGATGCAGGGTAAACTCCTTGTCGCTTGAGAAGATCATCAGGCCGATCTGCTTCCCGGCGGGGATGATCTGGTCATCAGGCTCAAGTTCAAAGCTCATCTCGTAGAATCTGCCCGGAACGAGCGGTTCGCTTTCAGTGAGTGACCTGTAGTTCTGAAGGTCAGCCCATCCGCGGGTGATGATATTGTCCGTTGGCCTCGTCTGCCGTGACTCCTCCCATGGCAGGCTCACCATCCAGACTGAAAGGTTGACTGCTGGTTTGCTCGCCGCAGCTCTGACTTTCATCGTAACCACACCTGAGATATGTGCAGGTTCAGTCAGAACCGGAGTCAGGTAAAGCAGCCTGTGGTTTGTGTATTCAGCCTGTGCCAGCATGGAGCCGGTGAAGGAGAAGTTGTCAACCAGGGTCTCGGTCCCCTGCTTTACCGGCTTTTCTGTCACAAGACTTCCTGTTGCCGGGGCGCCGGGCTTCAGATAGAATGTCACAGGCACAGCATCCGGGTTAGGATAGTCAGCGTAGGCAGTAGGTTTGAGGCGGTCATCCTTCTCACGTACTATCCAGGCTTTCGGATCATTCTCGACGCCGTTTTCCACCCCGAAGAGATAGCGTGTAAACCACCTGTTCATCATTTTGAAAGGGGGCTCGCCGCCGTGCCCGCCCTGGTGGTAGTAAATCTGCAACGGAACACCTGTCTCCTTCAGCTCTTTTATGAAACGGTAGCTGTGGCTGGGCACCACGTTCCAGTCGTTGAAGGCGTGTGCCATCAGAACAGCGGCCCTGAATGGCTCCATGTAATTCATGAGGTCACGTTTGGCCCAGAACTCATTGTAATCACCCGTGATTCGGTCAAGACCCTCCGCCATCTCCTTGTCCCTCACCACCCTGTCACAGTAATCGCAGTTGTCAGGGTTTGAGAAGACGAAATCGTAAAGCACATCTGCATCCTCACCCAGGTAACCGCCGGGGCTCCTTACCAGTCCATTGGAACGATAATAATGGTAGTATGAAGTATTAGGTGCCACCGGGATAATTGCTTCCAGGCCCTTAACACCTGTGGTTGCGGCGGCAAAGGGGATGGTGCCGTTATATGAGGTACCGATCATCCCCACCTTGCCTGTGGCCCAGTATGCTTTTACCTCCTCGTTGCCGTCAGGAGTGGTATATCCCTTGGCACGTCCGTTCAGCCAGTCTATTACGGCCTTGGGTGCCAGTGCCTCTATTCGTGTGCCTATAGTGGGGCAACCCTGGGAGAGGCCTGTTCCCGGCGCTGATGAATGCACCACAATAAAACCGTATGGAAGCCATGCCTTAACCTGTGAGGTTGAAATCACGGGACGCTCACCCCTCCGTTCAATCTGTGGCGGATAGACATGCTGTTTGGGCTCAGCGTTCAGCTCATGCCTAACGTCCCAGAAATATTCACTGTTGTTGCCGGCAGTACCGGCGAAGTAAGGGCTCGACTCATATATTACAGGAAGTTTTAAACCTTCAGTCTCGGTCTGCTTCGGGCGTGTGACATCAACATGCATCCTGTCAGGCCGTCCGTCACCGTCAGAGTCAAACTCCGTTTCAACCCACAGATCCTCCCGGAGCCAGTCGTTCGCGTTCTCAAAGGCTGCTATCTTCTGAGCCTCACCGTCAACAATGACCGGTACGGTTGTGCCTGCCCTGCTTCCCTGCTGAATATCGCCGGTGACAACTGTGGCTGCCTTTAGCCTGGCATCAGTCTTCTCCTCCGTTGACTTTGGAGTCGCTTCAGCTTTCCTGTTCTTCTTTTGCGCAAGCAGTTCGGGCTGGCCGCTGAAAACCAGCGCTATCACGAATAATAAAAGGGTAATCTTTTTCATGTGGTAAGTTCAGTAAAGGAATATCTCCTTCAAAAGAACAAAATTTCCCACAAAATGGAGTATGTTGTAAGGCAGATTATTGAAACAGGTAGTTGATTGATTTAGTCGAGTTCTGCAGTAAGAATTCCGTGTTAAGCATAGTCTGAGTATCATGCATCTTATGGATCAGCACGATCTGGCAACTGACCTTCTTGCCCGATTTCATCATGTCAATTATCTCCTTTTTGCGATTTTGGCCGGTATCTCCTGCAGCTTTCCCGCCGCTCTTGTTCCGGGTATCACCGGTTCTCCAGATCTGCCAGTCGGATTCAATTATATACCTTCCGACGTTCGCATCCCAGCCCTGCTTAAGCTCTGCAGGCTGATGTATGTACATCTTCGTGCTTTCATCAAACCTGAGCACAATTGTATAAACTTTGTATTCCGTTCCGACATTCTTATTAAGAAGGATCTGCCCCGATATCTGATCATAAGGACCGGCGCCCTTCAACGCTTCGCCGGATGTTATGTCACGCATGAGACGAAGGGTCTCGCCTCCGCTTTTCGATGTAACAAAGGCCATCCTGTAGGTTTTTTCATATGTCTCGGCAGTCTGGGCTTTCCATTGTGCGTCTGCTGCAATGCAAAGAAGGACGGCTGACAGGAATAGTATGCTCTTTCTCATCTCATTATGCCGATTAAGTTAAGAACCCGGAAGAATGCAGAATAAGAACAGGGTTCCATTATTAAACGTTCCAGGAGCCGGAAAGTTATACCCGGCACCCGGTTTCATTCCTCTCCATATTTGTTAATTTAGCATTTTCACTCTCAGAATTATGCCCGCCCATGACTGACCAGAGAAGTTTATCCAGGACACTAGGCCTTGGTTATGTAGTCATATTTGTAATTGCAAATATTATTGGTTCAGGTGTTTACAAGAAGATAGCTCCCATGGCAGATGAACTTCAATCATCGGTATGGATTTTGCTTGTATGGGTGGCAGGTGGCCTGATAACCCTTTTCGGGGCGCTGAGCAATGCCGAGCTGGCAGGAATGCTGGCAGATACCGGAGGCGATTATGTCTACCTGAAAAAAATATACAGACGCTTCTTCTCTTTCCTCTATGGATGGTCACTTTTTGCCGTTATCCAGACGGCAACCATATCTTCACTGGCGTACGTCCTGGTCCAGTCGCTCAACAGTGTTATCCCGATCCCTGACCTGCTTCCGGCATTTCATGATTTCTCAATAGGAGGAGTATTCTTCCCGTTCCAGGATTTTGGCATCAAGCTGGCGGCCATAACGGTGATCATGTTGCTTACACTGCTGAATATATCTGGTCTTCGCAGCGGGGCATGGACCGGGAAGGCAATCTTCTTTTTCGTCTGTGCCGGGCTGACGGTGATCATAATTGCCGGTTTGACCAGCGGCAATCCGAGGCCGGAGAATTTCCTGAATTTCCGTGAGCTGGGTAACGGCTCAGTAACCCTGTCTTCCTTTTATACTGCAATGCTTGCTGCATTCTGGGCATACCAGGGCTGGGTATCAGTGGGGTTCATCGGGGGAGAAATAAAGAATGCCAACAGTAATATCCCGAAGGGAATAGCCATAGGGGTCGTGGTGGTGATAGTGATTTATGTACTTGTAAACCTCGCATATATGCGTATCATGTCTGTTCCGCAGCTGGCAGGGGTGCATGAGGCCGGGAATCAGATAGCTGCCGTCGAGGCTATCAGGAGTCTCTGGGGACACGGCGGGGTACTTTTCATATCGGTGCTTATCCTGATTACAACAATGGGATGTCTTAATGCCAGCATTCTTACAGGTTCACGGCCCTATTATGCTATGTCACAGGAGAAGCTTTTCTTTTCCGGCATCGGGAAACTTAACCGCCACAACGTGCCGGGCAACTCGCTGTTGTGGCAGGGGATCTGGGCTTCAGTTCTGGTACTGTCCGGCACCTTCGACCAGCTGACAGATATGCTGATCTTTGCAGTATATATCTTTTACGGGGCGATGGCGACCGGGGTGTTTATCCTGCGAAGCCGTATGCCTGATGCCCGTCGTCCTTACAAAGTATGGGGTTATCCGGTTATTCCTGCTATTTTCGTGCTCTTTTGTATAGGACTCTTTTTCAACACAATAATCACCCGGCCCCGCGAGGCGATGATGGGCCTCTCACTGATCCTGGCCGGAATTCCCGTATATTTTATTTTCAATCAAAGACTCAGGAAAAACAGGTAGTTACCCGGCAGGGCACCTGACAGCGGAAACTGAGTGTACCTGTTTTGATGAGAAGATAGACTGAAAGTTAACAGGTTGCATGAACAAGCATTACTGAATACTTGTTTTATTTAGTTAGTTGTCTGGGTCGACTTTTAAGTCCCCTGTTCTTACTGAAATAAATTCAAACCGGTTATTATGAAAAAAATTGCAATTCTTGGTACGGGAAGCGTTGGTCAGACGTTCGCTTCCAGGTTCATTGCTCTCGGATACGATGTGATGATCGGGACACGCAATGTAACTGAAAAAAATGCGGAAACGGCCAGCAGTGGTTATGGAAGTCAGCCATTCAAAGAGTGGCATTCCTTAAACAAGCAGGTCAGACTGGGAACATTCAAAGAGGCATCTGCTTTTGGTGAAATCCTCCTGAATGCCACAAAAGGATCATCCTCGGTTGATGCCCTTAAGCTTGCAGGTGCGGAGAACCTGAAAGGTAAAGTCCTTATTGATGTTGCAAATCCTCTTGATTCAAGCAAAGGTATGCCGCCAACCCTTTTGCCTGAGCTTTCAAATACAAATTCCCTGGGAGAAGAAATTCAGAGGACATTTCCGGATCTGAAAGTTGTAAAAACACTGAATACGATGTGGAATGGATTGATGGTAGCGCCCGATATGCTTAACAATGGCGATCATGTTGTATTCATCTGCGGGAACAGTGAGGATGCAAAGGAAACAGTCAGGGATATTCTGAGATCCTTCGGCTGGAAGGATGGCAATATACTTGATCTTGGTGACATTACATCGGCCAGAGGAACTGAGATGTACCTGCCTCTCTGGTTACGCATCTTCGGGGCAACCAATAACGGTGCATTCAATATCAAAGTTGTAAGGTGAAATCAGGTCTGGATTGACTGCCTGACAGTTGACCGTATCGGCAAATCCCGGATGATGGATCCTGCAGCCTCCTCAGGCTGATAATTTGCAAAATCCCTCAATAAAATGCCGTAAAGCATCATTTCATGTCATAATTGGAATGAATGACTTTCGTTATCATTGTATCTAAATTTAAAAACAGGAGGTTTTTGTGAAAAAGAAAAGTCTATCGGTCCTGCTTTCAGGGCTTGCATTGTTAGTGTTAATGTCAGTTTGTCCGGGATGTCAAAAAGAGTTCGAGGTAGAAGTTACCATGATAAACGGTTCTTCTTCAGATGTTCATTTATGGATCACCGGAGAGTCCATTGATCCGTCAAACAAGCTTGCTCCGGGTTCGTCACGCATGGCCAGGTTTACTAACAAGGGCAAATATGAAAACCAGGAATTTGCCATCACTGTTTATGCCGGCCAAAACGGGCAGGTCCTTACATCAAAGGAATTTACGCGTAATGCAGAAGTCAGGCTTACGGTGAGATATTCCGGCGGCACCCTGACAGAGGAGTAGAA
>CAYYEH010000127.1:0-2888 GCA_964470815.1 uncultured Rikenella sp.
GACTGCCGACTGAAGACTGAAGACTGCCGACTGAAGACTGAACAAATGTACATCAACTGTCATTCATATTATAGTCTGCGTTACGGCACCCTCTCCGTCGAGCGCCTTTCTGAGCTCGCTGCGGCTGCAGGCGTGGAACGGATGGTACTGACTGACATCAACAACACCACCGGGGTGCCCGATTTTGTACGTGAGTGTCGCAGCCGCAACATCACCCCGGCGGCAGGGATAGAGTTCCGTGACGGCAACAGGCTGCTTTACATCGGTATAGCACGCAACAACGAGGGCTTCCGCGAGCTGAACGAGTTCCTCTCCCGTCATAATATCAGCGGGGAGCCTCTCCCCCAGCGCCCTCCCTCCTTCCCCAATGCATACGTTATTTATCCGGCCGGCGGCGGAGTGAACGTCACGGCCGGCGCCACCACTACAGGAAGAGGCATGAACAAAAGCAGAGAAGGCGCCGGCAGGAATGGCAGCGCCGTGGCAGGTGTTGCTGCAGACAGTATCACCAGCGTGCCGGCGCTGCATGACAATGAATTCATAGGCATACGCCCCTCCTCCGCCGGCCGCCTTATATCCATGAAAAAGAGTGATATATCCAAATGCGTTATCCTCCACCCCGTCACCATGGAATCGCCGGCCGACTACCCCGTGCACCGCAGTCTGTGCGCAGTGGACAACAATATCCTGCTCAGCCGCCTGACACCGGAGATGACCGGCTTACCCGACGAGTACATAATCCCCCGTGAGGAAGTCGTCAACCCATTCACCATGTGGCCACAGGTAACAGAAAACACGCGCAGGCTGATGAATGACTGCTCCCTTGATATTGACTTCACCACCCCGAAAAACAAGAAGATATACTCGGCAAGCCGCTATGACGACAAGCTGCTGCTCGAGAAGCTGGCATGGGACGGCATGAAATACCGGTACGGCACAGGTAACAAAGTTGCTGAAGAACGTGTAAGGCATGAACTGGAGATAATAGACCGTCTCGGTTTCTCGGCATACTTTCTCATAACATGGGACATAATCCGCTATTCCATGGCCTGCGGTTTCTACCACGTCGGGCGTGGTAGCGGGGCCAATTCCGTCGTTGCTTACTGTCTGAAGATCACCAATGTTGACCCTATTGACCTTAATCTTTACTTCGAGAGGTTCATCAACCCGAAACGGACCTCGCCGCCCGACTTCGACATTGACTATTCATGGAAGGAACGTGACACCGTAACGGAATATATCTTTCGCCGTTACGGTCATCGTCACACTGCACTGCTGGGTACAGTCAACACCTTCCGAGGCAAGTCAATAGTCCGCGAACTGGGCAAGGTGCACGGTCTGCCCGTTGATGAGATTGATGCCCTGATTGCCAATCCCTCCGCCGAAAGCAATCGAGGTGAAATACAGGATCTCATCTTTGAGACAGGCAATAAGATAGCTGATTTTCCCAACCTGCGCAGTATCCATTCCGGCGGTGTGCTCATATCGGAAGAGCCACTGTGCTGTTATACTGCCCTTGACATGCCGCCGAAGGGATTTCCCACCACCCAGTGGGACATGTACACAGCCGAGGAGCTTGGTTATGAGAAGCTTGACATCCTCAGTCAGAGAGGCATAGGCCACATAAAGGAGAGTGCAGAGATAATACGCGCCAACCGCGGTGTGGATGTCGACGTACATGCCATACAGCTCTTCAAGAATGATCCGCTTGTGAAGGATCACCTGCGCCGCGGTGATGCCAAGGGTTGCTTTTATATTGAGAGTCCTTCCATGAGGGGACTGCTTCAAAAGCTTAAATGCGATGATTACCTGACACTTGTGGCTGCCAGCTCAGTCATCAGGCCGGGTGTTGCCCGTTCAGGTATGATGCGACAGTTCATCTTCCGTTTTCACCATCCTGACAAGTTTGAGTATATCCATCCGGTGATGAAGGATCTTCTCAGTGAGACCTTCGGGGTGATGGTCTACCAGGAAGATGTGCTGAAGGTATGTCATCACTTCGCCGGCCTTGACCTCTCCGATGCTGACACGCTGAGACGCGCCATGAGCGGCAAGTACCGGTCGCGAAAGGAGATGCAGAAGATCACTGAGCGCTTCTTCAGCAACTGCCGTGACAAAGGGTATCCCGAAGAGATTACGAAAGAGGTATGGCGCCAGATAGAGTCCTTTGCCGGCTACTCCTTTTCCAAGGCCCATTCAGCCTCTTACGCCGTTGAGAGCTTTCAGAGTCTCTGGATTAAGGCACACTACCCTCTGGAGTTCATGGTGGCAGTCATCAATAATTTCGGCGGATTCTACCGCACATGGGTCTATGTGCAGGAAGCAAGACGTGAGGGAGCCCGAATTGAGGCACCATGCATCAACCGCAGCACATACAAGACAACCATATACGGCGACACCATCTTCATAGGACTGATACACATCCAGGGGCTGGAGACAAACCTGGCAAAAACGATCATTACCGAACGTAATATAAATCATGATTTCAAAGATATAGATGACTTCATTTCACGTGTTGGTTCAGGGCTTGAACAGACCGTCATACTGATACGCACGGGTGCGTTCCGTTTCACCGGAAAGAGCAAGGCGCTGCTCCTGTGGGAGGCTCACATGCTTATCAACAGGGGCAAGAGCGAAACAGCGCGTACCCTTTTCAATCCCGAGCCGAAACGGTTTGCGATGCCGCCCTTCGAGCAGTCGAAACTGGAGGATGCCTATGATGAGATAGAGCTTCTTGGCTTCCCTGTGACACTGACATGGTTTGATATGCTGCAGACGAAATACAGGGGAGATGTGACTGCCTCCGGCATGAAGGGGGCCATAGGCCGCAGGGTGAGGATGGTGGGTCATCTCGTGACAGTAAAGTACATAAAAACCGTCAAACGGGA
>CAYYEH010000127.1:2988-6139 GCA_964470815.1 uncultured Rikenella sp.
CTTCCTTCGAAGAGGCCGGTGTTCATGCTATAGGTGAAACTCTTGACTGATACAGTCTTATATTCAGAAAGGATCTCAGTGATGCGCGACACAATTCCCAGGTTCTCCACCCCTGTCAGCTTGATGGTGGCAAGGAATCCCCGCGAGGCATCCAGCCTGGTCCATCTTGCCCTGACAACCCTGTAGGGGAAATTGGATAGCATGAAGTCGGCATTGGGACATGTTGCACGGTGAATCTTAATACCTTCAAGCACAGTGACAAATCCGAAGATACGGTCACCAAAGACGGGATTGCAGCACTTTGCGAGCTTATAATCAAGTCCTTCAACCTTCTCATCTATAACGAGGTAGTCTCCTCCGCCGGTTGCGGTCTCCTCAGGTATTTGAATCTCTGCCGGCCTGGATTGGCTATCCTCCGGATGGTCGTCAGTCCTTAGAAGGACCTTCTTGATCTGCAGAAGGTCCATTTCTCCGATTGCTATGCTGAAATACAGGTCCTGCGATGTTTTGAACCCGTATTCGGTCAGAAGCTTCACCACTGTTGCGTCACCATAGGGTATTTTCCAGTTCTTAAGTCTGCGTGTGAGCATCTCCTTGCCGTCGGCAGCCAGTTTGAATTTTTCCTCATTCAGAGCCTGTTTGATTTTGGTACGGGCCTTGTTGGTTACCACGAAGGAGAGCCAGTCACGCTTGGGAGACTGTTTTGCGGAAGTGATCACTGATACATGGTCTCCGTTCTGGAGCTTTTGTTTGAGTTGCACATTCCGGCCGTTGATCTTCCCTCCTATACATTTGGAACCAACCTGGGTATGGATATCAAATGCAAAATCGAGCAAAGTGGCTCCCATGGGTAATTGGCGTACTTCCCCCTTCGGGGTGAAGACGAATACTTCGTCGGCATACAATCCGGGACGGATGTCTCCCAGGAATCCGTTTCCTTCCTTATCCGCAGTGCCCAGCACTTCGCGCATCTGTGCCATCCAGGTGTCGAGTCCACCATCACCCTTTAGTCCCTTGTAGCGAAAATGAGCTGCAAGACCTTTCTCTGCAATCTCATCCATTCGCCTGGTGCGGATCTGCACTTCAACCCAGCGTCCCGCCGGGGTGACCACGGTTGTATGGAGCGACTCATACCCGTTTGTCTTGGGAACTGAGATCCAGTCGCGCATACGGCTGGGATCAGGCTGGTAAAGATCGGTAACCACGGAATATACCTGCCAGCATGAGGATTTCTCATGGGCAGGATCGGTATCAATGATAATTCTAATGGCAAAAATATCAAAGACCTCCTCGAAAGCCACCCCCTGGCGTTTCATTTTCTGCCAGATGGAATGGATCGATTTGGTCCGGCTCTTGAGTTCATACCTGATTCCAAGGGCATCGAGTTTCTCCGTTACCGGCTGAGAAAACTCCCTTATCAGCCTGTTTCTCGAGGTGGTTGTCTGTTTCAGCCTGGTTTCAATATCATTATACTCAGCCGGTTCCATGAGTTTCATGGCCAGGTCTTCCATCTCCGACTTGATATTATAGTAACCGAGCCTGTGCGCCAGTGGTGCGAATAGGAAATAGGTTTCGGATGCCACCGGGAGTCGTTCCTTATCCGGCAGCCAGTCGAGGCGTCTCATTACCAGCAGCCGTTCAGCCAGGGCAATGAGTATCACCCTGCCATCGTCAGCGAGTGAGAGCAGCAGTTTGCGAAAATTTTCAGCCTGACCGGTAAAATCCCTCCCTTTCAGGGCGGTAACTCGTGACAATCCCCTGATTACTTCCTTTATTGAAGGGTCATGGAGTTCATTTATCCTTTCCCAAGCCCCGGAGTCTTCCCTGATACCTGAAAGAAGGGCACTGATCACTGCAGGGAGTCCAAGCCCTATTACCGAGGCGGTCAGCCTTGCCAGTTCAAGATAATAAAGGGGTAATGGTTCGCCAAGATATTTATTATCAGCCGGATAGTGAGCCCTGGCTATCTCCGTGGCAATGCCTAGCATTTTCCTGTCTGCCTCGTTGACAGGTCCGGGCAGGGCTTTCAGCACCAGACTCTGCCTGCTGCGTATTTGTGCACCCAGGTCAGCCATGATTCTTATTTGAGAGGGGAGTTTGGCTCCCTCTTCATCTCAAGGTAATAGGCATAGTCAACCACGCCCGGAATGATTCTCTGGAGCAATGCAGTGAACCTGCCGGCCCAGGTCATGATCTTATTCCTCTTTTTCTTTCGGATTCCTTTCAGTATCCATCTGGCTACGAACTCAGGTGATGCCAGTTTCTTCTCCTCCCTGGGAGAGTTGCCCTGTTCCGTGCCGTCAGCCAGAAGGGCGTGTTTTCGTACTTCCGAGGCGGTAAAACCCGGAGCAATTATCATTACATGCAGTTTCTCCTTCAGGTATTCGATCCTGATTGTCTCAAGGAATCCATGAATTGCAAACTTTGAAGCGGAATAACCGGTTCGTCCGGGCAAGCCATGAAACCCTGCCGTGGATGAGACACCAACGATTGATCCACCGTTTTTTACGATATACGGAAGAGCATACCTGGTACAATAAACTGTTCCCCAGAAGTTCACATCCATAAGTCGCTTTAATACAGCCAGATCAACATCCTCAAATAAAGCTCTCATTGATATTCCGGCATTATTGATCAGTATATGGATTGTGCCAAATCTTTCCACAGTCTTTTCCACCATTCTGCGGCACTCATCCTCCCTGGCAACGTCTGTAACACATGACAGGACCTCTGCTCCCAATGCGGTGATCTCCTTTTCCAGTTCCTTCAGTCGCTCCTCCGAACGGGCAGCGAGGACTACCCTGCTCCCGTTTCGTGCGAATTCAATTGCGGTTGCTCTTCCTATGCCCGATGAAGCACCGGTGACAATCACGACTTTATCCCGGAATATATTGCGTCTCATTTGTTCTCTGATAGAAGATAAATATAATGAGATTTTACCCTTACCTGCGGCAGGAGTTAAATTTTTACAATTTTTGGTAAAAGTGCAGATTTTTTTTTGAAAGGATTTTTTTTTAACCTACATTTGCACTCTCAAAAAAAAGGACTGATTCAGTAGCTCAGCTGGTAGAGCACATCCCTTTTAAGGATGGGGTCCTGGGTTCGAGCCCCAGCTGGATCACATAGGCAGCGGAAGCTGCCTTTTTTTGTT
>CAYYEH010000128.1:0-6130 GCA_964470815.1 uncultured Rikenella sp.
GCTGACCGTCACTGATGGCTATGCCTGCTGAATCATAACCCCTGTATTCCAGCCTCTTAAGTCCGTTGATAACTATGTCACGGGCAGGACGGGAGCCAATGTAGCCTACTATTCCACACATAAGTAATGCGTAAATAATTGTTAATCAAAATACTGTATACGCAAACTCCAGTTTGAAAGCCGGCTCGTTGGAGTTTGCCTTGAAGATCACGTTCTGTGCTGTTGTGAGCGGAAGAAAGAATTCCACGGTGGGTTCCTCTATCTCATTGTCGAGGTATTTCTGGACAAATGAGGTTATGTTGAAGATGTAGCTGTCTTTTGCGTTGTAGTATGTGCCGTCCATGAAGGAGACATCATGGATAAGGTCAGGTATGGGCAGTTCCTTTCCTTCGCTGTTGCGGTAACGGACATAGATGCGTGGTGGCATGCTGCTTTCCTTGTAGGTTCCACCGTCAATATGTACCGGGGCGATTATCCTTGCCTTGTTGACAGCCAGGTTATCCACCCCCCTGAAAGCTTCAAGTGAAGGCATATCGAGCCTGACATATACTCCCTGGTAGGTCTGCAGATAAACCGCAGTATCAGCCACCAGGTCATTGACATGTATGATCTCCTTATCGGGGTCGGCGGTAGTGCGGTCATGGGTGAACCTGTTGTAGTTCACAGCCCTGTGTGTGGCAACAAAGGAGTAACTATATTTTACAGTATCAGAACGGTAGAATACCGTAATCCCGAGAGGTTCAATGCTCGCATTCTGTGATGCGTTCATTTCCACCAGGATAGGGTTTGTTTCACTTCTGATGCCGAAGTACAGCCCCTTGAAAAACTCCTTGTAGAAATCTGCAGCCGGGTAGAATTTGGTTGTATCCCTCATCAGGTATTCGCCTACCCATTTGTCAAGCTTGAGTGACACCGACTGGTTTACAACCAGCTTGGGCAGGAGGTACTGACCCAGAAAATTGATTGTGTCAGGGGACTGTGCAGAGTAGTAGTCGGTTGTGTCTGTCAGCACTGTTCCGGTTTCGTATATCCTCATGTAGTGCACTGCCGTGGTATCTCCCGAAATCTTGGACGGAACAAAAAAAAGCTTCACTGAATCGACCGTAAAAGCTTTGGCAGGCCACGGGCTCATCACCCTTAGCTGTGTCACAAAGTCACAGTGGGTTGAACCGAAATAATTGTCATAAATTGATCCGGCTATCATTTTTGTACTGTCAGATGAAAGTGACTCCACGTTATACATGGTATATGCCCTGACGCCCACTGTATCAGTTGACCAGATCTCAATGAAATCACTGTCAGGAAGCATCTCCAGCCCTATTTTCACCGGGTCTTTCGAGCAGGAGAGTGTCGCCGTGAGGAGCAGTATGAAGAGGGGTATTATTTTTGTCTGCATCCCCTTTCGGGAGGTGCTATGGTTTTTATTTTGCCGGTTCCAGAAGGAGTTTGTCATAAAAGTCATTGTATGCATCTATATAATTTTCCTCTCCCTGGTACTCAAGAAGAGGCTTTCCCATGGCAATTATATGCTTCTTCACCTGTTCGTCAATCTTTTCGCAACCGAAAATGATGCCGTCTGAATGTTCTGCGGCAAGTGTCGTCAGGCTGAGGAAGTCTGCGCTGCCCCTGATTGCCTTAAGCGCAGAGACATCTATCCCGTCTGCTGCAAGCTTATCGGACAGTGAAGCTTTTAACGGCTTTTTAAAACCGTTATTGTAGACTGAATATACTGATTTCACCCTGCTGAACACCGGGTCATCGGAGTACAGTTTGCGCAGGTAAAGGGGTACCAGCGAGGCAAGCCATCCGTGGCAGTGGACTATATCAGGGCTCCAGCGAAGTTTCCTGACTGTTTCAATCACTCCGCGGGCAAAGAAAATGGCCCTTTCGTCATTATCGTCGTATTCGTTGCCGGTGGCGTCTGCAACGGTGTGCTTCCGGTGAAAATAGTCGTCGTTGTCAATAAAGTATACCTGCATCCGGGCTGATTGTATCGAGGCTACCTTGATTATCAGGGGATGGTCAGTGTCATCAATGATAAGATTCATCCCTGAAAGACGAATTACCTCGTGAAGCTGGTTTCTCCTTTCATTGATGGAACCGTAACGGGGCATGAATGTCCGGATCTCCTTCCCCCTTTCCTGTATGCCCTGCGGCAGATCACGGCTGATTTTCGAAAGCTTTGTCTCACCGAGATATGGCATGATCTCCTGTGAAACAAACAATACCCTTCTGCTCTCCATTAAAACCTCCCGGTATACCTAGATATTAATTGAAAGTGCAAAGATAATAAAAAAAACAGAATTAATTTCCAAGCTTAAATACAACGGGTTACTGACAAAAATGGTGTTATTTTGCATTGACGTACTGACAGCCTGATAAAGAACAGGGTCAGTCATTTGAAAAGGTCATAGCCATGAAAGTACTTAAGAGCGCCAAGGAGGTCCGGGAACATTACAGGGTAAGTGTCCTGCGAAGCCCGGGGTTTGTGCCCACCATGGGGGCACTGCATGAGGGTCATCTTTCGCTCGTGGGGAGGGCTGTGGAGTGTTGCCGCATGGCAGCCGTAAGCATCTTTGTAAACCCCACCCAGTTCAATGACCCCGATGATCTTCTCAAATATCCGAGGACACTTGATGCTGACCTGCAGATGCTGTCAGGAGTACTCAGGGAAAATGACTTCGTGTTCGTACCCTCCGTTGAGGAGATTTATCCTGAGCCTGACACCCGCCGCTTTGACTTCGGTGAACTGGAGAGGGTGATGGAAGGGGTACACAGGCCCGGCCATTTCAACGGCGTTGCGCAGGTTGTATCCAGGCTCTTTGACATCATCAGGCCTTCATGTGCCTTCTTCGGGCAGAAGGACTTCCAGCAGCTGACCATCATCAGGGAACTGGCCAGGCGTGAATACCCTAAGACTGAAATCATCGCATGCCCTATTGTGAGAGAGAGTGACGGACTGGCAATGAGCAGCCGCAACCGGAGGCTCCTGATCCATCACCGCGCGAGGGCAGGGGAGATATACAGAACCCTCATTGCCGCCTCTGCAATGCTGGCAGATTTTGAAATACCTGAAATCAGGGAGTTCGTAGCTGACCGCATCAATATGATACCTGACTTCAGGCTTGAATATTTCGAGATTGTGGAACAAAATACCCTTGCACCTGTACGGTCACGAATCGGAATCTCCCCGGAAAAGAAGTATTTCGGCTGCATCGCACTCTGGGCAGGTGATGTGAGGCTTATTGACAATATGGAATTCGGGTTGCAGTAAAGAAAAAAAGGTTAGCTATCTTTGCGCCCGTAAAGTGAATCCTCATACGGTAAAATGTTAATAGAAGTACTCAAATCAAAAATACACAATGTCACCGTCACCGGTGCCGATCTTAATTACGTGGGAAGCGTCACCATTGACGAGGACCTGATGGATGCTGCAGGCATCATTGAAAATGAAAAGGTTCATGTCCTTGACAGGAACAACGGCGAAAGAATTGTGACCTATGTCATCAAAGGGACGAGAGGCTCGGGAGAGATCTGCCTCAACGGACCGGCTGCCAGGAAGATTTCCGTGGGTGATGTGGTGATTATCATGGCATATGCTCAGCTCACCCCGGAGGAGGCAGGGTCATTTGAACCGGTCATCATTTTCCCTGATACAGCCACAAATAAAATCATCTGAGAATTGAAGAAGGGCCTTCAGCAAACTTTAAAAGCCGTACTCTTTCTTTCACTGGCTGCCCTCTTCCTGTGGCTGTCATTCCGTGACATTGAAATCAGTGAACTCTGGACGGTATTGAGAAACGCCAACTACTGGTGGCTGTTGCCTGCAGTGGCATTTTCGGTTCTCAGTTTTTTCATCAGGGCACGCCGGTGGAATCTGCTCATTGAGCCGCTCGGACACAAACCCGGGCTGATGAACAGCTACCATGCCGTTGTTACAGGTTATTTTGCAAACATGATTTTTCCGCGGCTTGGCGAAGTCTCAAAGTGTGCCGCCCTTTCAAAGAAGGAAAACATTCCGTTTGACAGGCTCGTGGGAACAATGCTGGTGGAACGTACAATTGATATCCTGACTGTCCTTCTGATCCTGGGGCTGACCCTTGTTGCAGGGAGCACAGCCACAGGCAGCTTCCTTTCAGAAAATGTGTTCATGCCGGCTGAAAGGAAGATCTCCTCATCACTCGGGGCAGCCACCATAATTACCGTTGTTGTAATCCTCCTTGTGGTGATGGCAGTGGTGATGTTCTTCCTCCTGAGGGAGAAGCTTTCTTCCTACCCCGTCTTCAAAAAGATGTACTCATTCTCTGATGGTCTCTTCACCGGCCTGAAATCCATTGTAAGACTGCGCCGCCGGTGGGAGTTCATGCTTCTCACGCTTCTGCTCTGGGTATCCTATTTCTTTATGTCATATTTCCCCCTTCTATGTCTTGAATCCACCTCTCACCTGGGGATCGGAGCTACCATGTTCATCCTGGTTATTGGCAGCTTCGGGATGGCCGCACCGGTGCAGAGCGGACTGGGAGCATACCACTGGATTGTGTCGCGCGGGATGCTGGTAGCTTATGCAATTCCTCTTGAGGAGGGGCTCGCCTACGCAACCCTGGAGCATGAATCACAGATGATCCTCATTGCAATTGCAGGCGCCATTTCACTTTATTCCCTGTTCGGAAGCAAAGGGGGAAAGATGCTGACTTCAGTGGTCACTGAAAAAAAGGGCTGATACCTATTCTTTTCGTAAATTTGGCTGTTGCATATTCCTTTTCCCATGGCGAAGAATAAATCTCTTTATGTGTGCCAGAGCTGCGGCGCAGAGTCACCCAAATGGATTGGCCACTGTCCCTCATGCCACGAGTGGAACAGCTACCGCGAAGAGATTGTGGCTGCCACCCCACGTTCTTCATTGAGCAGGGATTCTGCAAGGCGAAAGCCGGAACTGCTATCGGGTATCGAGGCTAATGAGAACGACCGGATAACTGCAGGAATCGGTGAGGTAGACCGGATACTGGGCGGCGGAATGGTAAAGGGGTCACTCATACTGATGGGCGGTGAACCGGGAATCGGCAAATCAACCCTGGCCCTCCAGGTGGCGCTGGCAACACCTGGAAGAACCGTTCTGTATGTCTCAGGCGAGGAGAGCGAAGGGCAGGTAAAGCTCAGGGCAAAACGCCTTGCCGGAAAGAACGACAGATGCTTCATCTACAACGAAACGGAGCCCGAAAGCGTTCTCACCCAGGCCGGCGCCATCAAACCTGAACTGCTGATAATTGATTCGATTCAGACACTCAGCTCGTCAGTGCTGGAATCATCCGCCGGGTCTGTCACACAGGTGCGTGAATGCGCGGCCATGATGCTTCGCTATGCCAAGGAATCAGGAGTGCCGGTGATACTCATAGGCCACATTACCAAAGACGGCACCCTGGCCGGGCCGAAAGTGCTGGAACATATCGTCGACGTGGTTCTCCAGTTTGAAGGCGACGGCAACTATGTGTTCAGGATACTCAGGCCTGTAAAGAACCGCTTCGGATCAACCGCCGAGATTGGAATCTTTGAAATGGGTTCCGGTGGCCTCCGGGAGGTGAATGACCCCTCAGAGCTCTTCATCCGCCGTGACCGTGACCCGGCAAGCGGTGTCACTATCGCCGCCACCGTTGACGGTGTGAGACCATTCATGATAGAGACCCAGTCACTGGTCAGCAGCGCCGTCTACGGTACACCACAGCGAAGCTCCACCGGCTTTGATACCAGGCGTCTGAATATGCTCCTTGCTGTACTCGAAAAAAGAGCCGGATTCAGGCTGGGGGTAAAGGACGTCTTCCTGAATATAGCCGGCGGACTGAAGGTGAGTGACCCAGCAATTGACCTTGCTGTGGCTGCAGCAGTCCTCTCTTCCAACCTCGATGCACCCGTTGACCCTCATACAGCCTTTGCCGCCGAGGTAGGCCTATCAGGTGAGGTCAGGCCGGTGGCCAGGATTGAACAACGTATCATGGAAGCCGCAAGAATGGGATTCAAAGAGATGGTAATCTCGGGATTCCACAGGGAAGTGAGGGAAGTCCCGGGAATCAAAATCTCAAAAGTTTATAAGATTGAAGGACTGGTCAGACTGCTCTTTTCCTGAATCATCCCCCGC